>NZ_LT669941.1:1424047-1720272 GCF_900128505.1 Parabacteroides timonensis
CCCCTGGCGGGCGGACTGGTATCTTCGCCCTGAAGCGGTAAAACTCCTACTGCAGCCGGAGTAGATGCTCCCAGCTCTTTACCTACAACGATAGCAGCACTTCCGGCTAGCGATCTTCTTAGGAATTGTCTTCTGTTAATACTCATGATAATAGATTTATAGATTAAGTGAATATTATATGAATTGCCAAAATAAGAATTTATTTTCACACTTGCTATTTTATGAAAAAAAATAAACATTCTTTTTCAACTACAAATCAGACAGATAGATTGTTTTTGAAACGGAACAAGAGAAAAAACACAGAAAAAAACGGCCACTACTATTGCACGGTTTAAAATAATCACTACCTTTGCACTCGCAAAACAGAAATACTGAATGCCTCTTTAGCTCAGTTGGCCAGAGCACGTGATTTGTAATCTCGGGGTCGTTGGTTCGAATCCGACAAGAGGCTCAAAAAGAGTTGACAGTGGAAAGTTGACAGTTGACAGTTAATGTCACTTTCCAGTTTTAAATCTGTCAACTGTCAATTACCAACTGTCAACTTTTTAGGGCAGTTACCAGAGTGGCCAAATGGGGCTGACTGTAACTCAGCTGTCTTTCGACTTCGGTGGTTCGAATCCATCACTGCCCACAGAGAACCTCAGAAATTTATTTTCTGAGGTTTTTTTGTTTTGGTACGTTACGTATGGACAAGGTTATCATCCAGACAAAAAAGAAAGATTTCCAAAGTCAAAGAAATGTACTTTGACCCAGGAAATCCTTTATTTGAAAAGTAATTCTTATTTCAGTTATACCGAAATGAATTATACAATAGATGTCTTCTTCGTAAATTCAATGATTTCACTGATACGACCGAAGGCAAGCCCAGTTACAGTATCTGCACATCCGTAATAGATAGCGATACGGTCTGACTCCGGATCATGCAAAGCAGCACATGGGAATACCACGTTAGGAACATCTCCCATGCATTCATAATCTTTCTGCGGAGACAACAGGTATGGACCCGAACGGAATTTCACCTTCCAGGGTTCATCCAGATCCAACAGTGCGGAACCGAAGCTATATACATAACCGTTGCAGGAACGCAATACGCCATGATAGATCAACAGCCAACCTTCCGATGTCTCGATTGGAATAGGACCTGCACCGATCTTCATACACTGCCAGGCACTATCTTCGAACGCTGCCGGAGCCATTACATGACGATGTTTTCCCCAGAAACACATATCAGGCGATTCGCTGTAGAAGATATCACCGAACGGAGTATGACCGTTATCGCTCGGACGGCTCAACATAGCATAGTTACCGTTGATCTTACGAGGGAACATCACACCGTTACGGTTGAAAGGCAGATATGCATTTTCCAGCTGATGGAATGTTTCGAAATCGAATGTATAAGCCACACCGATCGTCGGGCCGTGATACCCGTTACACCAGGTAACATAATAACGGTCTTCGATGAAGCAGACACGCGGGTCGTATGCGTATACGAACTCTCCTATCTCTTTGTCGTCGCACTCAAATTCGAGCTTTGTCTCGGAGATACTCCAGTGAATAGCATCCGCACTAAAACCGACATGCAGACGCATACGACGGTTTGTATCGTCGCAACGGAACACACCGGCATAACCTCCCTTGAACGGAACGACAGCGCTATTGAATACACTGTTGGATGTGGGGAGAATATCGCGTGGAATTACAGGGTTCTGCGAATATCTCCAGATCACATCCTTACAATCAGCCGGGCGATCTTCCCAAGGCATATCAGGCAGCGGTTCGCCTACAATTTTCAGTTTATCCATTTCTTGTTGATTTATTTTATAATTGACAATGCAAAATTACCTCTTTTCATCCAGATTCAACTCTTTCATCAACGCATTATATTCCACTTCGTCCTTGCTCATCTTGTCATACCAGTTCTTCTTCAAGACCAAGGTAGTAATAGCCAGGATCAGGACACTGGTAAGCAGCGGCATTCCTTCGCGGATCACGATATACATCGGAATGATGGTCAGACACATCTGCCAGATGATACCGATAGCGACATTGAACATATCGCGTTTAAAGTTCTTATTGGCTTTCACCTGCGGATATTTGGCAACGACCTTATTGTAAACCGGTTTCCAGTAACCCCAGGGGCGTACGGTGATATAGAAGCGTTCCAGTGTTTCGTCATCCACCGGAGGAGCCGAGTAAGTTCCCACGATACAACCGATCAACGATACCACCAGCAACACCGGGAAGTAGAACAAAGGCAACATCGGTGCATTGTTGGCATACTCTCCTACTCTTTCTACGAAGTGTCCATCCACCATCGTGTAACCATCGAAGATAAACGGGCATACCATAGCAGCCAGGATACCGGTAATCATTCCCCAGAAATAACCGTTCCCGTTGAAACGCCACCAATGCCATTTCAATAAGTTAGCAGCAATGTATCCGCCGTACAGAGCCGAAGTGATCCATTGCAGGACAGAGTTTACACTCTCTACGAAGAACCCGATCACCACACTGACTACCACAACGCCAACCGTCACAATGTAACTGGCACGGATCATCGTCTTATTGCTGGCATTCGGATTAATATATTTCTTATAAATATCGTTCACGATATAAGCCGGAGCCGCATTGGCCGTAGAAGCGAATGTCGACATAAACGCCGCAAGCAATCCGGCAAGCAGCAAACCGCATACACCGACAGGCACGAACTGGTTGATCGCATTCGGAAGGATCAGCTCGAAGTCGATCGCTCCTGTTTTTGTTGTCAGATCCAGGTCTTTAAAGAAGGCCAAGGCAAGGATCGTAAAGCCCATGATCATCAGATAACGCGGTATTAATAGGATCACAGGAACGGAACCACTCATCAGGGCAGCTTCCTTACCGTTACGGCAGGAAAGGATCTTCTGCATATCGTAGTTCGGCGCAGGACCAGCCATACTATTGAATACACCTTTAAAGAGCATCATCATAATAAAGATACCGAACAAACCGTACTGGTCGTTCATGATCTTTTCGTTGACGTCACTGAATATATCCGTCCATTTCATATCGAGTGTCCATCCGGGCACCAGGCTATCCCAACCGGCAGGCACAATAGAGGCTATCGTTTCCGGACTTACTTTCATCATAGCAATAACGGCTATGGTTATACCTGCCACCGTCATAATAGCAAACTGGACCACATCCGTCCACACAATACTCAACATACCGCCCAACATCACATAAATAGTAGCAATAGCGGTAAAGAATATACCATAAGCATGCGGCACATATTCGGCCGGAATATTGAACGGAACATACTGGGAAACAAAATCCCAGGGGAAGAATATCTCCATAAACTTACCTACTCCGATAAAGCCGTAACTCAGGAAGCCCAGTACACCGATCAGGGCATAGATAACGACAATTGTATGCGACAAATTGGAGCCCCGGTTCTTTCCGAAGCGTGTCTGTATCCATTCGGCTCCGGTCAATACATTCGACCTTCTCAGCCAGACAGAAAGATAAACCATCAGGAAGATTTGGTTAAATACGGGCCACAGCCAGGGAACCCAGGCACTTTTTACTCCATAAATAAAGGCTAGTGTAACCATCCACATAGTGCCCGAGATATCGAACTGGCCGGATGCGTTAGACAAGCCTAACATATAAAAAGGTAATGTTTTTCCTCCTAAAAAGTAGGAGTCCATGTTTTTCGACGCCTTTTTCTTCAGTACAAGACCGATGACGATCATCGCCACCAGATAGAGTGCAATGATGAAAATGTCGATAGGTTGCAATTTCATGATATTGAATTTTGTTATTAGGTTTAACGTTTAGCAAAGATATATAAATAGTTGACAGTTGACAAGTGACAGTTGACAGTTATTTAGGCTTTCAGCCGAATAGATTCATTTTCATGAAACAAACTGTTACTTATCAATTGCCAACTGTCAATATAAGCTATAACTGTCAACTCGTTAATCGATTGTACTGATTGAAGAAATCATACCGAATGTATCATTGTCATTCAGGCTCCAGACAACCTTGTTGTTACCGTCGATTTCCATTAATTGCGGATTGTTCGATTCTTTAGCACTCGGATCATGTCCCTGCCAGTTACAGATATACAGACCGTTGTTAGATGTGGGCAGCAACTGAGCAACGAAGAACAAAGAAACACCGTCGATATCGTTTGCACCGATCTTACGAACCACTTCGCCTTTGTCCAGGTTTACTTCCATCAAAGAATGTCCGTCGCCACAAGCAACCATGTAGTTACCATTGTTCAGCAATACAGTGCTATACGGGGTACCTTCCAGTTTGGTTGTTTTAACCAGTTCGCCGGCCGGAGAGATTTCACGTACTTCAGAAGTAGCGAAAAGAGGCATCAGGTAGTTACCTGACTTGTTCTTGTTCACCTGGCGGAACTGGGCATGCGGGTTCTCGATACCTGTTTCATATACCGTTTCCGAAAGGATATCGCCCTTCGGGCTTACTTCCATGATCTTAGCCGGATGTCCACACCATGCCAACAGATAGTTACCATCAGGCAACACACGTGCAGTCTGCATTTCGCAAGTATCCGGAGCCGGAATGTTCCATAATTCTTTTTGATCGCGGGTGATCAGTTTTGCTCCTTTTTTATAAGCAAACAGGATGTTACCGTCCGGAGTAGCCACAGCCGAGTTACACTCCCAACCTTTTTGTATGGGATGTTCCCATTCGATCTGTTTTGTATTCTTGTCGATAATAACGATCTTATTCCAACCCGAGCCGGCCAGTAATAACTTCTGAGCTTTTTGCTGGCAGGATGTTGCTGCAAACAAGAAAAGAGCGGAGCACAGTAAAGCGAATATTTTTTTCATGGTAATTCAATGTGTGTATTATGTTATGTTCAGATACAACGAGGGGCAGAGCAGAGCCCCGCCCCTTCGGTGTTTATAGTTTGATTATTTTGATAAATCCTGGAACAATTCAAATCCTTGCTGAGGAGTCAATCCCTGATGAACCACTGCATGAACAGCCTGGATCATAGCAACCGGATTTTCAGACTGGAATACGTTACGTCCCATATCGACACCGGCAGCACCGTCGTTGATTGCTTTATAACACAGATCCAATGCTTCCAGTTCAGGCAACTTCTTACCGCCTGCGATAACCACAGGAACCGGACAAGCAGCAACTACCTTTTCGAAACCGTCACAATAGTAAGTCTTCACGATGTTTGCACCGTTTTCAGCACAGATACGTGAAGCCAGACCGAAGTAGCGGGCATCGCGAGCCATTTGTTTACCAACAGCAGTCACACCCATTACAGGGATACCATAACGAGATCCTTTATCTACGGCAGCAAACAAGTTGGCGATCGTTTTCGCTTCGTGTGCTTCGTCGCCGATAGCCAACATCACAGCCATAGCTGAAACGTTCATACGGATAGCGTCTTCGATATCGATCACTACGTTATCGTTGAGTTCTGTCAGGATAGATGTACCGGCATCCGAACGCAAACAGATCGGTTTATTTGTAGTTGTCGGGATAGTAGACTGAAGGATACCGCGTGTACACATGATACAGTCTGCATATTCTACCAGCGGTACGATATTCAGGTCGATACGCTCCAGACCGGAAGTCGGGCCCATAATGAAACCATGATCGAAAGCCAACATAACGGCTTTGCCTGTTTTCGGGTTGAAAATACGTGACAAACGATCTTTCATACCCCAGGGAAGGTTTTCAGCACCCTTTACATGGAAACTTTGTTTTTGAGAGTCAACACCTAACCCAAAGTTACTGCCTTCTCTCAAATCGTCTAAATCTGCCATTTTTCTATTTTCTAAATTAAAAAGTTAATTACTCAATTATAATGCTTCTGCGAAAGAAGCGAACATACAGCTCCAGGAGGTAGCACCGCTATCGGCATAACCGATAGAACGTTCGCCGTAGTTACGGGCACGTCCGAAGTTAGCTTTCATGTTTACGGTTTGTTCAGCACCACGCAGGGCTGCTTCAGCACCCGCCGTCATAATTTCCTTGATATCGTCGGAAGAAGATGCTTCGATCGCTTCGATAGCCGGGATCAGGGCGTCCATCATGGTTTTATCACCCTTCTTAGCCTGTGTCTGTTTCTGCACGTTTGCAAGACCTCCGGCGAACATCTTCTTAACAGCAGCCGCATCCAGTTCGGTTCCGGCAGCGTTGTCGCTCATACCCAGGAAAAATGCGCCTAACAAAGTACTTGTCGATCCGCTTGTTTCAAGCATTACGCCAAATCCCATATCATTCAGCATAGATTTGAATTCCGTACCTTTTTCCGAAGCCTTAACGACTACGGAGAAAGCAGTTACGATAGCTTGTCCGTGATCACCGTCACCAATTACCGCATCCAATTTAGAGAATTCGTATTCACGGGCTTTGATATGCTTTAAGGCGTTATTCAGCATAGCACGGAAGCCCTCGATTGTCAATTGTTTCATGTTATTTGTTTATTTACCGATAGTTGTCCAATAAGGTGCGTTTGCACTCTTGTTCTTTAAATAGTCAATATGATCTGCATCCAGAATACCCATGATCATCTGGAAACCGGCTTGTTCCTGTACTGTCAGGATTTCCTGGATACGGCCGAATACAACTTCCATACCACGGGCTTCCAGTTCTTTGTAAGCTTTGCGGAAGATGATATTCAATTCCATGTGGGTAGTTGCACCTACGCCGTTGATGATAAGCATCATTTTGTCGCCGGCTTTCGGTTGCAGTTGCTGACATAATAGGTCTACCATTTCAGCAGCAGTAGCATCGGCAGATACCAACGGTTTCTGGCCGCCACCACCTTCACCATGCTGTCCCATACCGATTTCCATAACACCGTCAGGCAGGTCGGTGATAGTTGCATTGTTCTGCGGGTGTGTACAAGAACGCATGGCCACAGCCAGAGTTGCTGTCTTTGCTGTAAAACGTTCACCGATCTCGATCAGTTCGTCCAGAGACTTACCTTCGTCGGCAGCAGCACCCAGGATCTTGAACAAAGGTACACAACCTGCCAGACCGCGACGATCGTTAGTCGGAGCACCGATACCGGCACTGATATCATCGTGAGTCAGGATCTGTTTTACTTTGATACCTACACGTTCAGCCAACTGGCAAGCCATGTTTGCGCTCATCACGTCACCTGAATGATTCAATACAACCAACAGGATACCGGCTTCACGTTTCATCAACTGCAAAGCCTGGAACAGACGCTGTGCACCCGGAGCTGCAAAGATATCTCCTACTACGGAGCAATCCAACATACCGTCGCCTACGAAACCACTCAGTGCGGGTTCATGGCCAGAACCGCCCAAAGTAACGATAGCAACTTTGTCTTCTCCTTTCGGATTGGCACGTACAACGATGTTTTCAGCAGCCAGTTTTACCTGTTCGGGATAAGCCAGTACATAACCTTCCAGTAATTCCGGAGTTACTTGTTCGGGGTCATTTATGAATTTAGTCTTAATTTCTGACATGGTGTTTTTCCTCCTTGTTTTGTTTAGGTTTATAAATTATTTGATTTCCATTAATTCGATAGCGATGCCTTCTTCTTCGATGAAAGCGATAGTCAGATGTTCGTCGCATACAGCCGGGCCAAAGATCACTTTAGTACCTTTCAGAGCTTCGTCCAGTGAAGGAACAGTGTAAGCCAGGTGACCATTAGTCTTTACCAGATCAGGTAAACAACTTTTAGCCGGATCATCAAATTTCAGGAATTCGATTTTATTAGGGCTCTTGCTGTAATCCGTTAACCATACGTTCAAACCTTCGTTGAACATAGCACCTTCTTTGTTTTCGTTGGTAAGAATACCTACATGATTAAATGTTCTCATGATCACTAAAATTTAATGTTAAACTACTATTTAATTAATTCTATTTTATTCTTTATCCTTCGTTTTATTATATCCGATCCGCGACAAGATACCGAGGACGATAACAAGCGCTCCGGCTATATACAGATAAGTGAAGATACCATGTACATTATCGTTCTGTCCATACGAGTGCATACCGCTCAGGAAATAATTCACACCGAAGAAAGTCATCAATACCGAGGAGAAAGCCACTACCGAGCAGAGGTTGAATAACCAGTCGCTATACCAGCGTTTCACCAGATGAAGGTGCGTTACGACCGCGTAAACAACCATTGTGATAAGTGCCCAAGTTTCTTTCGGGTCCCAACCCCAGTAACGTCCCCATGATTCGTTTGCCCAGACTGCTCCGAGGAATGTACCGATCGTCATCAAGGTAAGTCCGACCAGTAACGACATCTCGTTGACGATAGTCAATTCTTTCACGCGGGCTTTCAGCAAGTCTGTGTTCTTCTTTCCTGCAATGCTTGTCATCACCAGGTTTGTCAGTCCGATCAGGCAACTGATACCGAAGAAGCCATAAGCCGCCACGATCACCGCTACATGGAACATCAGCCAAGGCGATTTCAATACCGGAACCAACGGGTTGATCTCCGGATCCATCCAGTTCAGTCCCGACACAAAGAGGATAATGCCTCCGAACAGGGTAGCCAACGCAAAGGTCACCGTACTGCGCTTAACAAACAACAGACCGGCTAATACGGTAGCCCAGGCCACATAGACCATGGTCTCGTACGAGTTGCTCCACGGTGCATAACCGGCGATATACCAACGCATCCCCATCCCCAACATGTGGAAGAAGAAGACACCCAGGATAGCTATACCCAATATCCAGATACCTGCCGTCATCCATTTCTTCTGCTTGAACAGCATCACAAATGAGAATACGAGCAACAATCCGCCCAGGATCAGGTAACCGATCTTACAGTAGCGGAATATATCCATCTTGTTATATTTCAGCTCCGTTTCTATCTTTTTCGGAGAGATATCCAGTGTTTTGTTTTTGGCCTGCTGATAGGTAGCGATCATATCGACTACTTCATCCGATTTCGACCAGTCACCGGTTTGCAATGCATCCTGCACTTCGGCCAGATACCAATCCATGATACGGGATACAAACAGAGAGTCTTTGCCGGAGAAAGACGACAGGTCGTCACCCGGAGCATACCAGGTATGATTCGGATCGTCTTCTTTCGGGAAAAGATTCAACATCTGATGATTGATCAGTTGGTGGAAAATATTGATCTGTTCGTCCAGTTTAAGCAGGTCTTTATCGAAACGGTTGCGTTCGGCCGGCATCTTGTTGTAGGCCTCTTCCAGCTTTTCCTGTAACTTATAGTTTCCATTATTATCGAACACCTGAAGGTAAGCACACTCGCCGTCCGTCAGGTCATAGTAATTAGCCAGTTCCTTATTGGAAAGGGCAATAAACGGAACACGCATCCACATGTCCGGCATAGCCAGCATACTCAAGAGGAACTGGTCGGAATTCATCTTACCGATCTTATCCGCTTTATGCAACTTGCGAAGAATCTCCGAAGAGAATGTATTGACCGGCATCATACGGCCGCTACGCGATTGTATGGGCAACGAACCGAACTTAACGGCATGTTCCGGAGTAACCCTGTATTTCTGTACGGCGTCCAGCATGGGGGAAGCCTCCCCCTTTGCCTGTGCGGACACTGCCGAGAGAGCCAATAAGACCAATACGACCGTAGCCGACTTCGTAACCGAACGCAACTCTTTCATACGACGGCTCAGTTTCATAAAGCGGGTGTTCTTCCCTACAAGGGAAATAACCAATCCGATCACCAACAAAAGATAACCGGTATACGTTATATTCCGTCCTGCCACATCACGGTTGACAGAAAGGATGGTTCCACGTTCATCCGGGTCATAAGAAGCCTGGAAGAAGCGGTAACCTTTTACATCTAAAATATTATTCATGAATATCCGTTCGCGGCGTGTCGTACCATCTACATGAACCAAAACTTCGCTTTCATAAGAAGACGGACTCGAAGAGCCGGGATAACGGGTCAAAGTAAATTTCTCAAGTTCAACAGTGAACGGTAAGGTATGGAAAGTGGTCAGATCGCCCGAGCGGACTGCTATCTGATCGGTTGCTTCGCCTTCGCGAAGGTGAAGGATACCTTCTTCGCCAAACTGGAAAGAGGTAAGTGCGCCCAAAAGGATGATAATAAAGGAGGTATGAACAATCAACAGTCCCCATCTGCGTTGTTTGATGTATTGATATTTGACAAGAACGGCTATAAAATTAACTACTAAAAGGAATTGCAACAGAAAGAATAACGGGGAATAATAAACCATTGCTTTGGCTGCCGGCGTTCCATGGTACTTTTCTATAAAAGTAGCGATTGCCAGACCAAAACCATAAAGGAGTAACAGAACGATTGTCGTTACAAAGGAAGAGAGTATTCTTTCGAGAGTTGCTTTCATTTGTTGTTTTATTAAGTTATGTCGCCAAAGATAAAGAATTTCTGTTACAAGCCTGTTACTATTCAATCAGAGGCTGCTTTATTCTGATAAAAAACGTAAGCTTTTTTCCTGAAAGACGTACGCTTTCTCCACTAAAACTGCCGGGCTTTTTTATAAACAGTTGCCCGGAACTAGCCGGACAACTGTCTGATCTTCTATTTTTATCTTTTAGACATATCTTGTGGATTAGTCTTCAATTATTACACGGAAGCCTACGTTAAATACACGCTGGTACGGATAGTACGCCTTACGTGCATAAGAGGTAGAGAACTTCGGACGTTCGATATATGAACCACCACGAACCACTTTATGGTCTGAAGTGACCTTAGCCTTTTCATTATAAGGATAAGGAACATAATCTGAACGAGTCCATTCTGAAACGTTACCGTGCATGTTATACAAACCGAACGGGTTAGCCTGGTAAACCTTGTCACCTGTCTGGATCAACTGACCGTCGTCTACACCTTCTTCTTTAGGCAGGTAAGTATAATACTTATACCAATAAGAGTTAGGTGACATCGGTTTCGGGTCTACTCCACTTACTGCGAATAGTAAAGTAGTCTTGTCGGCCAGGTTCTCGAATTTACCAAAGTCTGTATTCATGTCGCCATACCAGAAATCACTGTCGCTACCTGCGCGGCAAGCCCATTCCCATTGTGCTTCGGTAGGAAGCGTAATGTTCAAGCCTGTTTTTTCGCTCAGTTGCTTACAATATTCCATAGCATCGTTGTAGTTTACACGGATAACCGGTTGTTTCGGTTCGTTAGCCGGATAACCCTGTACCACGTGGTCTTTCCACAACTGGTCAACGAAACGACTATCGTGATCCGGATAGATAACGTTGAACTGTTCGTTCGTTACTTCCATTTCACCCATCCAGAATGCTTTACCGATCTTCACCTTGGCAGTAGGATAAGCATCCGATTCGCCACGATAGCTACCCATTACGAATTCACCTGCAGGGATACGAACGAAGTTAATCTTCACACCCGGAGCGATTTCAACCTCTTTGCGGTTGCTCGTTTCTTTTGCAAGCATATCCTTGATAGCAGCCTTGTCGAACGGCCAGCCTTTAGCCTTCAATGTCTTTTCTTTTACAGGAGCAGACTTTTCAGGCATTACCGGAGTGATCGGACCTTGAGCTTTCAGATAATCGGCATAGTCGGCGATTTCTTTCTTCCAGTCTACACCCATGCCGTTAGCATATTTGTCAGTCAGTTCCTTACGACGTTTGATCTGATCGAATCCCTGGTAAGGAATGATTTCTTTACCCAGTACGTTAGCATCGAAGTAACCTTTATCAGGAGCGTTATAGTCGATCCAGTTATACAGTTTCAACCATTCTTCATCTGTCAGCTTCACGTTGTGGTGCCCCTTCTTCAGGATACGAACCAGTTCGCTTGTGTTAGGATGATATTCGTACGGCTGAAGAACAACCATATCACCTTCACCACCCTGACGGTGTACGTACGGATGGATATTCAGATATGATGTACCATAACCCAGTTTATCTTTCTTACCGCCACGCAGGTCGAATGCTTTGCCTTCACCGTTGTGACAAGCGATACAAGCACGATCGAGGATCGGCTGAACTTCCAGGTCGAAAGTGAATGAGCGAACACCACCTTCGGGAGCCTTCAACGGAGTAGCTGCTTTCTGAGAAGCGATCACACGTTTAGGAATAGGTATCTGGTTCTGGTCTTCGTGACAACCGATACAAGAGACTACTTCACCCGGCTGACCTGTAAACCAGCTACGCATCCACTGGATAGCTACGCCATCCTTATCGATTGGCTGGATAGAGATCGGAGTGTTAGCCGGCACCTTGAAGATAACCGAACCGTCTTCTTCAACAGGAACAGTACCCAGGATACGTTTGATATCCCAACCACTTTGGATACCATGCCAGTTATGGTCTGAACGAGTCTTCACATAAGCATATTCGTAAGCATGCAGACGAAGTTCTTTTACTGTTCCGCGAGGAATACCACGCAGACCTTCGCCTTCATAGATATCCTGGATGAATACAGTAGCCTCTTTCTGATCCAGCTTAACGCGGTCAGGAATTGACGGAGGAGTTTTTGCTTTCTTCACCAGGATCGGGCTGATATAACCTTCACCTTCTGCCTGCATCAAACAAGTAACGTTGTCATAAACGTCCACCAGATAAAGTCCCCACAATGACTGCGGATCCAATTTAGCGGCAACCAGGAAGTATTTATCGCTCAAAGCTGTCGGTTTAACGAACTGCGGCCATACGCCGTTTACCAGTTCATCTTTGATCAACTCCTGGATAGGACGGTTACGGTGAGGAATTTCCTGTACCATACCGCCAACGCTCTTACGTCCCTTGCTCGGATCGAATACGATCAGACGTCCTGAACGGGCAACACCGTGGTGACCGGAAATGATACCTACAAATGCAGATCCTTGTCCGGGTAACGGTTGAATATCGAATGTACTGTTCGGGAACATAGCACCGCTACCATAAAGGGCTTTGTTTTCTGTTCCGTCCGGGTTCATGTGCATTACTATACGGGAATAGTAGTGAGTCAAATCGGTATACTCCCAACGAGTGTACATAACACGACCGTTGTTCATTACAACCGGATTCCAGTTGGCATCCTGGTCGAATGTCAAACGACGCAGATTCTTATCCTTCGGAGTATAAAGAACCATGTTACCAACAGGGTCATCACCGCTAACACAAGGTACACCCTGGTAACCGATGTTAGAGTTGGCGATAATACGTCCGTCGGGCAGGTATGTACCGTCATAGAATTCCAGATCCGGTTCTTCGTTTTCAACCAACTGCTTGCAGCCGGTTCCGTCCAGTTTTACTTCGAATACATTCCAACGTTTGTCCGGCATCAATGTCGTGAACATAACACGGTCTGCATCCCAGTGCATTCTCAGGTCGGCAATAGAAGCATCTTCTACTGTGGGGCGGAAGATACTCTTCATCTGCATGTCGCCACGCAGATCGCTCAGCTCGACAATCTCTGCATTGAAACCGCTACGGCGTGCAGATTCCTGGTTACTCCAGTTATTAGCCTGTGTTCCCAGATCCGGAGCCATTGCCTGACGGGCAGTAGAACCTAACTTATAACGAACAGCTACAATCTTGTCTGCATCCAATAACGGGTTACCCAACAGGATAGCTTTTTTGTTACCCAAAGCCTTACGAGCATTTGCCAATGCTTGTTCGTCGCCTTTGTAAATACCACTGAAACCTTTCTGTTCGAGTTGTACCAACTCGTTCAGCATCGGTTCGTATTTGGCAGCATCAAAACCTTTCTGCTTTTTCATATCCGCAAAAGCAAGTTTAATTGCTTCTACGTTCAACCATTCGAGGTCGTTCTGCACAGCATAAACATCCTGAATCTTTTCAAACAACTCCAGATATTTACGAATCTGTGTGTTTACATCCTTTTCGGCAGCGATCTGCTGGATAACACTTTTATAGTATGAACCGTCTTTCAATTTGGTGATTAATGATTCTACCGCCTGCTTCTCGATAGAGGCATCGGGAGTAATCAACCAAGTATCCAGTCCGTCCATCATTGCGCCCAACATACCGATCTGTCCGGGATATTTAGCGATCAATTCGTCGCCAACGAACTTAGGCACTACGTTCAATGCCTGGAAATATACACTACCACCGGAAGAAGTATCGTCGATACCTACTTCAGCTTCAAAGCGAACATATTTTCCTTTTATCGGATAAACCAATGTACCATTTGCATGACAGAATACACCATGTTTGTATTCTTTGCCAGCAATAAAGATCTCATGGTCATAAGCATTCACATTCATTTTTGGTTTGGCCCAACCAGCCACACCATATTCGAAAGGAACTTCATCCAGCCATACGGAAGAACCGTCGGCAGCAATTAAGCGGGCATTACCCCAAACAGCCTGGTCGTAATCAGAGCCGTCCGGACCACCGGCAGTAATAAGCACCAGCTTATCCACGCCTTTCAAATCAACCGCAAACGGTTCTGCTTTTTCCTTGTGCTTCTTCCAGGTGGAAATGACAGGCATATTGGCCTTTTGAAGCTCATTGCGCAGTTCCGTCTTGGCTTTGATGGAGGCATCAATCCAGGTATCCACCTTTTTTTGCTTCGGGGCTGCCGAAGCAAAAAGGGAGGAGGATAAGAAGAGTGATACTAATAAAAAATATTTATTCATGTATCTTTAATATAAGGTGTTAACAACTACAATTGGATTACAGAGAAGCCTTCGGATTTGTAAAACGAAGACCGTCATTATCATGATAACATGCCCATTCGTCAACAATAGCACCTTCCGGACCAGCCATCAAGAAGTGGAATGATTCGATTTTCTTCAAAGGCAATACTTCACCCACTTTCTGAATAGTGAAGTTCTTACTCTTAATCGGACCGTGACTAGCGGGAATTGCAGGAGCGTTAGGAGTTTCATCTCCAATTTCAGAGAAGTTGTAAGCCCATCCCTTTTCAACCATCCATGTTTCATGTTTAGCCGGGAATTTGGTTTTTACGTGAGCGTGTTCTGGGATCATCTGACCCGGAAGCAGATAGATAGCGTGAGCGAAGTATCCGTGTTCTGCATCGTTGATCCAGAAGATACCCCCCATACCTACATTTTCGAAGTCGCCCAAACCGAAGTCTGTTACCCAGATGTCTTTAGCCATCAGGTCGGTGAAAGGAACACCGTAGAATTCAAACATGTCTTTCATTGCTTTCAAAGCAACTTCCTGATCGAACTTGCCGTCTTTATAGAAATCGGCGTTTGTGTACTTTTTAGAATAAGTCATTTCTTTATTAGTTTTACAATTAGAATTTTTATCGCATTTGCATTGTTCAGTGCATCCGCCCTCTCCGTTGCAACAAGTAGCGTCACTTGTTTTGTTGCCAGTACATGCCACCATAGAACTTAATAAAAGCCCTACAGCCATTGTTTTAATACTTAATCCTTTTTTCATTTCGCTTTTAATTTATGTTAGTAATATTTGCTTTCTTTCGTCAAACGGTCAACATGATCCGGCAGAGGTCATCATAACACTGCAATCCCTTCAATCTCTATTAGTAATTCATCCCTGCAAACATCCGCCCACATATAGGAGATGGGGATATTCAACTTGTAGTCATTCAACAGTCTTTCTGCTTCCTCATAGAATGACTTGTCTTTCAGATACACCCGGAGCATTTTCAGTTTTGCTTCACCGATCAGTTCGGCAATATTCTCCATCGTGATATGGAGCTGACGCCCCAACCCTACTCCGATCAAGCTTTCTTCACCGCGGATGGCTGCCGTCCCGGAGATATAGATCAACTCACGGTCGCCGAAGGTCATACTCTTTGCACGTTCAAACTTCGGAGTTGTCTTTTTACAGTTAGCCGCTTCCAGCACTCCTTCCGAGTAAGCGTGTGCAGCAATCTGCAATTTATTATCGATCGGAGTCGCAAAGCAATCCGGGTTCGAGAATACGGCTGCATCCAGATCAACCAGTACACCACCCAGGTTTGCACCGATACCTGTCGCTGCAGGATAACCGTTCTCCCAGGTCGTCTTGGCATAATACTCACTACGGGAGTTATTAAATATCTGGTAATGCTGGTCGTCACCATCGAATTTAGTGATCTGTTCGATATAATTCCACTGACGGATGATACTGTTGATCGGGAAACCCTCTCTCCGCATCAAGTCGGACACCAATTGGAATACTTCCTTCGATTGTACCTCGATACCAAAATTTATAACGTCGCCATGGAAACCTCCGGCAAACAGAAAACGGCCGCTACCATTTTCCAGTATAACATACGGGAACGTTCCGATATGTTTATACGTAATATGATCTCCCGCATCGGGAGTATATGTATGGGCTTCAAGGATCAGTCCTCCGTTCAACGGCGGTTGAGACACATAGCTCAATACCGGCTCATGATTCCCATAATACTTACGAACCTTTTCACGCAGCAATATACGGCGTGAAACATACTGTTCGTTATCACTCGGCATACCGAAAAAGGCTAGCCTGAATATTTGTTCATTCTGCGGAAGCTGGGCAAGCAGCTTATCAACCATCTTTCCAAATTCCGCTTTTTCAGTAGTGTAAATGTTGTATTCTATCTTATCGCAATAATTCATCGATTCCTCCTTACTTAGAGTGAGTTAACATATTCAGTTAAGGCCTCAATATCTTTTTTGGAAACTTTCTTGTCGATACCGTGCTTATGCACTTCGAACACTTCTTCCATTGTAGCGGCACGTCCGTCGAAAAGATACGGAGCTGTACGCCATACCTCCCTTAACGTCGGAGTGTCCCATCCCTTTTCAAATTCAATATCTTCACCGATACGGTGCATTTTCATATCCGTATAATAAGGCCCGCTGTGGCAATCGCCGCAACCCAATTTTTCGAACACTTTACGTCCTTCTTTCGCTTTATCGGACAATTCGCCATTCACCAGGTAAGGACTGGGCACCGGACGCAATGACATCAGATAATTATCTACGCACAGAGCATCGTCTTCAGTTATATCAAAGAACTGGATGAAGTTATAACCCGCACGTACTGCGACTTCGGCAGAAGCACGGATACCGGAAATCATATTGGGAGGTGTAACATGGCTAAACAACAAACTTTTACAGTTCTTGGAGTTACCCACACCGTCGTTCATCAAGTCCCAGTTCATACCGTCCGTACGGGCGTCTCCCGGGTGACAACCGTTACAACTCTGCCAGTTCTGGAAACAATGAGAGGCATCGTTGAAATATTTCTCTCCTTTATTGATGTCAGACTCCGTACGTCCCGGGTTCAGTTCGGTAGCAGTTACCTCACGGGTATTGATATCTACGACGTTCAGTACGTCCGCAAAATAGGTCGGAAGGATCAGCTTATCGGCTGTCAGCACCATAGTACGGGGACCGTTACCCTGCAAAGGAACACGTTCGCGGATACCATAGAGGAAGTTCAGGTCATAATCCAACATCGCTTTATTAGGATAATTCTCAAACTTTTCGCGTAATGCAGGATGATCGATCACACTTATCTCATGGGTTCCCGAATGAGAAATAAAGATAGACTCTTCATTACAATCAATACTCCAGATTCCCGCAGCTCCCCTTTCTGGTTCATCTACAACCACAGCACCCACAAATTCCTGCTTGTCGGTATCGATCACACTGAAAGCACTGGTATTCATCCAACCCTGCTGTAATTGTGAAGTCGGTACGGTAAAACGTCCCAGGTTATGGGAAACATAAACGTACTTACCATCCGGAGTGATACAGATACCACGCAATGCATTACTACCGTTAGCCAGTTGAATATCTTTCACTTTGGTAAAACCATCCATCTCGATAACGGAAACACAAGCTGCAACATAATCCAGGTCGGCCCGTTGTGCCGGAAGGAAGTTAGTAACATACATATATTTACCGTCTTTGCTGAATACAGCCGACTTCGGCTCACGAAGTACTTTCACCGTACGCAACACTTTATGATTGACCGGATCGATCTCCGATACGCTGTTATCGAACTGGTTGCAAACATAAACAGTCTTCTTGTCCGGTCCGAACATCGGATGGCAGGCTCCCGAACCTGTCGGTATAGCCGCCTCTATCCTACCCGATTCCAACAGTAAAATCTGCAACTTCCCCGTATTCTCGAAAGTTGTTACATAAGCCTTATCCCCATCGACAAGGATACCTGTCGGTGTTTCGTCCATAGGATAAGAGCGTAATAATTGCTTACCATCGGCAGAGAAAATATCCACCCGTTTCAAGCCTTTTTCCGTCAGAAGCATTTCTCCCTTATCATTCAGCTTGATGTCTGTGGTGAAAAATGGTGGGTTGTCAGCTGAAGCAAAGGAGATGCAACAACTGACAAAACAAGCCACCAATGAGCTTTTAAACATGTATTTCCGTGTGTTCATGGTATGTTATTTTTTTGTGTTCTTACTATATCCTAACTCAGCAGAGATAGATTGTACTACCTCCTTAATATTAGCGACCGTCGAACGAAATATCTCATTTGTCAACCGGTCTTTAGGACCGGATATCCAAATAGCTCCACAAGGGTAACCTGTATAGTTAAAAATAGGAGCGCCTACACAAATCACTCCGTTTAGCTCTTCTTCATTATCCATAGCATAACCTACCTTACGAACTTTTTCCAGTTCCTCCAAATAGGCTTCACGTGTAGTTATTGTTCGGGAATTATACTTTACGAAAGTCATATACGACAAATAACGGTCGCGAACCGTATTCGGCAGATAGGCCATGATAGCTTTTCCCGGTGCTGAGCAGTGCAATTCAAAAGGTTTCCCCGGCGACAGAACGAAGCGGAACGTATGATGTCCCTGTGCCTGCTCGATAAAAATACCCTTTTCATTTCCTAGTACACCAAAACAGGCAGTCTCCCCCACTTTATCGCGCAACTCACGCAAACGAGGCAAAACTGTTTCCAGTAAATTATGTTCATTCAACGATCTGAAACCCAAAGTTAGCAATTTTCTCGATAACTTATAACGCTTCGTATCCTCATTATAGTTAAGATAATCCAAACGAACCAATGTATTCAAAATACGGTAAGCAGTTGTTTGTGAGATATCCAACTTACTCTTAATATCCTGCAGCGTCTCACCCTGTGGGCGGAGCGAAAGATATTCAAGCACCGCAATCCCCTTTTCAAGATTAGGCACCTTATAATTCTCTTCTCCTTTTTCCATATTTGGAATAACGCTTTCCATATTTGAAATATTGTTTCAGATTTGAATCAAATATAAAAGAGTCGCGTTAAAAACAGCTATGATCTGTGTAAAATTTGGTTAAGTATGCTGTAAAGCATATAAAAGGTCAAAGTTTTATTTTTAAACCTGTTTGGTTTATTTTTTCCTGTAACTTACAACCGCCAGCACATTAAATAAAACAGCAAAAAGACAAACTATAATAAAATGTCCGCTCAAGTCTGAAAATGTACTTCCTTTCAGGTAAACCATACGCATTGTTTCCACAAAATAACGGACTGGATTGAACAAGGTTATATTCTGTGCCCATTGCGGCATACTGCTGATCGGTGTAAAAAGCCCGCTTAGCAATGCAAAAATAATCAAAAAGAAAAAAGCAGTAAACATGGCTTGCTGCTGGGTGGATGATATTGACGAGATAGCCAACCCGAAACCGGTAAAAGCGATCAGATAGACAGCAGCAAACAAATAAATAACACCCATATTTCCTATCGGTACCAAACCATATATTATCCAGGCCACAAGCGCACCGATAGTCAGTAATATCAAGCCGATAATCCAGAAAGGTATCAATTTAGAGAGCAGGAACAAGGTTTTAGGGACAGGCGTTACGTTTATCTGTTCGATAGTCCCTTTTTCCTTTTCACTGACAATATTCAGCGCTGAAAGAAAACCTCCGATAATCGTAAGCAGAAAGACCATGATACCGGGAACCATATAGTTCTTATAATTCAGATGCGGGTTAAACAGATTCGTGGAGCGAATGCCGCCACTGAGAGCCGAACCGGAAGTAAAACCTTTCTCCCGGTTAAAGTCCTGAATGATCTGGGACAGGTAAGAGCTTCCCATCCCGCCTTTCGTTCCGTTTACGGCGTTGGCGGCAACCAATACTTCGGCCTGCCCTTCGCGTCCCAGATCCTTTTCAAAGTTGACTGGTATTTCCAGCAACACGTCAGCCTCGTTGCTCTCTATGGAGCCGATTGCCTGGTCGTAACTGGAAGAAACATTCGTCAGACGGAAATAGCCGGACGAAAGTATTTTCTCCGTCAACTGGGTGGATAAGACCGTATGATCGTTATCTATCACCCCCAGATTGATATTACGCATTTCAAAGTTTGCCGCAAAAGGCAGGATAATCAGCTGCATCAACGGAACCAGGAAGATGATCCGGGGTAAGAACCGGTCACGTTTGATCTGTTTGAATTCCTTTTCAAGTAAATATCGTAATGTTCTCATAACTTTCTATCATAAACGGGTCTTAAAACGCTTTACACTAAGGATTACCAATAAAACTACCATCAAGAGCAGGACACCGATCTCTTTCACGATCGCACCCGCTCCAAGTCCTTTTATCATCACATCCTTTACGGCGATGATATACCATTTGGCAGGTACTATATTCGAGAGCCATTGCAGTATATCGGGCATATTCTCTATCGGGAATACCATGCCGCTAAGCAGGATCACAGGAAGCATCAATACCATAGCACTGATCAGCATAGCAGCCTGTTGTGTGTCGGCTATCGTGGAGATCAATAGTCCAAGACAAAGAGAAACCAATGCATACAGTATGGAGATGGAAAACAACAGCGTCAGACTGCCCGCTATCGGCACTTCCAACAGGAAGTAAGACAGGCAGAGAATGGTGGCGATATTCACAATACTAAGCAATAGATAGGGAGCTGCTTTAGCTAAAATTATGTAAATTGGTTTCATGGGAGAAACCAGTAATATTTCCATTGTCCCCATCTCTTTTTCCTTTACGATACCGACCGAAGTCATCAGGGCACAGATCAGGATCAGGATCAACCCCATCACACCGGGCACGAAGTTATAGGCTCCTTTCATCATCGGGTTATACAGGAGATGAACTACCGGGACAATCCCGGCCTGAGACAATCCGCCACCACCCGAGGGTTGCAATAATTTGCCTTGTATTTCGGCTTTGGCTGAAGCGATAACAGCCGTTGCATAAGATGTCAGCTGTGTTGCCTCATTCGGATCGGTCGCATCTGCCAGTAACTGAACGGATGCATCCGGAGTCGATGCATACTGAACGGGGAAAATAATAGCCAACTTCACTTTGCCTTGTTTAAACAGGGACTGGGCTTCTTCTTCGCTATCGATCATCTTATACAGGTTAAAATACTCACTTGCACCCAAATGTTCAGTAATTTTTCTGCTCACTTCATCCCGACTCTGATCGAATATGGCGATAGGTACGCTTTTTATTTCAGTGGTAATCGCATAACCGAACAGGATAATCAGGATAATAGGCATCGCCAGCAGGATCATCATAGTCCGCTTGTCACGGAAAATGTGATAAAATTCTTTACGTATAAAAGATAGAAACTGTTTCATACTATTCACCTCGTTTGGCCTTCCGTGCCAGGGCATGAAAGACTTCGTTCATATTATCGGCTTTGAAAGTAGCTTTCAGTGCAGCCGGGCTATCGAGTGCCTCGATCTTTCCATCCACCATAATGGAGACACGGTTGCAATATTCAGCTTCATCCATATAATGGGTGGTCACAAATACAGTGATATGCCGTTCAGCCGCCTGATAGATCAACTCCCAGAACTGACGGCGGGTGACGGGGTCGACTCCTCCGGTGGGTTCATCCAGGAATACGATACGGGGTTCGTGAATGATGGCGACGGAGAAAGCCAACTTCTGCTTCCAACCCAAAGGTAAGGCATCGACAAGTGTATTCCGTTCGGCTTCCAGATTCAATACCGCAAGCAGTTCGTCCGTCTTGGCGGCTAGCTTTTTCTTCGGCAGACCGTAAATACCTCCAAACAGACGGATATTCTCCCACACTTTCAGATCGCCATAGAGGGAAAACTTCTGACTCATATAGCCGATATGCCGTTTGATCTGTTCGGTCTCCTTATATACATCGAAACCTGCGACACGGGCTTCACCGGAAGTCGGGTTAGACAGGCCGCACAGCATACGCATGGCCGTTGTTTTCCCGGCACCATTAGCTCCGAGGAAACCGAAGATCTCCCCCTCGCCTACCTCAAAACTGATACGATCTACCGCCGTAAAGGTTCCGAAGCGCTTGGTCAGGTTGTTTGTTTCTATTACGTTCATTATATATTTATATGAAAGTTCATATTTTGTCAGTTTTGAGCCTATTTGTCTCATTGTCTTTTATGGGGCAAAGCCCCATGCCGCAGGCTCTCTTTTGCCGTCTGCTTCAGCTGACGGAGATAAAAGACAGGAGGCAAAGCCTCTTCCTTTGTGGGCTTAAGCCCCTTTATTAACGGGGCTTCTTTCCTATATGAAGAAAGGGGTTAAAACCCACAGAGGATCCGGCAAAGCCGGAGCATTTAATCTATCCGTCGGTTAAAAACCGACGGCAAAAGAGAGCCTGCGGCATGAGTCGGAGCCTCATAAAAAAACTCACCTTTTTCTAGTTCCGATCGCGAAGCCCAACTGTCACTTGTCAACTGTCACTTGTCAACTGAAAAAGGTGAAACCTTTTTCTAATCATAATGCCATGAAGCAATCTTCCACGCTCGGCTCCACCGATTCTATCGTCACGTCGGTATATCCTTTTCCTTTCAGATACTGTTTCAGGGCATCCATCTCACCGCCATCCTCTTTCAATGTCAGATGATGCGCATCCCCAAAGGCATAACAGGAATAGGTGCTGGAAAAAGCCCGAAGGTCGACCAACAGCCTATACATAGCCGACGAACGCACAGTCCACAACTGCCTGCCGAAGGAGGAACGGATGCCTACTGGTGTATCGACGGACAAGCACCGGCCGGAACGCATCAATGCGATACGGTCGCAACGGGAGGCTTCATCCATGTAAGGCGTAGAGACAAGGATCGTTATCCCCTGCTTCTTCAGGCGATCCAGCATATCCCAGAACTCCACACGGGATACAGGATCGACACCGGTCGTCGGCTCATCCAGGAAAAGTACTTCCGGGCGATGGATCAGGGCACAGCACAATGCCAGCTTCTGCTTCATCCCTCCCGATAGCTTTCCGGCTTTCCGTTTCTTGAACGGTTCGATCTGCACATAGATGTCGCGCACCAGTTCATAGTTTTCTTTTACTGTCGTATTGAATACGGTTGCAAAGAAATTCAGGTTCTCCTCGACGGACAGATCCTGGTAGAGCGAAAAGCGTCCCGGCATATAACCAACTATCGTACGGATCTTCTTATAATCGCGCACTACATCCAGACCGCAAACCGTCGCCGTCCCTTTATCTGCCAGCAACAAGGTAGTCAGTATACGGAACAAAGAAGTCTTACCGGCACCGTCAGGTCCGATCAGTCCGAAGAGTTCTCCGGAATGAATATCGAGGGTGATATCCTGCAAGGCCTCCACGTCGCCGTAGTTCTTGGATATACTGTCTATTTTTACTTCGTTCGTACCCATTAGTTTCCTATTCTCTATTCTCAATTAAACACCGTTTCCCCGTACTGCCCGATCTTCAGATAGCCGTCATTCTTCACGGCGATCTTGATGGCATAGACCAGATTGGCCCGTTCGTCTTTGGTCTGGATGCCTTTCGGGGTAAACTCCGACTTATCCGATATCCAAGTGATAGTGCCCGGATACTCCCGGCGGTCGCTTTCGCCATAGTCGGCAAAGACACGGACAGCCTGTCCCTGTTTCAATGTAGAAAGCTGGTCGGCCGTGATATAGGCACGGAGATAGAGCAGGTCGGTATCCGCTATTTTATATAAAGGCTTACCGGCAGCCGTCACTTCGCCTGGTTCGGCATACTTCACCAGGACAGTTCCGGCCTGAGGATTTACGATCCGGCTTTTCTGCAACTGGTCGTCCAATTGCATAATCTGGTAAAGGATGCTTTCGGCTTCCGCGTCGGCACCTCCGGTCGTTTTGTTCAGGGTCGAATATTGTGCATCCAGTTGTTTCTGCAAATATTTGATATTGTTTACGATATCGTCTACCTGCTTTTGGTTGCCGGCCTTGGCTTTAACCAGGTTCTCCATACGCTGCTGCTCGGTACGGGCGGTAGCGATCTGTTGTTCGAGGGCGGCGATCTGTTTACGGATATCCGGTTTACGTACGTCTACGGAACGCAAGCCGGCAGCCAACTGCATCTTCTTCAGATACAATTGCGTACTATCCACATAGCCTAACATAGCTCCGGCATCGAGGCGGTCGCCCTCCTCTATATTCAGTTCCATGATCTTTCCGTTAGCTTCGGACGATACCAGTATTTCGGTCGCCTCAAAGGTTCCGGTGGCATCGAAGTTATTGTCTCCCCTGTTACATGCAGCCAGACAGAACAACCCTGTCGTGATAATTGCAAAAGAAGCCAGTCGTTTCATATTCTCTTTCATGATTAATTCTGATTATTCGTTGTTTGTCGTGTACATATAATTATAGACAGCATTCAGGTGCTGGATACGGTGGGCGGCGGCAGACTGTTTAGCCAGGTCTTCCGCATTGATCTCTCGGATCAGGTCGGTGACAGAAATCACGCCGTTCGCCAACTTCACTTCCGCAGCATTCTTGATGCTGGTACGCAGTCGGATTATTTCATCATCCGCCTTCATCAGGTCGGCCATCTTCTGTATCTCCGTATTCTGTTGCATCAGTTGCAGCGAGGTATTGAACAGGAATGTTTCACGCTGAACTTCTATTTGTTGAAGATTGGTCGACACCTTACGGCGGTCGTTCTTCAAGGTATATAGCTTACCCATATTCCAGGAAAGGCGTACACCTGCAATATAGAAGGGATTAAAGCTATCCTCCAACATATTCAACCCCGGCCGACCGTATCCTCCCTGCACGAATGCACCGATGCGAGGCATCAGGCCACTGGTGATCTGTTTGTTCTGAACCTCCAATAAACGGCTTCTGGCATCCAGTGCCCGCAGTTCGGGGCGATCGATCTCAGCCGACAACGGATTACCCGGCACAGCAGGAATCTCCAATACCCTATCTTTATCATAAGGCTTCCCAATCAATGCACTCAACATCCTGCCAAAAGCCACCCGCGATGCTTTCAATTCGATCTCCTTCTGGCGGGCATTCAATAATTCCACCTCCATACTTTCGCAATCTGACTGGTTGGCCACGCCGTTTTCCATCATCGCCGTTATCCGGTCGATATTGATTTGCAACTCTTTTTGAAGCAATGCATTCTGGCGGATCAGTTCTTCCTGGAGCAGACAACCGAAATAAAGCTGGTTCACGCGGTCGTTCAAGGTATAAAGATCGCTTTCCAATTGTTCCCGGTCTGCGGCGGCCTGCGCTTTCGTCAGTTGCCGGGTGGTATGGATAGTTCCGCCATCCCATATATTCTGGTTCACCTCGGCCAGTACCTGATACTGGTCTTTACTTAAGGTCGGGATATCGAGTCCCGGCATAACAGCCGACAGTTTTTCAGTGTCGAAAGGAAGCTGGGTTACTTCACTCTGATAGGTTGCTTTCGCATTTACTGTCAGTTGGGGCAACCATCCTTTTCCTGCGTTCGACAGGTTGTATTGCTCCGTCTGTCCGATCAGTCCATACTGGCGTATCTGGGGATAGTTGGCACGGGCCCATTCATAACATTGTGCCAGTGTAACCGTCTCCTGCCCTTTCGCAATCCCCGACAGCAGGGGAAAGCATAAGAATAAGATCATGTAAATCCGTTTCATTGAGGTATCTGTTTATTCGGTGTATTATTATCCGGACTCAACAACCGGATCATTATATCGGTAACGAACGGGATACGTTCCTGTAAAAAAGCTTCGTATTTATCAGTATCCCCTTCCATAAAAACAGCCGTAAACGGGTTTCTCACCAACATGGGAAAAACCAGCAGGCTTATCAATGTTGTTGCAATATAATATACCGGAAGTTTCTTCATCAGCCCTTTCTCCATCTCGTCCTCCATTTGCTGGCGCATACGAACAATCGGTTCCACCCGTCCGGGGTTCTTCAGGATAGAATGATAGATATGCTCCGGCGCACGCTGTAATTCATTAATAACAAAAATCGGGAATAAAGGGTTTCGCTGTAATGTCTTTACATATTGGTCGATAATTTTAGGCAACTTCTCCATAAAAGAAGTATGTTCATCGATGATCGCTCCCAGGTTGGGAAGCAACGCATCTATCAACTGGTCGAAGATTGCATCGAACAACATCTCTTTGGTTCGATAATAATAATGTAAGGCGGTACGTCCGATACCGGCTTCGGTAGCCACGTCACCCATCTTGGTCGCTTCATATCCTTTCATCACAAAGACTTGCTTGGCTGCTTCCAGGATACGTTCTTCCATCGTGTTTACTTCTTCTGTACTCATTGTATATCTTGTTTTTACTTCATTTGTCACCACTGTCTGTCTATTATGTCTGACATTATTGTTTGACAGATATGTCAAAAGTAGTATAAAAAAATAAGGATGCAACTACTGCACCCTTATTTTAATATCTTTTATACAATGAAGGAAAGCTTATTTTATCTTTCTTTCCGCTACACCTTCGAAGGTCATCTTTACAGGATTGATATATCCGTTCTTGTCGAAAGTCATCTTATCGATACAAGTCGCCCTATGGTCGCGTCCCGTATCGTTCAGCGGACGGCGATGGTAAACGATATAATAATCTTCCGAATTCGGCACATGCATAATGGAATGATGGCCTGCACTGGTCGCTACCGTCGAATCCTGCTCGAGAATCTTGGCTATCCGGTTAAACGGTCCGAAAGGAGAATCGGCAATCGCATAAGCGACACAATAGTCGGGGCCGCCCCAGCCGCCTTCGCTCCACATAAAGTAGTATTTTCCATCCTTCTTCAACATGAACGGGCCTTCCACGTAGTTCTCCGGCGTTATTTCCTTATAGATAGTTCCGTCTTCAAACGGCACCAGTCCGGTAAAGTCGTCATTCAACTGTACTACGTTGCAATGTCCCCAACCGCCATAATACATATAATAGTTATCGCCATCCTTATAAACGAACTGGTCGATAGGCTGTGCCCCGTTCACAATTTCGTTGATCAACGGTTTACCCAGTAAGTCCTTGTACGGACCTTCCGGCCGGTCGCTGACAGCAACACCGATACCGCCTATTTCACCTTCGTGCACATCGTTCGCACTAAAGAAGAAATAATACTTCCCATCCTTACTGATGACAGACGGCGCCCACATGGCACGCTTCGCCCATTTCACCTCGGTCGTATCCAGGATGGAAGAATGCTTCGTCCAGTTCACCAGGTCTTTAGAAGAGAAACAGTCGAAGAAAGTCTGATTCTCGTATAGATCACTCCAGGTGGGGTAAATCCAATAAGTATCATCATAGATAATACCTTCGGGATCGGCATACCATTTTTCAAACACAGGGTTGCCGCTCATCGCCACCTCTTTAGACTGCTGTTTCTGTTGTCCGCAAGCCGACATCAGGGCAGCGGCACAAACAGCAATAACACAACTTTTATTCATATACATTAGATTTATAAAATAGTCTTAGTCTCCGTACTTCTTGGCCAGACCACCTTCGGAAGTTTCCTTATACAGACTGGGCAGGTCGTTACCCGTCTGACGCATCACTTCCACTACCTGGTCGAAGCTCACCCGGTGTTTACCGTCAGAGAAGTTCGAGAAGGTATTCGCATCCAGTGCACGTGCGGCAGCAAATGCATTACGCTCGATGCAAGGTATCTGTACCAATCCGCAAACCGGGTCGCAAGTCAGGCCCAGGTGATGTTCCAACCCCATCTCAGCAGCATACTCGATCTGTGCGGGTGTTCCACCGAACAACTGGCTGGCAGCGGCCGCAGCCATTGCACAGGCTACTCCCACCTCACCCTGGCAACCAACTTCAGCACCGGATACCGATGCATTCGTACGGACCACATTACCGAACAGTCCGGCAGTAGCCAAAGCACGCAGGATACGCGAATCGCGGAAGTCGCGGGTATCTTTCAGGTGATACAATACAGCCGGCAACACGCCACAGGAGCCGCAGGTAGGGGCCGTCACGATCCTTCCCCCACTAGCATTCTCTTCGGAGACGGCCAAAGCAAAAGCGTATACCATGCCGCGGCTTTTGATGCTGCTGCCGTATCCTTTGGCACGGATCAGGTAGTCGGAAGCCTTACGGCGTATACCCAGGCCACCCGGCAGGATACCTTCTGCTTCCAAACCGTTGAGCACAGCCTGTTGCATCACTTCCCATACCTCGGCCAGATAATCCCATATCTGCGGGCCTTCGCATTGCTCCACATACTCCCAGTAAGAATGTCCTGTCTTTTCGCACCAAGCCTGAATATCCTTGATGGTACTCATTTCGTAGACTTTGGCAGTCTTCAACTCGTTAAAAGTCTCGTTGGCAAGCGTACCGCCACCGATACTGTAAACTGTCCATGCTTCCAGCCTCTCGTCTTTATCGTTGAACGACTCAAACAGCATCCCGTTCGGGTGGAACGGCAGGAATGTTTTAGGTTCCCAAGTAATATTCGTCGGAGCCACGGGTTGCAGCACTTCCAGAATGCCGGCATCCGTCATGTGACCCTTTCCGGTAGCAGCCAGGCTACCATACAACGTTACATTGAAACGTGCAGCCTGTTGGTTGCGTTCCAAAAACATCCGCGAAGCACGTATCGGCCCCATCGTGTGGCTACTCGACGGGCCATGGCCGATCCGGTATATCTGTTTGATAGATTCCATTTTTCAGTTTCTCCTGTTTTTTGTGTTTTTAAACTTTAAGAAATATATTACGTTTATAAAGCCACCACAAAATTACATAAATAACCAATATGTTTGACAAGCTAATCAAAAAGGAATAATAATTCCCCATATATTGCTGAAACCCATAAAACAAGGACTCGCCCAAACAGCTGAAATTAACGACATTAGCCAGCATATACGCCACGATAGAGTTCATTCCGTACACTTTCAACCAGGTAATATTTTTATTATATCCCTTATAATCGATCAGATAATAGAACAATCCCATCAACAGGAAACAGTAACCGCTGCTGACCAGTACCATAGAACTTGTCCATATCGTTTTAATAACCGGCATCTGCAATCCCCATAACCATCCGGCTGCCACCATAGCTGCTCCGGCCCCGAAATACCATTTCAGTTTATACACATCGCTCGTTTTATCCTTGGCAATATAGCCGGCAAACAATCCGGTCAATACGGTTACACCGAAGTTCAAACTGCTCAGTATCCAGGTATAATGATACCCCGGAGAAAAGACCACTTCGCCATCCACCACTTTTGCTCCATCCCGGAAACGTCCCAGCACGGCACGGTCTACCCATTCCGCCAGGTTTCCTTCGGGTGTATAATTACCGCCTCCGTAACTGCCGACCGTGATAAACTGCATCGCAGCCCAGTAAACAAGCAATAAGGCGACCGCCACACCGATCTGTGTACGACGACTTGCATAAAGAAACAATACGGCAGTGATCAGGTATCCCGCCGCAATAGACTGCAACGTATTCGAATATAAATAGATACGATCCGGATCGAGGCCGAGCAGGTTACCCTGGCACATCATACCGAATATCCAAAGCAACAGGATACGTTTACCCAACCGTCGGAAAAGAGCTTTCTTGTCGGAAACTCCTTTAAAACGGGATAAGGCAAACGGCATAGACGCCCCCGACATAAACAGGAATAACGGCATGATCAAATCCCAGGGAGAAAAGCCCACCCAGGCTTCATGGCTAAATAGCCACATACTACTGTGCAACCATTCCACATCGGCCGCACGGGCCAGTGAATGTGCCAACGGGCCTAAAGCCACCAGAAAGAAAAGATCGAAACCGCGAAGGGCGTCAAGCGACTCCAGCCGCTTATAAGTAGTTTTTTCCATTTGATAATTATTTTAGACTTTTAAGAAAATACGTTGACGATAGAGGAAATAAAGGAAGCCCCAACAGACAGCGATATAGGCGATCGCCCCGAACAGAGGTTGAGCCGCTTCCGGTGTCAGTCCGATCAGTCCGCCGAAGATGGCATTCGCTGTAAAAGTGAAATTGACAAACTCCTGGGCCAGGTAAATAGTAATAGAATTCATACCGATCACTGTAAAGAAAGGCGTCCAGCCTTTTATCCCCTTCACATCCACGATATAATAGAACAAGGCAAACAACAACATGGAAATACCACCGACAGTACAAACGAACGAGCTCGTCCACAAATACTTATTGATCGGGAAAAACAATCCCCACAGCAATCCGATCACCAATAGGACAGCTCCCGCACATAACATATAGAGAACCTTCTTCGTCTCCGTCAGCTCTTTCTTTTGCAGCTTGATAAACTCTCCGGTGAACATCCCCAGCAACGCCGTTCCGATAGCCGGCAAGGTAGACAGGATACCTTCGGGATCATAGTTTCCGCCATGCAAACGTCCCGGCAATAACAACCGGTCGATGTAGCAGGCCAGGCAACCTTCACGGGTGAATACGTCCGTTCCGTTCCCGTCGGGAGCCGGGACAAAAGCCAACAACAACCAATAACCGACCAGGATCGCAACCACGATCCACACCCGCGTAACCGTCCGTGTATTTACAAAGATCAGGGCCCCGAACATCCAGGCCAGACCGATACGTGCCAACACACTGGCATAACGTTGTGTCTCGAAGTCGAAGTTCAACAGGCCGTTGTAGACACAGCCCAGGATGACCAGGGTAATCCCCCTGCGGATAATTTTCTTGTAGATGGCCGCCTCCGGCATTCCGCGCTCCCGCTGTTTGGCCAGGGAAAAGGGGAAAGAGATCCCGGCAATGAACAGGAACAGAGGGAAGATAATATCCTCGAACGTAAATCCGGCGCCCCACCGTGCATGATGCATCTGGTCTGCTACCGATTGAAAGAAAGGAGTCGGGATCAGGGTGGCCAGTGCGATGAAGAGAGAGCCGCCTCCCATGATAAAGAACATATCAAATCCCCGCAAGGCATCCAGCGATTGGAGCCGCTGGAGTTGTTTTTGTTTTTCCATTGTATCAAAATTAGAAATTAGAATGTAAGGAATGCAAATATAAGAAATAATGTAATAAAACTATCCTGCTTTTTCATTAGTTTTGCAGCCATGATAAAACAACACCTGAAACCGATCATGTTCGTTGGCACTTGTTCCGATGCGGGAAAAAGTGTGATCAACGCAGCCTTCTGCCGTATCTTCAAGCAAGACGGATACCGACCTGCTCCTTTCAAGGCGCAGAATATGTCGCTCAACTCCTACTCTACCCCCGAAGGCGGCGAGATGGGCCGTGCCCAGGTGGTGCAGGCCGAAGCATGCGGTATCGCTCCGCATACAGATATGAACCCGGTTCTGCTGAAGCCGACCAACGATAAAAGTTCGCAGGTCGTATTGAACGGCCGGCCGGTCGGCAACATGTCTGCCAAAGACTATTTCGGCATTCAGAACCGGAAAGAAGAGTTATTCAGGGAAGCCATCGCCTCTTTCAAACGCCTGGAGTCGCGCTACAACCCGATCGTATTGGAAGGTGCGGGAAGTATCTCGGAGCTGAACCTCCGCGACCGCGACATCACCAATATGCGCATGGCCATTCAGGCGAATGCCTCCACTTATCTGGTGGCCGATATCGACCGCGGAGGCGTATTCGGTTCCGTTTACGGCACCATCGCACTGCTCAGGCCGGAGGAACGGGCACAGATGAAAGGGATCATCATCAATAAATTCCGTGGCGATGCCTCGTTGTTTGAAGAAGGACGCGCGATATTGAAAGAGCTGACGGGTATCCCGGTGGTCGGCGTCATTCCCTGGTTCCGCGATATCAAGATAGAGGAAGAGGACTCGGTTGCCCTGGATATGAAAACCAACACCTGGCAGGAAGGCAAGATCAACGTGGCGATCGTCCTGTTGAAACGTATGTCCAACTTCACCGACTTCGACGTATTGGACATGGACCCTCGCTTCAATCCTTACTACACAAGCAATATCGACGAAGTGGAGAAAGCGGATATCATCCTCCTGCCCGGTTCCAAAAACACATTGTCGGATCTGCAAAGCATCCGCGCCAACGGCATTGCCGATGCAATCGTGCGGGCCTACAAGAAAGGGAAGAAGGTGATCGGTATCTGCGGCGGCTACCAGATGATGGGTGCCCGCCTGGAAGATCCGGAAGGGATAGAAGGTAACCTGCCTGCGGTTCCGGGACTCGGATTACTTCCGCAATGCACGGTGATCGAACAGGAGAAAGTCACGAAGCAAAGCACATTCACTTTCCTTCCGGGTAACGACTCTACCTGCCGGGGATACGAAATACATATGGGACACACCACCCTTTTAGGCAACGCTCCGGAAAGTCCCGTGGCCCGCCTCGAAGACGGACGACTGGACGGATATTACCTCGACAACCGTTGCTGGGGGAGCTACATGCACGGCATACTGGATAACCCCGTTGTATTGGATTGCCTGGCGGAAGGCTTCGACAAAGAAGCTGACGCCGCTCCTTTCGATTATGCCGCTTTCAAAGAAGAACAATATGAAAAACTGGCGGATCTGGTACGGGGGCATGTGGATATGGAGTATATTTACAGTACGCTGTAATCACTCCCACAACATTTCATTCCCCTGCATCAGTTTTTTCACCGCCTCAAATTGGTCTTTTTTGAGTTTGAGGGAGTCGTAGAGACTGCGGTAATTGAGGGAATGGATATCGGTTCCGACGAAATCATAACAACCTTTCTTCAATAGAGAAGAGGCAGTCTTATGAGGTAACGGCCCGTAGAAGCCGGCCAGGGAGAAAAGGTTCAATTGGAATTTGCATCCGTGCTCTTTTAGTTTCAACAACTCATTCATATTCCAGAAACCGAAACGTTCCGGATGAGCCAGGACCGGGATATACCCGTTCAGTTGCAAATCATACAGTTTCTCAAACAGATCGCTGGGGGCCTGCATAAAGGAGACTTCCACCAATACGTGCTTTCCGTCATACGACAGCAACCCTTCGTTCATGCGGTCGTAAAAACATTCGTCCAGCATATACTCGGCAGCCAGACGAAGGTCGATGTCTATACCCGTACAATTACCGCGGAAAAGGTCGAACCTCTCCTGGAGATATGTGCTCCGGTTCTTTGCCAGATCAGCCATTATATGCGGCGTCAGAAAAAGGTGTTTCACCCCGCATGTACCCAGGAACGAGAGCATATCGAGACTCTCTTCTTCCGACGAAAACCCATCATCTACACCCGGTAGCAAATGCGTATGGACATCGGTCATGCCCGGCCACAGAGGCTTTTTCCGGGTAAATAAATCAGAGAGGAATGCGTTCATAATATATCTGTATTGAAAAAATAACCATCAAAGGTACTACAAAGTACAGCGATTTCCAAATCGAACTCCCTTCCCTCCCCCACAAACGACAAAACCCGCCGCCCGTAGCCGTCCGTACAGGACAAGCCACTGGCAGCGGGAGCAGGTTACTATCTGATACCTATCCTAAGGGATAGTTTCAAACAAAGGATCAGCCCTCGCCGAAGCAGGCGGCACAGGACTCGGATAAGACTCGGCAACATCGGGTGTTTCATCATCCGGTACAGGTTTAAAGTGAAACAAAAAATTAAGCAAAGCCAGGATAAATTCGATGATTCGTTTGAATTTGGACATAAGAAAATGTTTATTAGAATGAATAATTTAACCTATCACTGAATAATCGCCATCACCGCCCGGATTGTCCGCTCGATACTGACCAGGCTACATCGGTAAACCTCGCGGTCGTCGCCATTGAGTTCGCTGATGTAGGGGCTGTAGGCTATCTCTTTGGCATAGGCGGCGATGTCGTTGCTCACCAACCAGGCGGAACGGTAGTTGTTACGGATCAGTCGGGCGAAATCGAGGAAAGAGTTCTCGCACGTATCGTAACGGCGGAAGTCCATCGCATAATCGGCGGCCTTTACGGTCGTTTTCCCGCCATGCCAATACTCGTTGGCAGCTCCGTAGGCAGTCAGGCCAAAGAAGTTACGGCTGTTTCTCGACAGGTCGCTGGTTCCCCACCCGCTCTCAAAGGCCGCCTGCGAAAGGATAGCCACCGGATTCATGTTAAAAGCTGCTCCTGCCGACACGGCCGCCGGCAGGAGGTTTCTTACGAAATTGATTTGTTGTGCAACCATAGCTTTACGATTTACTGTTACTCGATCACAGGGCGGTCGTCTTCCCCCCCTTCTCCTTCGTTGCCTCCGGTAGAAGAACCGGTTTCCGCATCGATACGTTCGAAACTCACTTTGTCGAGAATCTCCTTCAATTCGACACCCGGACGGAATACGATACGGGGCTTACGAATCAGGGCGGCTTTAAATTCCTTGGCAGTAGCCACCCCCCTACTGCCCACATTGATCTGGAAATTCCCGACATCCCCCATCTGCACGATCTCACCGCGCAACAGGGCGTCTTTCATGAAAAACATCAAGCCGTCCAACACCACTTTCACATCACCGGGCGAAGCCGTCGAATAGGCGGCGATCGACTGACACATCTGCTTGAAAGGCAGCGTACCATTGTTGTTGACGGATGCATAATACTTCTGTGCTCCCGCAGGAGCATCTTTCGACAGGTCTTTACGTAAGACCAGTTTGTACCTTACTGACATAATTTTAAATTTAAGGGTTAGTGTTTTAATTAGTTGACAAGCGACAGATGTAATCATATATATATGTATAGAAGGCCTCATATTTGATTACATTACAAAGATACGACACGGTAAGGCGCCGGGACGGCCATAGTCAGGTACAGGAGTGTGTAATGGGATATTTAAGGATAAAACAGGATAGAGTAATCCGATGTCATATTAGCAACGGAGACAAAACTATTATATAAAGCAAACAAGGCAACCTCAAATGAAGCTGCCTTGTTTCTTTACACATTTATTGTAAAAAATCACAAACAAAACATGATTTTCAACACATAAACATTTGTTTTTTTCAGATTAAATAGCTACCTTACATCTGTAAATCAATACAATTAGAACCATGGAAGAAAAGCAAAATTACTGCCGTGTGTGGGCATTTTACGAACTGGCCCTGTGTTATTTCCCCGGATCGACACCCAAGACGGCCAGTGAGAAGCTGACACGATGGATCAGGCTTTCGGGAAACCTCAAAGAGAAACTAATCGCCCTGGACTGGAAACCGGGGCAGAAACTACTCACGCCCAAACAAGCAATGTGCATTGTCAATCATCTGGGTGAACCTTAGTGAACCCAACAGTTTACAACTTTAGTGTATTACTTATGAAACAAAACAAAAAACAGGAATTCTCCTGGTATGGCAGTCTTTACAAGACCAGGGAAGAAAAGAGAGTGACACTCGGCTGGCTCGATGCATTTATTAAAGGCAACTATCTTCAGTTTATTACTAAAGAGATCCGTCGGCTAAGTGCCGAAGGCCGTCACCAGGAAGCCAAACGAACGAAACTGCAACTGCCCGCCATTGCCGTTTCGGCACTGTTTCCCGGTGAAAGACTGACGGAACAGGCTGGCGAACATACCGGCTACGTACTGGTGGACGTTGACGGCATGAAGACACCCGTTGCCGAATACATGGAACGAAGCAAAGGCTTTCCCTGGCTGGCACTGGCTTATGTCAGTGCACGGGGCGGCGGCGTACACCTGATCTTCCGGGTGGAAACGGATACCACACATCATCTGGAAACCTGCCTGGCATTGTATGATATTGTTGAAACGACTTTGGGAGAAGCGGTAGACAGGGGATGCACCGATATCACACGGACAAGTTTGGTTTGCTGGGATGCGGACTGCTATTACAATCCGGAGGCGGAGACGTTCAGGATGGAAGCGGCCGTTGACACATATCCTGGTCCTGCCGTTGACACACCCCCTACCCCCTCTCGAGAGGGGAAAAGCTACTCCACACACTGTGAGAAAAAGACGGCGACAGAAATGGAGCCATTGACGGAAACGGAGCGGCTGGATCTCTATCTGGATCAGGCAGACCTCGGAAACAGTTGGGTAAAAGGACAACGCCATGCCCGGCTGGTCAGCCTCGCCTTCTGCCTGAACCGCGCCGGCTTCGGACAGCAGGCCGTGGAAAATGAATGCGTGCGCCGTTATGCCGAGCCCGATTTCGATGCGAAGGAAATCGCCAAGACCATCGCCTCCGTTTACGGCAAGGCACGGGCAGAACATGGGACGAACCGGCGCGAAAACAAGGCCCTGAACGAGAAAAAGTTCGCCATTCCCGCCACTTTCGCCACTAAAGATACCGGAAAGTATCCACCTGCCGAAAACGAAGCGGATATAAGTACCAATCAACACGTTACTCCCGAGCTATCCTACGTAGACCAGGCTCTTTTCAATGCCGCCCCGACCCTGTTGCGGGACATGATACGCCCCGGTCTCGAAGGACGCCAGCGGGATATGGCAATCGTCGCCGCACTGGCTATGATCTCCACCGTGATGCCCCGTGTGAAAGGTAACTATCATGGCGATTCTGTCGCCCCGATGCTCTACCTCTATGTCGTGGCACGTGCCGGCTCCGGCAAGGGAGTGCTCAACGGCATGTACCAACTGCTCCAACCCTGGCACTATTACGTCCGTTCGAAATCAGCTTCGTACGTCAAGAAAAACAAGGAAGAGATAGAGGCCTACGAACTGGCTGCGGCACGAAGCAAGAAAACCGGAAAGCCGGTCATGCTCACCCGCCCTGACGAAGTCGTCCAAATGGAACTAAAAATTGCCGGAACCATCACCCAGGCCAAGCTGGTGAAACAACTGAGTGCCAACGAACATTATCCCGGACTGATGCAAGAATCGGAAATCGGTATCCTGATCGAAGCCATCCACAACGATCACGGCAAATACACCTACCTGCTCAACCAGATCGCCCATCAGGAAATGATCGACCGGTCATCCATTTCCGGCGGAACAGTGAGTTGCAACCGTCCGCTAATGGGACTGCTCACGAGCGGAACCTTCGGGCAGTTCGTACGGCTCATCCCTTCGGCCGACGATGGTCTTTTCAGCCGTTTCCTGGCTTACACCTTCAACGAGGCTCCGAAATGGAAACTCCTGACCAGCGAAGACGACAACATACATGCCGACCGTTATTATGCAAAGGTAGGCGCCGCCATCCTCGAAGCCGGCATCTACCTCGACAATAACCCGACCTTCGTACGTTACACCGAGCAACAGCGTAACCGCATGAACCACCGTTTCTCCCGCATGTCGGAACAGGCCCGGTTGTTCGGCAACGAAGACCGCCTGAGCGTGGTACACCGCCTGGGACGTACTCATTTCTGTATCAGCATGTTTCTCACCGCCCTGCGCAAAGTGGAGCGACAGAGCACGTTGGATGAACAGGTCGTTTCAGACATAGACTTCGATATTGCCATGATGTTCGTCCTTATGTTTCAGCAGCACATGCTCACATTAGGTACGATGTTAAAGCACGATGCCGATTTCACTCCACCCAGCGATCCCAATATTTACGAAACATTCTTCAACGACCTCCCCGCCACCTTCCGCACCTCCGAAGCCAAGGCACTCGGCATGTCCCGGGGAATCCCCGAAAGAACCATCGACCGTCATTTGGGAAAATGGATACATGAAGGGATAATCAGCAGATTATCAGTCGGGAAATACCTGAAAAAGATAACAAAGTATGGTAGTTGAAAATGAAATAACTTTAGTGGCATAAATGGCGAATGTGGCAAACTTTTGAAATACAAAATGCGAAACAAATGTCATAAATAAGAAGTATTCAATATAAAAAGACTAAGTATTTCGGACAAAAAACATAAGTATTATCAGATAAAGCCGCAAGTATTTTACTAAAAGATATATCAGGGAATGACTAGATTAAACGTTCGTTTTAATTTGTCACAAAGTTACGGGTTATATTTTTATATTCAAATTTATCGGACATAAACTTTGATAATCTTGTTTTCTCTTGTTTTTCAACAATTTTCAAATCTTACCTACTCTAATTTACCCATAAACATTTATTTTTTATGACACTTCAGAAAATGACTAGAAAAAACGAACGTTTTTTCTAGTCATTCTTATGAACAAGCAACAATTGATCAACACGTTAGCCCATAAAACAGGGCAAACACAAATTGCCGTCAAAAAGGTTATCCAATCTTTGACCGGCATTATCACCGACGAACTGAAACAAGGTGGAGAAATCCGCTTGACAGGTTTCGGCGTCATTACAAGATGGCACCAGGCCGAACGCCTGGCACGAAATCCCAAAACAGGAGCCCCTCACATGATTTCCGAACGTTTCTCCGTAAAGCTGAAACCGGGAAAAGAACTTCTTGAAGAATTAAATAATACCCAAACTAAAAATAAATGATGATGAAAAAACATTTACATCTTATTTCGTATCGTCTGTTAATAACGATAGCGTTTCTCTGTTTCTTCTCCAAAGGGATGCGGGCAGATGATACCACACCGGATACATGGGAAAACCTGGCAACCCCACCTGCGGACTGGAGTACTTCTTCAACTGAGATCAACATATCTTCCGCAGCCGAACTAGCTTGGGTAGCGAAAATGGTAAACGAAAACGAAGATACCGGAAATTCCGGCAAAAAAGGGTTTGAAGGGGTGGCGATAACACTCACCCAAGATATTGACTTGGCTGATCATAATTGGATACCAATCGGAGAAAAGGCCACTTACCCATTCAAAGGTTCTTTCAATGGAGGAAATTTCAAGATACAAAATATATATGTATCTACTTTAGACGCAGCCGGTCTATTTGGAATAACAGATCATGCGAACATAAAGGACATTCAATTAACCGATTGTGACATAAATAAAAAAGTTGATTATACTTCCAGCGATTATGACGATTATGCCGGAGGGATAGTAGCCGCCGGTAAATATTCAACTATCGATCATTGTACGGTAAACGGTAAAATCATTTATCAGGAAGCAAAAGGGGGAGCCATCGGAGGTATCGCCGGAGTCAACTATGAAGGAACTGTTACAGATTGTAGTTTTGAAGGTATATTAACTTCCGGTCGAAAAGACAACGATCATACGTCTGCTTCTATCGGAGGAATAGTTGGAGAAAACAGCTTTACTAGTCAGACTATACCAACCATAACAGACTGCAATGCAAATATCAGTATTACATCAGTCGGAGGATACGCAACAGGAGGAATTACTTCAAAAAACGGAGGTTGCATAAAAAATTGTACCGCACAAGGAAAAATAGATTTCATTCCTAATTTCCAAAATGAAGGATGTGGAGGGATTGTAGGTGGCAACCAGTCTAATGTCATAAGTGGATATTCAATCGAAAAATGTACTTCTTCATGTGATATACATGTAAAATACCAGACAAATATCCCCCCAAAAAATACTAATGAAAGGCTGTATTTTATCAAAGCCGGTGGTATTGCCGGTATGAGTGAAACGTCCTATCCCATTGACCATTGTACAACCTCAGGAACCATTAAAATGGAATTAACATCCGATGCTCCCAACAATATAAAAGGCTATACCTATTGCGTCGGTGGGATTGTTGGATATAATAAGACTATAATTACAGCATGTGAATCAGCAACCTGCATTTTTTCATCTGCCAATTTCGCAGAAACGACCACATACGCAGGAGGTATCGTGGGATATATGATGTATAATACTATTACAGACAGTAAATCATCCGGTATAATAACGGTTGACGGGGCTCTGAGTTACATCGGTGGAATAGTCGGATATATATCCACATATGAAACTATTACCGATTGTAAATCATCTACCCGGTTTAATGTTAAAGGAGAGGATAATTATGTTGGAGGAATAACCGGATATAGCTTTGTCAATTTAACGAATTGCCAATATAATGCAATTGATAACAGAGAAGAAAACCAACTGATACATTATTCAACGCCAACAAGCGACATATCCACTATAGGACAAACAAATATCATAGGAGGTCTTACTGCATTAAATTATCGAAGTATAAAAAATTGTTATTCAACAGCTAACATTACGTCTGAAGGAGGAGAAAACTATATCGGTAATTTGGTCGGATGGAATTACGATAAAAAATCTGTTCATAGTGAAATACAAGATTGCTACACAACAGGGAATATCTCAGCAAGCGGAAAAGAAAATTACATCGGAGGGATTGCCGGGTACAATCCCGGAAAGGTAACAAACTGTTATGCCACAGGTAAAGTAGAAGCAATCAAAACCGAGGGTGATGAAGGACATGTCGGCGGTATTACAGGAGAGAATTCGGGTTCTATCTCGAATTGCGTAGCTCTTAATACTGTTGGCGTTATCAACTATGCGGCTTCCACAGGACGTATTGCAGGAACAAATTCAGGCACTACAACTAGTAATTATGCACATTCAGACATTCCTGGCCAGTGGGACACTAGTAATACATCTCTGAATGGCGAAGAATGGGACGGAGAAAATTATCCTTTTTCACCATCCGATGCCTGGGATTTCAATACCAACACCCTGCCTAAACTAAAAAAAATTAATAACGACAATACTTACGGGGTAACGATAGATAACCAACCCAGTATCCCCCTTGTAAGCTTGAGTCTTTATACCATTACTTTCGACAAGCCTGATCATGGTGAATTAACCATTACCGACCAGCTTGCCAGTACGATAAAATCCGAGGATAAGGTACAAGGCGGAACCCAACTTACCATCACAGCCACCCCAGAAGGCAAATACAAACTGAGCGAGCTAACGGTAAATGGCACCCCTTTCAATTCCGGAAATACATTGACCGTATCGGAAAACATCACAATCTCTGCTACTTTCAGCAAAATCCCAGATCCCCAGCCCGAACCTGATCCTGAGCCAACTCCAGTTCCTCCGGTTTACCACCTCGTCACCCTCCCTCAAATAGAAGGAGTAACCACCGACCCTATAGCCGGCGAGTACGAAGTAGAAGCCTGGAGCAGTTTCCGTTTTTACCTCACGCTCGACAAGGAATACGACCAGTCTTCTCCCATCGTCACCACCGACCGAGGCGAAACGATCACTCCACGTTCGAGCGACGGTGCATACATTATCAAATATGTACGCCAACCTATCGCGATCAGTATCGACGGTATCGTCCGCAATCCCGACCCGGTTGCCAACGAAACAATCTGCACAAACGATACGAAAGTCCGGACGGAGGATACCTATCTGCATATCCATACCTCCCACCCCGAAACCGTATTCATCTACACTTTCAGCGGGACACTCTTACATAAATACGATAATCTATCGGGAGATAAGTCTCTTTGGTTACCGCAAGGCAATTACATTGTCGTAGCAGGAAATAAGAGTTTCAAGATACAGATACAAAAATAACACGAGGACTCCCCAACGAGGCAAACCTTGTATATAGTTCAGTTATTATCAAATTTGAATGTAGTGTCGTTGGTAGGGGCGGTTCGCGAACCGCCCTTACAGGTGCCGTTGTCTTCAACAAGGCAACGCCTTGTGCCGCAGGCTCTCTTTTGCCGTCGGTTTTTAACCGACGGATATAAAAGACAGGAGGCAAAGCCTCTTCCTTTGTGGGCTTAAGCCCCTTTAAAACAAGACAGTCTTTATATATTCAAAGGGGTTAAAACCCACAGAGGAATCCGGCAAAGCCGGAGCATTAATCTATCCGTCAGCTGAAGCAGACGGCAAAAGAGAGCCTGCGGCATGAGGCGTTGCCTCATAAAAAAGACTCAAATATTGTTCCTACTTGAAGCTCACCTTTTTCTAATTCCGATCACGAAGCCCAATTGTCAATTAAAAAAGACTCACCTTTTCCTAAATATAAACTATATTTTGGTGAGATTGCCCTGTCTGTATTAATATAATTGAAAACAATTTCTATCTTTGTAATACTATTCATCGAACAAATAGATCAGATAGAATAAGGCTAATACAAACCTTAAAAGAGAATTAAAATGGATGCAAATATGAGACTGGATGCAGATAAAATAGAATTAGCGAAAGCAATCCTATCTATCACAAGTAAAGAAGAACTTCATGCCCGTATCGACCACTCTATTGCAGAGTTAGATGCAGGAAAAGGTATTCCCAGTAGCGAGGTTTTTCATAAAATGGAACAAAAATATCCTTGGCTATGCAAGTAATATTCCCAATTATTTCAACCTATTCACCCGCGCCACATCCGTCAGCTTCACACAGACTGTTGCGCCCAGTTGCTCCAGGAAGAGCATGAGGTGGTTCTTTTTTATCTTCTTTATCTTTCCGGAAACATGCCGCATCGCACCGGTTAGAATCTCTACCTCCTCACCCGGGCAAAGTTCATGTTCGGCAGCCTGTTCCAGGAACTCTTTAATGGCATCGATTTCGACCTGGCGGACAACTGCCGGTTTGCTGTTATAAAAAACAATCCGGATAACGCCGTACACCTTCAATAAATCGCGTAAAACAGTATCCGTACACCTGACAAACACATACGAACTGAACAAAGGTATCTCGACAATCTTCACACGATCCGACCATACACGGGGAGTACGATGCAAGGGCAACCAGCATTCTACTCCCAACATATCTATTCGTTCTTTTACTTGCTTTTCGGCGCGTGGAGCCGTATATAAAACATACCAGTTAGTATCTTGAGGGGATATCATCGACATTTTCTTTTATTCAGGGCACAAATATAGAACTATTTTTCGTATTATTGCAAAGCTGTTCGCGAACACATAATTTAAATACCATGAATAGAAGAAATTTTTTACAAAAGTCCGCATTATCTGCTGCCGGACTAAGTTTATCGCCATTGTTCGGTAGCGCATACAGCGCTGTCTACGGACAAGCGGCTCCCAGTAATAAAGTAAAAGTAGCCCTGATCGGATGCCGTTCGATGGGCTTTTCCAACCTCAGCAATTTCCTGAAATACCCGGAAGTGGAATGCGTCGCCCTTTGCGATATAGACGACGAATGGCTGAACAAACGGGCTGCCGATGTTGAAAAAAGCACCGGTAAGAAAGTCGCTAACTTATACAAAGACTGGCGTAAGGTCATAGACAACAAAGACGTAGACGTAGTAATCATCGGGACTCCCGACCACTGGCACTGCCTCCCTACAATCTTTGCCTGCCAGGCCGGTAAAGACGTATATGTTGAAAAACCGCTTTCCAACACCATCGAAGAATGTAACCTGATGGAGAAAGCCGCCCGCAAATACAACCGTATCGTACAGGTAGGCCAATGGCAACGCAGCGATCCGCATTGGGACGAAGCGGCCAACTACCTGAAAGCCGGCAACATCGGCCGTATCCGCACCGTGAAGGTATGGGCTTACCAGGACAGCAAACCTACCCTACCCATCATACCCGACAGCCCGGTTCCCGCAGGAGTGGATTACGACATGTGGCTAGGCCCGGCTCCGAAACGTCCGTTCAACACCTATCGTTTCCATTATAATTTCCGCTTCTTCTGGGATTATGCCGGCGGCCTGATGTCAGACTGGGGCGTGCACCTATTGGATTATGCCCTCGAAGGCATGAACGCCGACCTGCCCAGCCGCGTATTCTCCGGTGGCGGTAAGTTCGCCTATCCCGACGATGCGATGGAGACTCCCGATACCCTGATGGCCACTTATGCTTATAAGGATTTCAATATCATCTGGGATCATGCCTGCGGTATCAACCACGGCCCGTTCGATAAGAAAGAAGGACTGGCATTCTTTGGCGAAAACGGGACATTGGTACTCACCCGCGCCGGCTGGGAAGTGCTGCCGGTTGTGGTAGACAAAACACCCCGTATGGAGGCTGTCCCGTTCAAAAAAGGAGAAGGAAAAGGCTTGTACAACCACGTAGGAAATTTCCTGGAATGCATAAAAAGTCGTGATTTGCCCAATGCCGACATTGCCATCGGTGCACGGGTAGCCAAAATGTCGCACCTGGCAAATATATCATGCCGTCTGCAACGCGAAGTTCGCTGGGACGATACCAACAGTCTGTTTATCGGTGATAATGAGGCTACTGCATTATCAAAAGCTTACTATCGGGCTCCCTGGGTATTGCCCAAAATATGAAACGACAGGTCTATATTATACGAAAGCCTTGAAATTCTTTTGATAATCAATATTTATATGTACTTTTGTATTTAATACAACAACATATAAACTTCGTAGACCTATATGAGCAGCGCATACACTAACTATTCAAGAGAAGAGTTGATCCGTGAAATTGAGATCTTGAAAAAGGAATGCCCTTCTTCTAGTGATGGTGATTTATATAAGAACCGGATGCTGACTGATATGATCGCATTACGGAAAACACTCTCCGATGTACTGTCGCTCTTACTGAGGTCGGAACAAAACGAAGCCATCGACCAGGCTCTATTGATTGTCCTGAAGTTTTTCAAAGTAGACCGCGTATATATAGGCATCTTCGACGATGAAAAAAATATGGTAGACTTCACGCATGAAGTGACGCACGAAGGTGTGGTCTCCATGCGTGAAGATCTGTTGCGCAAGTTGTCGATAGAAGATATCCCCTGGTGGATCGAACAGATAAAAGAGAATAAGGATGTCATTATCCCCGATGTGGAAATAATGCCCGAGGAAGCTGCAACCGAACAACATCTGCTGCGTTTGCAGGATATTGTCTCCCTGTTGGTCCTTCCCGTGCTTCATCTAGGAAAAGTCAACGGATTTATCGGACTGGATTGCGTGAAGGCCCACCGTGCATGGAATGCCATAGACGTGGAGAACCTGCGCATGCTGACCGACATCGTCTCCATTGCCATCGAACGGGAACATGCACAGGGGATGATGGAGAACTCCATGAAGCAGGTGCTGCAAAGCGAATCCAAATTCCAGATCATATTCGACAAGTTACCCTGGGGAGTAGAGTTGTATGACGAGAAAGGAAACCTGCTCGACCTGAATAACGCAGACCTTGAAATATTCGGAACCACGCGCGACCAAGCCATAGGATTAAACGCTTTCGAGAATCCCAATATTCCGGAATGGGTAAACGATAAACTGAAAAAAGGAGAAGATGTAGCTTTCACACTGTGCTATAACTTCAAAGCGGTTTCCGATACAGGCTACTACCGGTCGACCGTAAAGGATCATGTTAAATATTTACAGGTAAAAGGTGTTGTATTGAAAGATAAACAGGATGTTATCTTCGGATTCTTTTATATCGTGTTCGATGATACGGAAAACTATCTCAAAGCGGAGCAGACCCGGTATAACCTGACTAAGCTGAAAGTTGCCGTCGATACCGGCGACTCTATCATCTGGGAATATGATGTGGCTTCCGACAAACTGAATGTAGATTTCAGCCTGAATGAAAATATTACCGAGAACAAGCTATTATCCTACCTGAGCCGGGAGAACCTGAACTACCTGCAGGACTTTGCCGGCACGTTGCATCCGGAGGACTTCGACAGGGTGTACAACCAGCAGTTCAAAAGGCTACTCAATGGTGAAATAAACAGTTATGCGTCCGTGTACCGCCGTATCCTCGACGGTAAAACATACTGGATCAATTCGAATGTTCGCTCTTACAAGCTGAACGAAGATGGTACGCCCAGCAAAATAATAAGCTACACGTCCAATATCACCAAGCAGCGGGAAAAAGAGATCGAACTGATCAAGGTAAAGGAGGCGGACAAACTTAAATCGGCTTTCCTGGCAAATATGAGCCACGAAATACGTACCCCCCTGAATGCTATCGTCGGCTTTTCCGACCTGATAGCGGAAACGGAAGATAAGGAAGACAGGCAGGCATACCTGGATATTATCCACAAGAACAACAACCTGTTGCTCAACCTGATCGGGGATATCCTGGACTTTTCTAAAATAGAATCGGGCACTTTGCAGTATAACATAGCACAAACGGATATCAAAGAGCTCTGCCGGGAAATACACCAGGCAGAATCACTCAAGATGACTTCGGATGTCCAACTGTTGTTCGACGACAAATTACCTTCCGTCATCCTCAAGACAGATCCACAGCGGGTGATACAGGTGATTACGAACTTTATAAACAATGCAATCAAATTTACTTCCGAAGGCAGTATCACCCTTTCTTATGCCAGGAAGAGAGGCTTCCTTAAAATAAGCGTCAGAGATACCGGTATCGGTATCGCCGAAGAGAACCGGAGCCGTATCTTCGACCGTTTTATCAAGATAAACGACTTTAAACAGGGTACGGGACTCGGCCTTACGATCAGCAAAATGATTGTGGAAAACCTGGGGGGCAGTATCGGGGTAGATTCGGCACAGGGAGAAGGCTCTACCTTCTGGTTCACACTTCCGCTTGAACAGGACAATGAAGATATATCTGAAATACCGGAGGAAGAAGAAGCACCTCTCCCACTGCCCGTAGTCGAAAAGCCTGTTTCCAAAAGGAAAAAGGTACTGATCGCCGAGGATGTTCCCGAAAACTATTTCCTGCTGCAAACGTTGTTCGGGAAAATATATGAACTATACCATGCCTGGAACGGGGACGAAGCGGTAGAGATGTACCAGAAGTATGATCCCGACCTGATCCTGATGGATTTGAGAATGCCGGTAATGGATGGCTTCCAGGCAACCCGCATCATCCGTGAATTGTCGGAGACAATACCGATCATCGCACTGACAGCGTTTGCTTTTGAAAGGGAAAAAGAGATTGCCCGCGAATGCCGTTTTACGGATTATGTGGTCAAGCCGGTCGATATTAATAAATTAAGGGAGTTGGTTCACAATACATTATATAATAGATAAGGCAATAAAAAAGAATAAGTAAGGTAACAAAAAAGCCGGTTGAAAAAGAATCAACCGGCTTTTTATTTATACTGTATTTCGATTATTTCGGCATCGGAGCAGCAGAAGGCGGAGGTGTTGCAGTACCCCATGCCTTATTAGCCCGCGGGCCCATTTCCAATTCCAACAGACCACCCTGAGCGATATCGCTGTGCTGGAACCAAGGCTGGTTCAGTACTTCACCGTTCAATTTGGCCGACTGTACGTACTTATTCTCTTCGGAGGCATTGTTTGCCTTGATCTCGAACGTATTGCCATTACCCAGGTCTACCTTCACATCGGTAAATACCGGGCTACCTATATTATACGTAGGTGAACCGGGAGTAACCGGATAAAAACCCATCTGGCTGAATACGACAAATGCCGACATTCCACCACCGTCTTCATCACCCGGAACACCCATCAGGTCGTTGCGGAACCACTGGTTCAATAGCGTACGGATACGTTTCTGCGTTTTCCAGGGTTGGCCGGCGTAGTTATACAGATACGGGATATGCAAACTAGGTTCGTTCGCCATCGAGAACATTCCCACGTTACCGGTATGGTCAGGCAGGAAAGAATAAAAACTCCATTTGGACATTCCCAGCGGTTCGTTGAACATAGAATCGAGAGCCGAAGTGAAGACTTTGTCGCCACCGATCATAGAGATCAGGTCGCCGATGTTATGCTGTACGTCCCAACGATATATATAACCGTTGTTTTCGTCATAATAATCGCGTGCTCCCAGGCCGCCGTCGTAACGGTAATCCATCGGTTCGATGAATTTGCCGTCTTTATCCTTCGGATGGAAGAAACGGGTTTCAGGGTTGAACACATTGCGGTAGTTGTACGACTCACGCAGGTAATGCTTTGCTTCGTCTTCCTTACCTAATTCGGTCGCAATCTGTGAAAGACACCACTGGTCGTAAGCCGTACCTAAAGTAACGGCAACAGGCTGGCGTTTTTCCCAGATAGAAACATTCGCTACTGTTTCTTTTTCGCCGGGTTTCAATGCCGGGATATATCCGTGTTCCTTATAGAACTCGTCGAGCCATCCGGCAGGAGCTGCCGACCAGGGGATCAAGGTCTTTTCTTCGATACCTTTCTTCGAAGCTATATAGGCTTTCTCCAGGTCGAAACCGCGTACGCCTTTTCTCCAGGCATCGATCACGGTAGCTACGGCATGGTTGGAGTTCATACGGCGGGAATCGCCGGTTACTTCGGGGAAAGTAGGCATCCAGTTAGTACCCATCTGTTCGGCCATCAGCAAGAAGGAGTTGATCATATTGCTTTCTTCCTCGTTGTCGATCAAGATACGCAGCGGATGAGTGGCACGGTAAGTGTCCCAGATCCAGTCGTCGGTATAGAACGGGCGACCGCCGTCTTCGTGTATCTTTCCATCGAAAGCGCTGTAATAACGGCCGTCTTCACTCAGGTTGACCGGACGTTCGTAGCAACGGTAGAGAGAAGTATAGAATACGATCTTGTCGTTATCTGTTCCGCCTTGTGTCTGGATCTTGCCAAGGGCTTCGTTCCAGTCGTTGCGGGCAATCTTGGCTACTACGTCGACATCGTAAGCGGCAATCTCGCGTTCGAGGTTCTTCTTTGCCTGTTCTTCGCTGATAAAGGAGATACCGTAACGAATACCCAATTGCTTGACATCGTTGCCGTAAGCCAACACCAGGGCGGCGTCTTTTCCTTCCACGGAGGTTTCCCCGTACTTCACGGTGCTGCCGTCGAGCGTGCCGCATTGCTGCGGAGTTTTGTCGGTTTCGGCATAAAGGTAGACCTTGGTCTTCCGGTCGACGAACTGATAACCGCTGATGTTCTTGCCATCGCTCATCAACTGACCGTTGCGGCTGTTGAATACCAGATAGGCAGGCCCTTCCCCTTCGAAGGTGATATTATATACGGCACTCTGGTGAGACGGAGCGTAATCTACGGCGATATTGTTATCATCCAGATATACCTCGTAACGATACGGACGGATCTTTTCATGATCGTAGCTGTAGTTGATAACCGGCTTCAGTCCGGATGCTTCTCCCTGATACGGGCTCAGGTTAAAGGCGGAACTTCCACGGTGGCTGGTCACGATAATAGGTAATCCGCTTAACATATCGCCTGTAAAGTCGGCACGCTCCGGATAAACACGGAGCATGCTGTTAGGTAAATGTATCGTCGGATAGGTAGGCACCAATAAGTGGCTGATATTTCCCATATAAGGGTTCACATAATCTACCGGGCTTTTCTGTGGAGAGACATCGCCTCCGGCTGCACAAGAGGCCAGCAGAAATACGGAAGCCAATAGGGCCACACCTGTTTTAATTTTCTTGTTTACATTCATATACCTGTCTGTTTATTTCTTTTTTGACTTTGCAGCCGGAACCAGCTTCTTAAAGTTCTCGTCGTTGACAGAGAATGAATAAGGAAGGTCTTCCGGGTTAACGCCTCTGTTCAGGTTGGGTTTGTCGCCCATCTTGATATCGAGAACACCGCCTTTCAGCAGTTCGTTATGGTCGAGATAGTTCTTGGTATAGTTCACACCGTTGAACGACATCGACTCGATATAGATGTTCTTGTCGCTGTTTTCAGGAGCGTTGATCACCAGGTTCTTTCCGTTTTCGAAATGCAAAGTTGCTTTCTTGAACAACGGAGCACCCAAAACATACTGTGTCGTTCCCGGAGCTACCGGATAGAAACCAAGAGCGGAGAATACATACCAGGCAGAAGTCTGTCCGTTATCCTCGTCACCGCAATAACCGTCGGGAGTCGGAGTGTACATCTTGTTCATCACGTCGCGTACCCAGTACTGTGCTTTCCAAGGTTGTCCGGCGTAGTTGTACATGTAGATCATGTGCTGGATCGGCTGGTTACCGTGTGCATAGTTACCCATGTTCATAATCTGCATTTCGCGGATCTCGTGGATCACCTGTCCGTAATAGCTGTCGTCGAACAACGGCGGAACGGCAAATACGGAGTCGAGCATCATAACGAAAGAATCCTTACCGCCCATCAGGTCGATCAATCCCTGCGGATCATGGAAGACAGACCAGGTGTAATGCCAGCTGTTTCCTTCGGTAAAGGCATCCCCCCATTTCAACGGAGAGAACGGTGACTGGAATGTACCGTCGGCATTCTTGCCGCGCATCAGTTTGCTTTCCTTATCGTACAAGTTCTTATAGTTCATCGCACGCTTTGCATACAACTCGAGTTCTTTCTTCGGACGGCCCAGTTCTTTGGCGATCTGGTAGATACACCAGTCGTTGTAGGCATATTCAAGGGTACGAGCTGCGTTCTCATTGATCTTCACATCGTAGGGAACATAACCCAGTTTATTGTAGTATTCATGTCCCAGACGGCCGGTAGAAGAAACAGTAGGATGTACGTTTTCCGTTCCGTGGATCAGGCCTTTATAAAGGGTTTCCAGGTCGTCTACTTTCACACCTTTCATATAAGCGTCTACCAGAACAGAAGCCGAGTTGTTGCCGACCATACAGCCACGATGACCAGGGCTTGCCCATTCAGGGAAGAAACCGCTTTCTTTATAGGTATTGATCAGACCTTCCTGCATTTCCTTGTTCATAGTCGGGAACATCAGGTTCAGGAATGGGAACAGGGCACGGAAAGTATCCCAGAAACCGGTATCGGTAAACATATAGCCGGGCAATACTTCGCCGTTATACGGGCTGTAGTGAACCACTTTGCCTGCTGCATCTATTTCGTAGAATTTGCGGGGGAAAAGCAGGGCACGGTACATGCAAGAATAGAATGTGCGATACTGGTCCAGCGAACCACCTTCCACCTCGATCTTACCGAGCACATCGTTCCAGGCTTGTTTGCCTTTAGCCATCAACGTTTCGAAAGAGTCGTTACCCAGTTCCTTCATATTCACGGCAGCCTGGTCGAAGCTGATGAATGAAGAGGCAACCTTGGCATGAACGATCTCACCTTTACGGGTCTTGAAACCGATCACAGCTCCTACGTGTTTGCTGGTCTGTTCCTTTGCTCCTTCTTTCAAAGAGTTATCGGCAAAAGTAGCTTCATAAGTGAAAGGTTTGTCGAACTCTATAATAAAGTAGTTCTTGAAGTTTTCGGGTACTCCCCCACTGTTCTTTGTCGAATAACCGATGATCTTGTTTTCTTCGGGGATCACCTTGATATACGAAGCATTGTCGAGTGCATCGACAACGATATAAGAATGATCATTCTCCGGGAATGTGAAACGGAAAAGAGCGGCACGGTCGGTCGGTGTCAACTCAGTGATCACATCGTGATCTGCCAGGTATGCTTTATAATAATAAGGTTTTACCACCTCACTCTTATGTGAGAACCAGCTGGCACGTTTATCCTGGTCAAACTCGGGAGCACCTACGACAGGCATAATAACAAACTGTCCGTAATCGTTGATCCACGGGCTCGGCTGGTGAGTCTGTTTGAATCCTCTGATCTTATTGGCGGTATATACATACTGCCATCCGTCACCCATCTTACCAGTCTGGGGTGTCCAGAAATTCATACCCCACGGACGGGCAATGGCCGGATACGTATTTCCTGTCGACAGCTCGAAACTCGATTGGGTTCCCATCAACGGTAGTGCGTACTCTACCGGATCAAACGCTTCATTTCCTGAAGCAGCCATGGCGGGCTTTCCTACAAAAGCCAACATGGCGGCCAAAGCGAAAGCGCATACACTTTTTCTTTTCATGATTTAGTTTATATTTGGTTCAATTACTAATATATTCATTGATCTTTAATAGCACAAAGATAATCACTATTTTATAGCAGAAGAACACAATTAAAATTAATTGCGTTTGAATCTATTAAAGAAATACCAAGGTATACCGATAACAGATTACTTTTCTCCCCTATTATCAGTCAGAAAGGGAAAAAGGACGATCCTGCTCCGATATTCCGCGGCCGACAGCCGGAGTATCGCCCATTTGGTAACGGATAGTTCCTCCCTTCATCAAATCGTCATACAAAAGATAGTTTTTGGTGAAAGGTTGTCCATTGAATGAAGCAGACTGTATATAAACATTTTCAGCACTATTATTGACGGCCTCGATGACCAACTTCTTACCATTCTCCAACTGTATCGTCATTTTTGGAAAGACAGGGCTTCCTATCACATATTCCGTAGTGCCCGGACAAACGGAATACAGTCCCATAGCACTGATCACATACCAGGAAGATGTTTGCCCCTGATCTTCATCACCCGGATAACCATCAGGGGTCGAACTGTATAACTCGTCCATGACCTTACGAGCCCATTTCTGGGTCTTCCAGGGTTCTCCGGCATAATTATAGAGATAGATCATGTGTTGGATCGGTTGGTTACCGTGTGCATATTGCCCCATATTGATCATTTCCATTTCTGCCATCTCATGAATAACACGATTATAAGTACCCACCTTAAATGTATTCGGTACCGAAAAGACGGAATCCAGTTTAGCGACAAACGCTTTATCGCCACCGAGCAAACCGATAAGTCCTTTCACATCGTGGAACACCGACCACACATAATGCCAGGCACACCCTTCGGTAAACGGGCCACCCCATTCAGTCGGATCAAAATCGGGCAACCAGTTGCCATCCTTTTGTCTTCCACGCATAAACCCGACAGAAGGATCGAATACATTGCGGTAATTATATATTTGCTTTTTGAACAGTTCTTCATAAAAGGGTTGTCTGGTCATCTTTGCGAACTGCATGGCACACCAATCGTCGTAACAATATTCCAACGTTTTGGCTGTCGCTTCACGACAATCCGGATAAGGAACGTATCCATAGATAAAATAATCTTTCCAACCGTCACGTCCGTTGGCCGGGCCACCCGGTCCTTTGTTCGTTACTTCATGAAACATGGCCTCCATTGCATGCTTCGGATCGTACGAACGGAATCCTTTAGCCCACGCATCGGCGATAAGCGACAAGGCATGGTTTCCTATCATTCCTCCCTGATGGCCGGGGAATGACCAAGAAGGTAACCACCCGCTCTGATCGTAAGCGGTAATCAGGCTGGTTATATAATTATTATGGAATTCCGGATGCAGAATAGCATTCAACGGGAACTGGGCACGGAAGGTATCCCAGAAACCATTGTCGGTATACATCCGTCCTTTATGTATTTTTCCATCATACGGGCTATAATAGACCGGTTCCCCATTGGCATCATGCTCATAGAATTTGCGTGGGAAAAGCATGGAACGGAAAAAACAGGAATAGAACGTTGCCTTTTGCTCTTCCGTACCTCCTTCCACCTTTACTTTATTCAGCTGTTTGTTCCATGCTTTTTTAGCCGCCTCGCAGGTCTGTTCCAATGACTTCGACGAGCCCAATTCTTGTTGAAGTGTCAGTTCAGCCTGTTCATAACTAATATATGAAGAGGCTATCTTGGCCTGAACTTTCGATCCTTTTTTAAACTGGATATAAGCACCTACATATCGGTCTTCTGCTTCCATATTTCCGGAAGAGATCGAACCGTCGTCACCGCTCCATGTCCCATACGAAACAAAAGGTTTATCGAATTCGATAACAAAGTAATTTGCAAAACCGTCCGGTACGCTATGGTTTGCATTTTTGTTATAGCCGATTATCTTACGCTCTTCCGGAATAATCTGAACACGGCTTCCTCCATTATTCGCATCAACCACTACATACGAATCACCTGTCCCCGGAAATGCAAACCGCATATGGACACCTCTTTCCGTCGGGGACATTTCGGTCGTGATCTTATTCTCAAAGGTTACTTTATAATAATGTGGACGGGCAATCTCATTTTTGTGACTGAACTTAGCAGCTCTCTTGTATTGGTCGACTTCCAGCTTTCCACTCACAGGCATCAGAGAGAAAGCCGCATAATCCCGGGTCCATGAGCTACATTGGTGGGTTTGCCTGAACCCGCGAATGGAGTCTTTAAAATGTTGGTAGATCCATCCGTCACGATTAGGCCCAGTTTGGGGTGTCCAGAAATTCATACCCCAGGGTAAGGCAGTAGTCGGATAAGTATTTCCCCGGGTCAGTTCATGTTTTGAATTGGTGCCTTGCAAAGTATTCACATAATGTGTCAGATCAGGATCCTGGGCAGAAAGTTCCATACTTGTACCGACAATAAGGCATAAAGAAAAAAGAATATGTTTCATCATGTTATAATATTTAAAAGTAAAAAGCGAGGATATCACAAAATGAATATTTGCAATATCCTCGTCGTTTTTAATCCAGCCTAAATTATTCAGGACTATATTACCAACCTATAGATATGGCGATACCTTCCGGATCATTATCAAAAGTCAGAAAACAGGTTTTGCTCGTTTCGTCCCAGTTATAGGCGACATTGGCGGCTTCCTTTCCCGTAACTCCCGAAACCGTTATCTTTTCAGGCTTCTGCGGTAATAAGACACGCATCACATTCGTTGTGTTGATCGGGCTTTTAGCGACAAACGAATAAACATTTTTGTTTACTTTTTCATCATACACACGTGCTGCACCGCATAATACCTGTGGCTTACTTTGATCTTCTACCCGGTCTATATTTACCAAATAGGCTTGTTCACCCGGTTTTACTACTTTTTCACTCAGGACAGGCAATTCTGGATCAAACAAATCAATCAGTCTACCTTTTACGACATACGGTTCATTGCTAATCATGCCTTCATCCAGTACGGCTATTAAATCGTAAAAACCTCTTTCCAAGCTGAAGCTGTTCTTGAACTGAAGATTTCCGGCATTTGCTTTTTCTTCATACAAACGTTTTACCGTAGCCACATACTCTTTGTCGGCATCTGCTTTCAAGACAAACTCTTTCGGGTCCTGGCGGATAACGTAAACCGTTCCTTTGCCATAAGTATATTCACCCTCTTTGGCCTCTTTATCTATTCCCATCAAACCAAACAGGTGCTGAGAGGGTGTTTTATACTTTTCCGCATCCTGGTTCCACCATTCCTGTACCGACTGGAAAGGGTCCGTATCGCGTGTACTGTATACCAATACTCCTCCGTTTTTAACCCATTCGGCAATATACTTATGTGTTTCCTTTTCCAGAGGTTTCATATTGGAATAAGTCATCAACAATACTTTCGTATTTTTCCAGGTTTCCGGATAAGACACATTCTCGAGATGCAACAGATGTACAGGAACTCCCCGTTTCAGGAAAGGCAGAGCCTGACCGTAAAAATTGGATAACTGCGGATCGTCATAACCAGCAACCGGCTGGGGTGCCCGCTGGAACATTAACGAGTTGGCCATCAAGACACTGATACCGGAAGAACCAGATACCTTATTGTCGGATAAAGGCATATTATTCAGTGAATTGATCATAACCTGCATCTGGGTGGAGTAGAAACGCGGGATGCGTGCTTTCTCTTCACTGTTGGCACTTTTGCGATATAATCCTTCATAAATACGGTCCGGCCAGGGCATTACTTCGTAGTTATTATTGTTCGGGTACAATAGCTTGGCTGTAAAGGTTGCCTGATAATTCTTCTTATAGTCTGCCCAGTCGCGAGGCCAGTCTTCAATCGGGTCGGTCAGGAAAAAGACCTTACGTCCGGTCGGGGCTGTCATCGATTCCATACAACCGTATTCCAGGAAGGCGGTTTCGAATACGCGTTCTTTAGCAACACCGTTGAAATAGTTAGGTTCGCGGGATGTCCCCGTCCATACCTGGGCGATATATCCATCCACACAAGGCAGAGAGGCCAGGCTTGCTTCCGGACTTACGATCTGCCACTGGGAATAGTTCACCAGCGAATGGGTAGGTACATAACAGCGCACATCCATTCCTTTGCTTTTTCCATATTCTTTCGCATAGGTGAAACATTCGTTCAATGCACGGTAATACAGGTGATATTTCAGTTTGTTGGAAAGATATGTATTCTCTGCCGATTCATGTTGCGAACGCCAGTCGAAACCATAATACTCTTTCCATTCCCTTTTGAAAGCTTCACTATAACCGCCACGAGCCCAGAATTCAGGTTCTTCCAGGTAAATGGCATCGATACCGGCATCGATCACCCGTTTAATATGTCGTTCCTGCATATATTTGATGAAGTTCATAGACGGAACGATGTAAGGTACCATATGCCCATGCCAGATCGTATCTCCCTTCATGGTTACCTGTCCTTCGTCCAGATGCCACTTGCCATCCCATTCTCCGGTAAAATAATCTTTATACTCTCCCCAGGCTATACCTGTCATAAAATGAGCGATATAACCTTTATCACGCCAGCTCTGCACACGTTGTTCAAAAGTCAATCCCGAACGTTTTTCCGAAGGATTACCTCCTACCCCATATACGATAGCGACATCCGCCCGTACATCGGTAGTCGGTTTCCAGGGTTGTCCGGTTTGAAAAGCTGTTTTCTCCCGTCTTTCGGGTTGATCGGTATTAGTCGTTTTCGGAGCTAACTGACAAGCTATTGCCAAGGAGGAAAACACAACAAATCCACTTAATAGCACTTTTACATTTGTCTTCATATTATTATATTTAAAAGATAACAAGGGGCATTTTAAGGTATGAAAGTAAAGGCGTATCCTTAAAATGCCCCATAAAAATAGATATTTAGCCTTACTTAGGCAAACTAAGGAAGCTTAATTTCTTTCACTTCCGTGTAATTATAACGTTTCGCACCGGCAATATCCTTATCGATACGGGCACCAACACGAATATACCAGGTACGACCGGTCGGTAGTTCGCCGGTAGTTGTCAGTGTAACTGTTTTGCCAATCATATCACTTACATCATCACCGGTCAGATGCTGATCATAGCGGTCATCGTAATTGTTATTACCTACATACGGACTAGAACCATTGATAAATAAGCATACATCTGATAAATCCTGCTGATAATCCGGGTTACTTGTACCACGTGTGATCTTCACCTGTACACTGATACTATTCCCATTAATTACAGGTTCTCCTACATATTCTACCCGCAGGAATGGATCAACTTCAAAATTTAAAGTAACCGTTCCTTTTATGTCCATTGTAACGCTTTCATCCGAGGTTACCTGTCCGTTACTATCGGTTATTACCAACGGGACAAATGCTCCCTGAGGTTCTATATTGTAGTTACCTTTAAATATTTTAGTATTGGTAAATGTACCATCCTGCTTCACATAGAAATAATACGGAGTCGGATTATCGCTCCAACTATATTCCAACAGTTTCATTCTGACACCATTTTCAGCGACTTCTGTCTGGAAAGGTTGCTGTGTATCCTTGTCGATTATCGCTCCCTGCAATGTCTCTTCCGGTTCATCGTAATTGTCAAATTTCTGACAAGATGTTCCACCTAAAATGGACAAACCGGCAATGAATAAATAAATTATTTTTTTCATGTTCTTCCTCTTCTTAAGATTAATAACCTTGATTCTGTACAATTCCGTCACTATTGATTACATCTGTCGGAATCTCTACATAATACCAGCGAGTATCAAATGTGTAACGACGGTTTTCTTCATCATAACGAGCATCGAAAAACCATTTGTCTGCTTTGTCTGCATAGAAAGGCATCAGGACACGGTACATCTTGTTGTTCTGTTCCTTATCCAGGATTCTCCAACGTTTCTGGTCCCACCAAGTCTTATTCTCAAAGCCAAGTTCCTTACGTCTTTCCGTACGGATAACATCCTTTGTCAATTCTGCCGTACCGGTAAGTAAAGTGGCACCGGCACGTTCACGGATCTCATTGATACAATTATATGCATCGCTCAGATAATTTCCGTCCTGTCCGGCTTCCGTCAATTCAAAAGCAGCCTCAGCACGATTCAATAAGACTTCTGCATAACGCAGTTCGATCCATGACTGCTCGGATCTGTTTTCAACAACCAAAGAGGCTTCCATATCAGGATTCAAATATTTTCTGACAGAAAAACCAGAGATTGCACAAGCACCATCTCCATAAAAACGTCCGCTAAGTCCTGCTGGATTCATCTTTTCTCCATTAGACAACTGGTATGCCGTCTGATTGTTACTTGAACTTGTTACAATCAGATCCTTACATTCACTTGACTCATATTTCGGAAGAGTTCCTTCTGCTATCAATGGACTGATACCTCCGGATGTTTCACCGATATATATACCACGCCAGATATCAACCGATTCGCCTTTAAATTCATCACCCGGCAAAATTACAGTTGCACGTAAACGTGGCTCTGCATCAGCAAAAAAGTCTGTCAGATTATCATATAATTGATATTTATTACCTTCCATTGTCTTTATCTTGCCGTTCTCATCTTTCGGGAATCCTTCGAACATTTCAACAAACTCGAGAGTCGGGCAAATATAAGAGGAATAACCTCCCACCATAAACTGGCGAGGAATAGCATAACAATCGTATCCATGAACCGAATTAGGATAAGAATACTGACGGATCAAAATATTCTCCGAACTGTTATCCTTGAAAAACATATTTACAAAATTCTCATATTGCGCAGTCTTGTCATCCGCTTTCCAATCATCCTTATATAAGGAAAAATGACCTTCCAGCAATTTAGAGGCATCGTATGCTTCCTTAAAATACTCCGTTGCTTTTTCAGCCGGAATACCGCACAAACGATTTCCGCTGTTATCGATCAGGGAGATTTCATTGTATTTAGCAATAGAACCGGCAAATAACATGGCTCTCGACTTAAGAGCTGCTGCTGCATATTTCGTTGCACGGCTGAGCTGATTCGTTTCCGGTAACAGGTTGTAGGCTTCATCCAAATCTTCTTTTATCTGCTGGTAAACAGCCTCTTCGGAAGAGCGAGGAACTTTCAGTTCTTCTATCGATTGTTCTGGATACTTCAATACTTCATTAACCAGGGGAACGCCTCCATAACGTTTCACCAGTGCAAAATAGACAAAAGCACGATTGAATAACATCTCTCCTTTCCATGTATTCATATCAGTTTCCGAGAAATTACCTTCATATTCCGGCAAGGTTTCAAGGAAATAATTAATATCGCGGAGAGAAGTATATGCATCATTCCAGTATTTTGTATTCTCCGATTGTGCACCACTCTGGTCTCTATTGATAGCTTCGCCATCAACGACGCACATGGGAGTCAATGTCCAGAAATTAAATAAGCCACGCTCAGGGGAATAACGGAAATCTTCCATAGGCATACCGCTATATACCCTAGCCAAATAACTGGTAATACCATTTTCCGAACCAAATACATCTTTATCCTGTACAACATTCATTGGAGGGATATCCAAGTCCATACAAGACGGCATTCCACAAGCCAATATCAAACCTAATATATATTTTGAGATTTTCATAATTATCAAATCAATTAAAATTTAACATTTACACCAACAGAGAATGTTCTATTCAAAGGATATAAGTTTCCGTAACTGTCGTTACCGGAATGTTCCGGGTCGAATGGTACACCTTTTATTGTAAATAAGTTATAGCCATTGACATACAAACGCAAATTCTTGATGCCGCTTTTTCCAATCCATTTCTGAGGGAATGTGTAGCCAAGTTCTGCACTTTTCAAACGTACATAGCTTGAATTGTGAACATTATAAGCTGAATATTCGTCTGCCAACGTTCCTGTATAAGCATATTCGCCACTTACCCATTCTGTAGAAGGATTATAGGGATCGGCTGTCGGATCAACCGGATGCCATCTGTCCATAAAGTAATCCAATGCATTTGAATAGTCATTTCCCCACATCGGTTCACGTAATTGTTCGATATAGCGGTTGTATTGCATGGCTGCTCCCTGGAATAACAAGTTCAGGTCAAAACCTTTCCAATCAGCACCGATATTCAAACTGAAGTTAATCAACGGACGGTTTTCATATCCGATCGGATATTTATCCAAATCAGAAATAATACCATCACCATTCCAGTCCAGATACTTGTAATCACCCGGTAAAGTAGAGTAACCAGCATAGACATTACTATTGGCAATATCTGCATACGAGGTATAACGACCACCGTCTCCATATCCCCATACTATATTCTGATAACGCTGATTCGTATTGTTTCTCCAGTTTTCATAAGAGTTGCCTGAAGCACCGCGTTCTATATAAGTATCTTTGGTACGGACATAAGAAAAGATTCCTTTCAGGTTATATCCGAAATCACCGATCCTGTTATAATGCGATATTTCCAGATCGAAACCTTGTGTAAAATCTCCGTTCAAGTTTTCCTGAGGAAGAGACGCACCCACTACGGTTGGCAAACTTGTTGAACGGGTAGCCAATAGTCCGGTACGTGTACGGCTGAAATAATCGACAGAAAGTCCTAATAATCTGTTCCATGCATCCAGATCGAATCCGACATCGAATGTCTTGGCGATATACCAAGTTATATTCGTATTTGCAATACCTTTATTTGCCGTAGAATTTACGTAAGAACCATTAAATACATATCCTCCGGGACGTTTGTTGTAATCGCCACTGGCCGGATAAGTATATCCGGTAATAAACTGATAGCTGGAAGCCGAATCATCCCCTAATTTACCATAAGAGGCACGGATCTTGGCATTATTGATAAATGACAACTTTGAATCTTTCCAGAAATCTTCTTCCGAAATACGCCAGCCGATAGAACCGGAAGGGAAAAATCCCCATTGCGAACCGGTACCGAACATCGAAGAACCGTCATAACGGAAACTAAATTCAGCCAGATATTTTGATTTATAGTCATAACCGAATTTACCTACCAATCCCATGTTTGCTTCCTGATACAGATCGCTATCTCCGGTACTCATATTACCTTCCTGATTATCTGTATTACCTGCAAACAACTGGTCCAGGTCTAATGCTAATTCGCGTTTAGCGAAAAAGTTATCGCCATCGCGACGTTGTCCTTCCAGCAAAAGTAAACCTGTTACATTGTGATCTTCATTAAACGTATGATTATAATTCAAAGATACCTGATACAACCAGGATTGTTTGGTATAATGTTCCCGACGGAAGGTGCTCGTTCCTTCACGTTCACGTGCAATGTATTCGCTGGTCGCATCATCATATTCATACTCGTTGTAGGTTCTCGCATAAATTTTATTATCAGCGATCTGATAATCATAGCTGAACATACCTTTCATCTGCAGACCTTCAATCCAGGGAACATCGTAAGTTGCCTGTGCCGATGTCTGGAACCATTTATTATTATACTTCTTATAACCAACCTGATCTGCATCCATCATGGCAACAGGGTTATCGCCTTCGATCCATCCGTAAAGTAAATAGTCAGGGTTATTATTTGCATAAATCGGCTGTGTGGCCGGTGAGCGTTGCATGGCACGGATAATCCAGTCGGAATTCTGATACGGCTGATCTTTCTGATCCATGATTCCACTCATATTCAAATCGATAGTCAATCTATCCGTTATTTTACTGGTTACATTCGAACGAACATTAAAACGGTCATAGTTCAAACTGTTGCTACGTAAAAATGACTCCTGATACAAATAACCGGCACTCATATAATAATGAGTTTTTTCGTTACCTCCACGAGCACTTAACGTATGCTGAGTCTGTGGGGCTAGCGGACGCATCACAGCATCGTACCAGTCGGTTCCTTGTTTCGTCCCGTTACGATATGCTTCTATTTCATCCAGGCTATAAAGTAAAGTTCCCCCATTGACATTATGCATGCTCTTTTCGTTCTTCAAAGTCATCCAGTCGGCAGCACTTACACTTTTGACAGCACCGGAAGGATTCTGCCAACCTACATTACCTGAATATTCGAGTTCGACGCGTCCTTCTTTACCTTTCTTAGTCGTTATCAGAACAACACCATTAGCTGCACGCACACCATAAATAGCCGCAGAAGCATCTTTCAGGACAGACATCGATTCAATATCATTCGGATCCAGACGAGTCATATTATCGCGTGGAACTCCATCAATAATAATCAACGGATCACCCATACCACGAATATCGAAGTTATTATTGAATGAACCCGGTTCTGCAGATTTCTGCATGACGCGAACACCCGGGATCTTTCCTGTCAGCATATTCTGGGCATTTTCATTTTTGGTGGTAATGATCTCGTCGCTCTGGATAGCAGAAACAGCACCGGTCAAGGTTACTTTCTTTTGTGTACCATAACCGACAACGACAACTTCGTCCAACTTCTGCGTATCTTCCAGCAGCAGAATATCAAAAGACGATTTATTACCTACCGGAATCTCCTGTGCCAAATAACCGATATATGAAATCTGAATAACAGCATTAGCCGGAACATTCTGGAGTATAAAGTTTCCGTCGATATCTGTTATCACTCCGTTTGTGGTACCTTTTACCACAACATTAGCACCAATAATAGGATCACCAAGCTGATCCTTTACAAGACCTGTAATTCTCTTCCCTTCCTGAGCTACAGAAGGTGTTGCATTACGGGTTAGAACAATGTAGTCATTCTCAAATGCAAATCGGACATCCGAGTCTCCGAAGACATCTTTCAAATATTGCGAGACTGCTTTTTTTCCCGTTTTTACAGAAATGACTTCGTCTACATTAACTTCGTTTTTACTATAAACAAACAGATAATCTGTTTGCTTTTCAACCTGATCGATGAAACTACCGATCGTTAAATTCTTTCCGTTGATATTCACCTTTGCATTTTGCGAACTGGTATTTGCCGCAAAAGAAGAGAATGCGCAACAGAGAAGAAGGAAAGCTGAAATTCTCATAATGCTTAGAAATTTCGGTTCTTTTTTCATAACTTTGCTTCGTTTACTTGTTAATACTTAATTTATTTAGTGTTAGCAACAGCCGTTGGATGCGGTAACATCCAACGGCTGTTTTTATATAAAAACTCAATCCGTCATAGGCTATTACTGATTTAAAAGGTTATACATATATTTATTTTTTCTCCTTGTTGTCTAGTCATGTTTCAACGTATTGTAATCTTATTCAGCTCTTCATCCTTCAGATATGAAAAATAATATATCTTCTGTAAAGTCTTCAAAACGCTTTCTATGCCATCCCTTTGGCGGAACTTACCGCTGAACTTGTAATTATTCAGCTTTCTGTTCTTTGTCTCTATGGTGATATCATAATAAAGCTCCAGTCTTTTGATAATATCACTGAAAGCAACATCATCGAAAGCATAAATACCTTCTTTCCATAATAAAAAGTCGGTATTATCCATCTTGCTTTTCACCAACCGTCCGTCTTTCAACTCCGCATAGTCATTCGGACTCATAAACATGGCAACCGATTCATTCCCCGACTTATAGAGTTTGACCGACCCTTCGATCAATGCGGTATTAAATTCATTTTTCCCTTTATAAGCAAAGACATTGAACTTAGTTCCCAGTACTTTTATATCCAGTTTTTCCGTGGAAACAATAAATGGGGCTTCTTCATTGCGGGAGACTTCAAAAAAAGCTTCTCCATCCAATTCCACCTTTCGTTCCTCATCGGCAAACCGGTTGGGATAACGTAAATGGGAACGGGCATTCAGCCAGACAACTGTTCCATCATGCAATTTTACCCGGGCACGCTGGCCCGGCGGAGTCGAGAATTCTTCGAAGGCTAACTGTTCATCGATTGCACTATCATGCCGATAATCCATTATAAGCCAGGTCGACAGGATAGCCATACAGATAGCTGCCGCATATCCTACCAGATGCCTGGTCAGGCCTACGAACTTCTTTTCCTCTTTTTTATGAGCTTTTTTGAATTGGATAAGTTTACCGACAGCTTTCATCTCATCGTCTTTTACGGGTAGTGAAGCCGACAAAGCACACAGATTCTGCGTAGACACGAACTCCTTGTGCAAATTCTTATCTGTTTGCATCAAAGAGAATAACTCTGCTTTTTCCTCTGCCGTTATATCCTTATTGAAATATTTAGTAATTAAACTATGCATTTTCCGACTTTTATAAGGGAGAGCGTTTAAAAATTTATTTTCCCCCAAAGCCGCCTAAAAAATAAATGTTATTTAACAAATATAAGAAAGAGTAATAAAGGTAGGTAGTCTTTCAGTTCTGTTTTTAGTTTCTTCAAGGCAATGGTCATTTGGTTCTCAACCGTACTGACAGAGATATTCAATTCTTCCGCAATTTCACGGTTTTTCTTTCCTTCAATACGGCTTTTCAAAAAGATTTCCCGGCAACGTTCAGGCAGTTTATTGATTGCCTCCGTCAATATCCGTTCGATATCCTCCTCTGATGTTAAAGTATAATTCAATGATTCGAGAGAAGACAATTTAGCTTTAAATTCCTGCTGAAACTCTTCTATGACCAAACGATGCCTTAAGTAGTCTAAACATTTATTTTTCACCAAACTAAAGAGATAAGACATCAGACTTATATGGATATCCAATACATCCCTTTTTTCCCACAACAGGAGAAAGACATCTTGTACAATATTTTCTGCATCTTCATCAAACAAAACATATTCTTTAGCAAAGCGATACATACGGAAATAATACGTCACATAAATCTTGTCGAAATTACTTCGTATATCTTTGACTAAAATATTTGTATTGTTTAACGGCATCTTTTTATATTGTTACATCTGTTACTTGTATAATGTAGATACAGCAAAGATATAAAAGATACTTGCACAATAAGAAGGTTCTTTAAAAAATTTCATTTATTAAAATTGATATTAATATCTTACAGATCTATATCCTCTCCTTTATGCCGTTCATTACTAACACTATTTTACATTATTATGGGAGATAAAACGCCTTTGAAAAAAAGATATATCTTTTGAAAACAAAAGACAGGACTTTTGAAGATAAAAGTCCTGTCTTTACATTTCAAAACACCGGTCTTTTTTAGACAGATGTCCGAAGGGGTATCCGGTTCTATTCCTGAACTTACCAGGAAAGCTTTATAAACTTATTTTCCCAGGGAGCGAACGTCGTTTCGGGAGTACTTTTCACTGGATCTCCTACTACATCGCAGACGGTAACTGCGGTAAACTTCACCTTATCGGAAGTGACGGCAAACGTTGCAGGCTTACCTGCTATTTCACGAAGCTGAAGCATAACGGCACGCTCGCCTTCCACTGGTTTCATATTTACCAGCAGAATATTATCGGGAACGATATTGAATACAGAGGCCGGAGAAATCGCTTTGTTACCTTTCGCACCTGCCGGTAATACGCGGGTCAAGAACGGGATACGGTTCTCCCAGGCAAAACGGGTGGCATAGCCTACCGAGTTGTCTTTACTTGAATTGATAAAGTAGCTCCATTGTAATTCACCCATCTGGTCGGCGTTAAAATTGGTCACCCAGTAATTGTTCATCGGCCAGGAATACATGTTGGTGGACTGGGGAACAGCGCCTGCTTTATACCGTCCGGTATTGATGGCTCCGAACTGCATCAGAGGTATCTCCGGACTTCCCATAACGACCTGCGACTCGTTGTTACATGCCGTTGCAAAGTTCTGAACGGTATACCAGTCGTTCGATGATCCGGGGATCTGATCGACACCCGCTTCGATGGTACCACCGGGTACGTCGAGCATGATCTTACCCTGGTTCACTTCAAACGGGAAAGAGATGTAGACCGCTTCCGGATCGGTCACCGCTTTCTTACGCAAACGGTAAACTATCTCGATCTTCTTATCTACATTAAACACACGGAACTCCACCATCAGGTTATTCGGTTCGCGTCCGGCAACCGTCTCACCACGGAAACGATAGGTATCCCAGATAGCCCCCTTCTCGTAACGTTCGAAACGAATACGCTCGGGACGACGACGTAGGAACTGAGGTTCACGGTATTGTTCCATCGGATGACGGCTGTCGATGATCTCATAGATAAACTCACCTAACTCCCACTCGGCATTCGGAGTGGTCAGCTCTTTATTCAGCTCTTTGTCGAACAATTTACTGATCGTTCCTTTACGAGGATTGAAGTCGATGGCATACCAGTTGTTTTCCACATGTGCCTTTTCCAATGCGGCAGAAGATACAATCTCCGGACGGGGCTCGTTCTTTACCTTAATATAGTATTGTGCATATCCCAAAGCTGGAACATCTTTTACGAACAAAGACCAATACGTTCCGTCGGAACGGCTTTCTGCCGGCTGGGCAGGGATAATATTACCAGCGGTATCTGTAATTTCGAATGCTTTCTCGCGGGGTAATATCTGATGGTCGATGTATACTTTGGCAATGCCGCTATACGTCCAGTTCAAGGTATTGAAAACAGCAACGGACGGATACTCGGCCTTTGGCACGAAAGACTGCAGCAATCCCATTGTTACTTCTCCCAGCAGGCCGGAATGGCGGTAAGCCTCCCAGGCATACGATTGTTTCAGGGAACGTTGTTCCCAGGTTTCCTTGCAATAGGCATCCCGCACGCTTTCGCTGTAACCAAAGGTGTGTTCGTCATAAAAGAGCAAGGCTTTGTTGATATCGTAAATCTGGTTATCTATCTGAGTAGGAAGTTTCGCTCCCATCATGCCGGCAAACGATAGACCGGCCTGGTTGGCTATGATGTCCGAATGAGTGATACGGGAAATAGCCGCTTCACGTGCTCCGGATCCAAAGCCGTCGGTCCACCAATCGGGCCATGCGCCACGGATGGTTTGTATTTTATCGGCATAGTTCGATTCCACCTCTTTGATAAACTCGCTGGCTACGGCCGTACGAAGTTTAGGCCATTCGTATTTCTCGTTCCATTTCATCAGCATTTCGCAACTCTTTGTCGAAGGGGGCGAGTTGTCAGTGAAATAACCGGAGTGTTGGGCGGCAACGATATCATACGGATAGTTTTTCGCTTCCATCTCTCCCAGATAATTCAGTACACGTTCCTCAAACTGTTCGAAGTTATCGGTATGGATACCGAAGAAGTTACCCTGGTTATAATGTTCGGCACAGTAGGTCAAGACCTTCTTTCCCGAAGGAGACTGCCACCAGAAGACGGTCGGGATATCGAAACAGATCAGGGCACGGTGACCATGTGTTCCCATATTGACATACTTCACACCGGCATCGGCAAAGAACTCGCTGAAACACCAGCCGATACCGTTCACATCGTTCTGCATGGCGACTTCCGCCTTCAAACCGGCATCACGGAATTGTTTCAGTGGATACAAGGAAGCAGCCAATGTCTGCTCGTCCGGCAGTTCGTCGAAGTTCAGATACATAGCAGCGAGTTCGATACGTCCTTCCGCTACCCGTTTCTTTAACCGGGCAATCTGTTCGGCCGGACGGCATTTCAGGTATTCGCTGACAGCCCAGGCGATCTCACAAGTCCAGCGGAACTTGGCGAAGTCGGGATAATTGTCGGTTGCATCGCAATAGTCGAGCGCATAGTCGATATAACGAAGGTGTTCCGCCAGAATCTCGGTCTGCGAACGGGTATAACCGATATCGGTATGGGTATGCTGTACCATATTCATCTGCCAGTGGCGGACTGGTTTCACATCTATCAGAGCGGACTCTTTTTCTTTTCCAACCGTTACCGTCAGAGGCAATTGCACTGCAGACTGCACAGCCGGTATCTCAAAAAAGAAGAGATTGGCACCATCATTCAGCTTCTCCTTTCGCGACTGGTCTCCCAACGTAAGTGTTGCAGTAACAGGTGCACCGCTATGCTTCACAGTTACCTGTACTTTCTGTACCGGACCTTTCGCCGTTTTATATAAAGCAGGGAAAAGATGAGTTTCGATTCCCGGAGGTGCAGTCGATGCACTCCACACAGCGGAGGACATTGTAAACAATGCCAGCCCAGCCAGGAACAAGTTTTTTAGTGTTTTCATAAGCATCTATTTTTTATCGATTCGAAAAGATATAAGACAAATATAAAGAAGACAAAGCAGGAGGATGGATAATCCCGCAACCTGCCCGAAGCCATCGGCCACGACTCCCATCAGCGGAGTAATCAGCGCACCGCCGGATACTCCCATGATCATCAGCGCCGATATTTCGTTTGCCCGTTCCGGTTTATGCTGAAGGGCGAACGAGAAGATGATCGAGAAGACATTCGCACAGGCCAGTCCTATAATAACGATCATCACGAACATGCTCCATGTAGCAGGGACAGCCAGCAACAGGACAAATGCCACGATTGCCACAAACATGCTATATTTCAGGAAGCGGCTTGCCGAAAATTTTGCCAGCAGGAGAGCGCCGACAAACGATCCGATCGTACGAGCTGCGAAGTACAGGCTGGTTCCCAATCCGGCTTCCGAAAGAGGCATACCCGTACGGTCCATCAATAATTTAGGGATAGTCGTATTCAGACCGACATCTATGCCGACAATAAAAAGGATTCCGAGGAACAAGGATACGATATATTTATCATTGAAAAGGGATACTGTCGTACCAAAGGTCACATGGGCTTCCTCCAGCTTTTCCTTTCCCGGAATAATGGAGATAAGCCAGATTGTAGAGATCAGTGTCGTTACAGAATATACGGCAAAGATCAGTTTCCAGTCCCCCCAGAAAGAAGCGGCGACACCGGCAATGATCGGACCCAGGAAAGAGGAGATCGCCTTGATAAACTGCCCCAGGGTCAGTACACTGGTTATGCGGTCCGGGTTGACGACATTGGCAACCATCGGGTTCAGGGAAACCTGAAGGATCGTATTGCCGATACCCAACAGCGCAAAAGTCAATAAAATACAGGGGAAGTCATAAAAGAACAAAGGCAGCAGCATAGCGAGGGCGGTTATGGCCAACGCTATCACTACGGTATTACGCCGTCCGACTTTCCCCATCAGGATACCTGTCGGAATGGAAAACAGGACAAACCAAAGGAAGACCATCATCGGCAACAGGTTGGCAAGCGTATCGGAAAGGGAAAAGTCCACCTTTACGTAATTAGTCGCAATGCCTACAACATCTGCAAAGCCCATCACAAAGAATCCGAAGAGGATGGGGTAAATGGCTTTTGAATTTTGTTTATTCATGGTATATATTCTTTATTTGTAATCATCCACTGCACGATTACCCATATCCATCTCCAGACGACCTCCGGCAGTAATTGTTTCAAAAGGAATACGAGTGGCAGGATATACCTCACCATTCAGGCGGTATTGCTGCACATAGACGTTTTCCTTACTGTTGTTCTTTGCTTCGATAACGAACTCTTTTCCTTTATAATATTGGTTGTTGAGTTGGATCGTTATCTTGTCAAATACCGGACTGCCCAAAGCAAAAGAAGGTGTTGAATCCGTCAGGCCTTTCACGTCGAACATTCCCAGCGAAGCGATCACATACCAGGCACCCAACTGGCCCTGATCTTCATCCTGTCCGTAGCCGTAGCCATGTATTCCGTCCGTACCGTAGAACTCATCGAGGATGGCACGTACCCATTTCTGAGTCAACGAAGGACGACCGGCTTCATTGAACAACCAGGAGATATGCAGGCAAGGCTGGTTACCGTGGTTATACAGGGTTTGCAGGCCGGCAAAGGCACCTACTTCCGTTCCACCGCTGAATATCAGTTTTTGAGAAACCGTAAAGATGCTATCCAGGCGCTGATTGAATACATCCGCTCCTACCTTGCCGGCTAATGCTTCCGCATCATGAGGCACATAGAATGTGTACTGCCAGGCATTTCCTTCCTGGAAACCGCGCCAGACCTGCATCGGCTTGAAATCACCGATAAACTGTCCGTCAGCCTTTTTCGGGCGTACGAAATTGGTCGAAGGGTCGTAGATACGTTCCCAGCCTTTGGACAGCCACATCAGTTGATCGTAATCTTCCGTCTTACCGAGTTTCTTTGCCCATTGAGCTACGGCCCAGGCACTATAAGAGTACTCCAGGGTATGGGAAGCAGAGAACATAAACGCTTCGTCCGGTCCGTCGCCTTTATCCATGTGGGGGACATAACCGTATTTGAGGAACATGTCCGTATCAACCTTACCGGCACCCAGCGGACGGTTGGTTCCGTCGAGTTCATTCTTGAGGGAGGCTTCGTAGGCCAGGTCTACGTCAAAGTCGCGGATACCGCATTGGTAAGCTCCTGCCAGGATCGTACTCAACAGGTTCGTGCCGACACCCGATACGTAACGGCTGTTGGCAATGCCGTCCGCCAGCCATCCGGCATCTTTATAGACCAACAAATGGCTGCTGATGTAATCGGAAGCATATTCAGGATAAGCCAATACCCACACCTGCGAAAGGTTCCACTGGGCACCCCAGGCGGCATCAGTATTATACAGGTTATGAACCGGCTTGCCGTCTTTCACAGGGATCTGTCCGACACTGCCGTCGTTGCGGGGATAAGCTCCGTTCACGTCGCTCGCCAGCCCGCGTCCGAGCAGGGCATGATAGAGGCCGGTGTAGAATTTCACCTTATCTTCTTTTACAGGAGTTTCTACCCGGATGCGTCCCAGGTAGTCTTCCCATTGCTGATGGGCGGCTTCTTTCGCCTGGTCGAAGGTTAGCGTCTTGGCTTCCGTCGCCAGATTCAAGCGGGCATTCGCTACGGAAGTGTATGAGAGGCCGACTTTAGCCGTAATGCTTTCGCCTTCGTTCGTTTTATAAGTGAGGTACAAACCGGAGCCGATACCTGAAATATGCCGGGTATCCGGCTGCACCTTTTCTCCGATAAATGTACCGTACCCCTCTGGTTGTTTATCCAGCTGGGCGAAGAAATAGAGAGGCACTTCTGCTCCGGGCTGATATTTCTTTACGTATTCCGGCAGAGTGATTACCCAGCCTTCCACCGTCCCATCTTCGTTCAGGGTGACGGAGGCATCTTTCACAGCACCGCTCTCCCCCTGCCTGTTACCGATATCGAACAGGATACGGCTCTCGTCGGATGCCGGGAAGGTGTAACGCTGGAAAGCCACGCGGGGCGTGGCGGTCAGTTCTGCACGGATATTATAATCCTGCAAGTTAACGGAATAATAGCCGGCCGTTGCAATCTCTTCCGAATGGTCGAAACGGGAACGATAGCCGGTTCCGGTTGAATCGTTCACGGCACCGGGAACAGTCGTCAACTCGCCCACTGTCGGCATCAGGACGATACCGCCCACCTGGAATTCATGCAGACAGGGGAAACCTTCGATCGAAGTATCCCGATAATCATAGCCGGTAGCTTCCCAACCGGAGTTATTCCCCAGATGCCCGTTAGTCGACGGGGCAGGCTTTGCCATTCCGAAAGGATAAGCTCCCGGAGTGAAATGGAACCAGCGGCAATGGGCTGTCCCGATACGCGGCTCTACATATTGGGATAGTTCTTCGGCAGCTTTCTCCTCCTTTACCGGCGAACAGGCAATAGCCAGTCCACCTGCCAGCAAACAAAGGGCTGTGTTTAACAAATAGTTTTTATTCATGGCGTAACTTTATTGTTTCTTTATAAATGATTCAACGCATAAACATAAGCTCCCAAAGCTACCGAACGGCTGGCTCCCTGCTTACTGATCATGACTCCGATACGTTTACAAGGGTCATAGTCCACTTCACGACCTGAACCGGGGACACGTATCTTCACTGCTTCTCCTTTTGCAAACAGATTGAACTCAGCCTCGTCATCCAAATTATAGGCTTTACTTTGCAAGCGACAGAAACGGCTACCGTCCATCATACCGGTCTGGCTGTTCATCTCCTGTAAAAGTGCAGGAAGGATATATTTGGCTGCACCGGTCAAACCACCGCCGATCACGACCAGACCGTCGATTAACGTGATAGCTTGTGCAATGGCATCTCCTGCCATCTCTCCCAACTCGGCAAAAGCACGAAGGGCTGCTTCCTGATTACCCGGGCGGATACCTTCTGCCATATCGAATATATCTTTCGGAGTATAAACATGGGTGTCTCCGGAAAGCTCCCGGTACACGCGTTGTACGGCACGGATACTCACGCTTTCTTCCACGATATAGGGGTGATATTTCTTATTGCGGAAACACCAGATGTCACCTCCGGCAGCATTATCGCCCATCAGCAGATTTCCGTCGATAACGACTCCGGCTCCGAAGCCTGTGCCCAGTGTGAGACCCAGCAGGTTTTTATAACGTTTGATACTGCCTGCTTTTTCCAGACGGTTGTTTATTTCCGGTAAAGCACCGGTCAGTGCTTCCCCGTAGGCAAAAAGGTCACCGTCATTATTTATGAAGACAGGGATATTGAATATATCTTCCAGATACGGGCCTAACGCCACACCTCCCCGGAAAGAGGGGAAATTCGGCAGGTCACCGATGATACCTGCCGGATAGTCTGCCGGACCGGGAAAAGCGAAGCTGATAGCGACCGGTGGTTCCGGTAGTTGCTCGCGGATACGGCTGAAACCTGTTGCCAGTTGTCCCAGGCATTGTTCCTGACTACAGGCACAGGAGGGTAAAGTGATCGGGGTCACGATCTCGTCGCCCCCGCGGATAGCCGAGAAGACCAGGTTGGTTCCTCCGGCGTCGAGGGTCATTACTATGCGGTTATCGTTACTATACATTATATATATGTGTTTTAATTGGTATTCGATTTTATCCTTTCACCCGAACGTATGCCTTTATCGTCCCACAGGTTTTCCCTTCGGAAATACCATACGGGCGAATGGTGTAATCGCCGACGATGGCAGGAACGATAAACGTTTCGGCATAATGGACAATGAACGGTTCGAACGCATTCGTCGGACTTTCCACGATCAGTTCATCCCCTTCGATCACATTAAAAACGTTGACTCCCCCACCCGTATTGTGCGGTACCTTTCCGGTAAACCAGTGACGACGGGTTTCGATAAACTCATTCTCATGCAGGCCGGTACGTTCTTCCACCCAACCTTCGCCTTCGGCACGCGGCTCAAAATGGTTGACCAGCTGGTCGCGTACGAAATCGGTTTGCCGTTCCCACTGGATAACATGGGAGCCGTGTTTGATATTGATCGGGCGCGGCTTACCGTCCAGTCCCAGACGCCCCCAATCCCACAGTTTGAAGGTGAAAAGGCTGGGTGTCGCACTGATCTCAAGCACCATCGCATTCGAACCCGAACAATGGATAGTCCCGTTCGGGATCAGGTAATGGTCATGTTTCTTTGCCGGCCATTTATTTACATACTTTTCCGTATCGAACGGTTCGCCCGACACCTGCGCTTCATTCAAAGCGGCGATCATCTCTTCCGGATCGACACCGGTTTTCAGTCCGAGATAAACGGTTGCATCCTCACCGGCATCCAACAGGTAGTAACTCTCGTCCTGCGTATAATAAATACCGAACGTATCACGTATATATTGAGTTGTCGGGTGAACCTGTAAGCTCAGATTACCCCCTCCCATCGTATCGAGGAAGTCGAAACGTATCGGGAAGTCCTGTCCGAAACGCGATTCTACCGGACCACCCAATAAGTTACGGGTCTGATAAAACACCAGGTTATTGGAAGCCATCTCGAACAGTTCGCCTGCGACTTTCAGATACAGACTATTCTCTTCCGGCACACAATCGAAGCACCAGCCAAAATTCTCCTGTTCCTTATCTAGGTCACATACTTCTTTCATCCACTGACCGCCCCAGGGTGCAGGGTCGAAGAAGGGAACCACACGGAACGGCTGATGGGCAGTCTTTTCCAGACCGGCGCGCATCGTCTCACCGGTGATCATCTTCGGCATATCAGGAATATGCGTATCCAGCCAGTAATCGACCTTAGGTAGTAATTCTTTCTTCAGGGCATCGCAGACATTCCAGTCGATGAAATATCCCCGTTTATAATGGTATGAAGGAGCCTCTTCACGGTTCTTCACTCCTAGTCCGTCGATCTCACCCCGACGGAAACGCTGCTGGATCTCCCAGCGTGCCATATCGACATAGACCAAGACATCGGCTTCGCGGACAACCTCCGCCGCAGCATGTCCGTAAACGATAACCAGACCGGTAGCTGCTACAATCTTTTCGCGGCATTCTTTTACTTTGTCTGCATCCAGGAAGTCCGCATAGTAAAACGGTGCGCGACGTCCAAAAAGGCGATCGTCTGTCAGATAAGGATAAGTCATCTTCTCAATGTCTTTTACGCCTTTAAAACACTGATCCGAATGAATCATCAATGAAGGCTCCAACGCTACCAGATGTTCAGCCAGTTTATCTGTATACACACCATGATAACACTCGATAACAACGACCTTTCGTGCCAACTTTTCCGGGACGTTGCATACTTCCTTCAACTTATCCAGAACAGACTCCCAACCTTTCCAAAGAGCCCCGTCGACTGTTGTTGAGGGACTTTTATCGTAATTACTCTTTCTCATTATTTTATTTATTTTCTTCTGACCATTCATTAAACATCTCGATAGCTTTCGCCAGTACTCCTGCCGATCCTTTGAAATGACCGGAACCGCTGGGTACACCACCCATACCGTACCATTCATAGAAACCCTTATTCTGGATCACCCGGTCGATCATCGGTCGTACCTCTTCGTAGGCTTCCTTTACCATACCGTTAGCAATAAGCTGCTGGATCATACGGCCACCGAACCAGGTCCAGTCGCCACCATTCTGATAGATATAGGCTTTCGACATTCCTCCACGGAAAAAGTTTTCCGGATAAGTAGGATACAGGGTCAAGCCGATACTCGGCATTCCCGACAGACGGACGTTCTCAAGCATCTGTGCATTGACGGTTGCTATCTCTTCCGGTGACAAAAGTCCGGCTTCGATAGCAATGGCTGTTCCTCCGTGATAATGCACGTCCAGTTCATTGAAGCCTTTGGGTATCGGGGAATTTTCGGGATAGATATGCGGGATAAACTTCTGACGCTGTGCATCCCAGAGGTGCTTACGTACATTCGCGGAGATATGCTGGCGAAGCTCTTTCCAACGGAGCTTATCGGCTTCATCGGTAGTCATCTCATCCATATAGTTGAGGGCAATGATGAACATGGCATTATCGTATACGTCGATAGCCGGGTCGGACAGTTCGTTCATATCACAACCAAAGTCATCGTTGGGCTGCACGTCTCCCCAGTCCGCCGTCATAGCACCGTAGAGAAGGCCGTATTGTTCATTATACCGTTCTTTCATCAGATAGTCGATCATTCCGATCATACGCTGGTAGACGGTACGACCGGCAACCGTTTCATTCAGGATAGAGGTATCACCGGTCTTACGGATATACTTTCCTACGATATGGATCAAAGAGGATTCCTGGTCGGTCTCTACCGTATTCTTAAAAGCGACATGATCGGGGGCTGCCTCCGAATAATACGGATGGTCATCACCCCAGTTGAAGTCTGCTTTCAGGACATAACCGTCTATCATTTCGTCGTTCGGCTGCTGCAATGCAAAGAACAGCAGGATGGCATTACGCAGGTCGGACGGGTTGCTTTCCTCGCAGGCAACCTCGATAAAAGTATTCATATCGCGTGCCCAGATCTGGGAGTAACCGCTTCCAGCGTTGAAACCGCTACGGATAACTGAACGGGCCATACTGTCGACTATATGTAGTGTCTTGTCATTACGGATATCTTTTGCTAATTGTTGTGTGGGGGTAGGCCCTGTACAGGCGATAAAGCCGCTACACAAGGTCAATAGTAATAGGTGTTTCTTCTTCATATTATTTGCACTCTTATTTGATGCAAAGATATTCTATTACTAAAGATTGAATGCTTTCATTTATTGCGAAAGTCTTATACTATCTTACTATTACTTTTGGCTTGATCCAAAAGTAAACAAAAAATCAAGGCTGCACCGGCTTCGCTGCTACGGCAAAAGACTACGCTGTCGTCTGCGAACTCGCTTCGCTCAAACAGCGCAGTCTCCTAACGCTTCGTCTTTCACCTTCGCGGACGCTCACCCGCTGAGGCCTTTCCTAGAACGCTTTGCGTTCTCTTAAGATGGCCGATACCGTTCGTTCTTTAGAAGATGATCTCTATCTTCCCATAACAAGGGTTAGCCTCCAATGTCTTACAATAATTTCCCCAGGCAATTTCCGGATAATCACAACGGTTGTTGACGTACAGGATCAATTGGCCATCTGCGCGCTTACTTGAACGGCAGGCAACAGTGGCATCCGGTGAAAGAACCGATAAGCCTTTTCCTGTATTACCGGCATTCAACGTATAGAAATAGATATTTTCTTTCATTCCTTTTGCCATTTGAGTAAGCGGGCGATCGCAATTCGCTCCGGCATCTGCCCAATAATAATAATTGTGCGTATCACTCTGCCAGGGTTGTTCCGGACGGGCTCCATAAGGCACTTTGTTCGGATTATAGAGAGAGGTTTCTCCTTCATTGCCTGCAAAAGCACCGGAAGGATAATAGCTCCAATGTCCCCGACGTTTCCATTTCAGCCGGTCCATCGTTTCAGGAAGATGGAAGGATAGACCTGTTTCACGCAAGAAACCATTCGGTTGTCCGTTCGTCAGATAATTGATCTCCATACGTCCTTCGGGAGAGATCAATAGACGGATATCCGTATCCACATCATTATAACGACCGTTCAGGATAACCAGGACATTATCGCCTTGTTTTGTATAAGTGATGCTCTGCTTCTGCCAGTCGGCATCCGATGTAAGGAACTTGGTTGCACTCTTACGCACTTCGGCTCCCGTCAGATGGTTCAGGTTGATATCCAGATTCAGGAAAGGACCTTTTTCTATAAAGACCTGTCCGTCCGCCGTTGCATGACAGATCAGACCGGTTTCTTTACTGAACGGGATTTCAAAACGATCGCCTTTTACCACGATACGGTCAGCACTTTCTTCGACCAGTAGCGAACCTTTACGATCCGGTTGCGGCAGTGTGATTTTAGGTTGCCCTAATGTGACAAGCGAGGCATCGATCAAATCTCCCTCCGCTGTAAAGAAACTGACAAGCAGTTCGCCGCCTTCTTTCCAGTCTTCAGCGGGAAGGATCAGGACACCTTTCTGATGCGGTTCGATGGAAGCCATCCGGATATCTTTTTCCATACTGTTATATTGATAACGTACTTTTATCTCATTCAGGTTCGTATGATCGAAACGGTTATATACCGGAAGAACCAGACGTTCACCCGTTGTATAATCACTGACCTGCTCCGCTAACAAGCGTACTGGTGAATAGGCTTTCTTGGTAGACCAGAACTCCGGTTTCTCACGACGCCATACATCTACTATTCCCCATTCGCCATATCCTACGCAGTTTCCCTGAAAGTCTTCCGGCTTGGCAGTACGGGCAAACTCCTTCCAGAAAGAAGTACCCATCTTAGGCTCGGGTAACATAAATGTCTCGTCGATATATCCCCAGATGGCACCGCCCAAACCGCCGGGAGCATCGAACAAACCGCTCCACATCTTATCGAGGGAGATTCCCCAGAACTCACGGATATTCGGATCGTCCTGCAATGTTTTATAGGTATAGCAAGCAGGATGTGCCCATTCGTCGAAAAGAGCCGGAATACCATGTCCCTGGAAGTTACGGGTGGCGCGTCCCCATTGGTTCAGGTTTCCATCCACATCTTGATAATGCATGCTCAGAATATCATATATCGGCATCTTCTCGCCTATCGAACCGGGATAACTGAAGATAACAGGGCGAGTCGTATCCGTCGCTTTCACCCAATCCCAACAAGCCTGAAAGTTCTTTCCGTACACACTCTCATTACCGATCGACCAGAAAAGGATCGATGGATGCGAGCGGAACGACTTTACCATTTCACGGCATTGTGACAAATAACGAGGTGTAAACTCGGTACTATCCTGTGTCTTACCCGGGGCATAATTCTTCTGGCGATAGGTATCGACGAAACAAACAGCCGTTTCACACTCTACATAGATACCGAAGCGGTCGCAATACTCAAGGAACTTTTCAGAAGGCGGATAATGCGAAGTACGCACAAAATTCATATTCGACTGTTTGAAACGAATCGCATCCAGGCTATCGAGTTCAACCGTCGTGGTGCGTCCCAATGTGGGATGGATATCGTGGCGGCAGGCTCCGCGTAACTTGACGGGAAGACCGTTTACAAGCATACGGTCTTTTACGACCTTCACATCACGGAAACCGATGCGTTTACTGAAACGAGTCAGTTCCTTGCCTCCTTCCCGGATGGATACGGCCAGGGTATAGAGGTTCGGGTGTTCAGCGTCCCATTTCAAAGGATTGCGTACAGATAGTTCGTTGCTGTTCCCGTTCTCCTTTAGAGGAAAAGTGGTTTGCGACAAGGAGATGTTGTTGCCGAAAGGGTCGGTTAATGTATAAGCGACTTCTGCATTACCCGATGTTTTTCCCTGGTAAGAAACTTTCAGGACAGCATCTTTATAAAGAGTGTCGAGAAGAGTTTCGGCAGAGAAGTCATAAAGGCAGGTTTCCGGTAAAGCGAAGACAGTTACGTCGCGCAAAATACCTCCTATCGGATGATGCCCGTAGCCGGAAGCATAAGAGATATCGTCGATACGGTCGGTGATCTCCACCTGTATCTCATTTTTCTTTCCGGGATGTACAAACTCGGTTATATCGGTTTCCCAACGGGTGAAACCACCATAATGTTCACGGACTTCCTTCCCATTTACCGACAAGCGGGCATGACTGTAAACACCGTCGAAACGCAGTATCGTACGCTTCCCTTTATAATCGGCCGGAAGGGTAAACGATTTACGGTACAGATAAGGAGTATCGTGCTGAATAGCGTAGCCTTGCATAGCCAGTTCACCGGGAACCTGGACGGTATTCCACTTTCCTTTGTTATCATAACGGAACTGCCATGTACCGCTCAACAATATCGAAGAGTTATTCACCCCGCTTATCTCGCAAGGGATCAGGAAAGAAGACTCCGGAGAGAGTGTCTCCGATGAATCTGCCGCACCTATCCCCTGATTGAGCAGGAAACAACTACTCAAGAGTAATAATGTTTTTTTCATATATATTTCATGTTTTATAGTTGTTATTTCTAATGTCACCACCAGAACCAATAGAATGCAACCAATATAGCTATCACGACCAACGACAGGATATTGAACAGGCGGCTCGTATGGAATAATCCGGGCCGGTGTGTCGTATAGGCATTTTCCATCGGCTTACGGCTACCCAGTAGGATGATCAATCCGCAACAGAAGAAGAAAACGATCATCATACGATCCATCCACGGTAAACCGGGACAAAGGAACTTCATCAACGTAGAGAATACAAACGATCCGAAAGCAGCCGCTAATGCTCCGTTTGCCGTCGCCCGTTTATAGAAGAACCCAGCCAGGAAGATCGACAAAGCACCCGGACTGATAAATCCGGTGAACTCCTGAATATACTGGAACGCCTGATCCAGTCCCGACAACATCGGTGCGATCGATACGGCAACCAGCAACGATCCAAAACTCGCCCATCTTCCAGTCTTTACCAATTCATGCTGTCCGGCTTCCTTCCGGAAAAAGGACTTATAAATATCCATTGTAAAGATAGTGGATATACTGTTCATCATCGAAGCCAGCGAACTGACAATCGCCGCCGTCAACGCCGCAAAAGCAATCCCTTTCACTCCTACCGGTAGCAGGTTGCTGAGTAGCCAGGGATAAGCCTCGTCCGACTTTTCCAACGGAGCATTCAAAGCAAACGCAGCAATCCCCGGTATCACGACCAGCAACGGAACCAACAGTTTGATAAACCCGGCAAACAACATACCGTTCTGCGCCTCTCCCACCGACTTGGCAGCCAAAGCCCGTTGAATAATATATTGGTTGCATCCCCAGTAATACAGGTTTGCCACCCACAGTCCACCGAGAATAACAGAGATACCGGGCAAGTCCTTATAGCTCGGATGCGATTTATCGAGGATCAGATGAAACTTATCTTCTGCCTGTGCATACAGGTTCGTGACACCCTGCCATACTCCTTCACCGGCTCCCAGCAAGTCCAAGGCAATATAAGTCGTTATCAGTCCGCCTCCAATAAGGAAGATCACCTGAATGACATCAGTCAAAGCAACCGCTTTCAATCCTCCGTAGATAGAGTATATACCGGCAAAGGCAGCCAGTCCGACTACTCCCCAAAACAGAGGAATACCCATGACCTTCTCGATCGTCAGTGCTCCGAGATACAGTATCGAAGTCAGGTTGATAAAGATAAAAACCGCCAGCCAGAAGACAGCCATGACCGTCTTCACCCGCTTATCGAACCGCTCTTCCAGGAACTGCGGCATCGTGAATATCTTCTTTTCCAGAAATATCGGAATAAAGTATTTGGCTACGATAATCAATCCCAGTGCGGCGATCCATTCATAAGTAGCCATTGCCAGCCCGATCGCATACCCGGAGCCGGACATACCGACAAACTGTTCGGCAGAGATGTTCGACGCAATGATCGAAGCACCGATCGCCCACCAGGCCAGTCCGCGTCCGGCAAGGAAATAATCGCCGGCATCCCGTTCTTCGCCTTTCTTCTTTCGTGAGACAAACAATCCTACGAAGAGGATCAGGGCACAGTAAGCAATAAAAACAATCAGATCTATTGTGTTCATGGTATTCATATTCGTTATCTAATTCTTTTGCCATGCCTTTGGCAGAATACTGCCACTACGATGGCAGAGCTCTGCCAAAGGTATGGCAGGGTTCTGCCATCGTAGTGGCAAAACCCTATTCATCTTGCATCAGAGCCGACCGGCCACCGTCCATCAGGATCGTTGTCCCACTAATGAAACGCGCCATAGGCGAAGCAAGATAGACACAGAGGTCACCCACCTCCTCTACCGTCCCGATCCGTTTGACCGGATGCAGGTTGATCGTACGTAAACGCTCTTCCCGGGCATCCGGAAAAGAGTCGAACCAGGTATCGTTGCCCGCCGTATCGATGAAGCCCGGAGCGACACCGACCGTACGGATAGCAGGCCCCCACTCGATCGCCAGGTTACGGACCAGGCCGGTGATCGCCGTTTTCGTCACGCTATACGGAAAGCATCCGGGAATCGTTCCGAACGCATGGTTGGAAGTCATCAACAGGATAACGCCTTCCCCACTCTGTTCCAGATAGGGTTTGCATAGCTTCGACAACCGCCAGTGGGATGCCAGGTTCAGATCCAGGTTATACTGCCAGCGTTCTTCCGTACACCCGGCTGCACCCTCGAATACATTCATACCCGCACTGGAGACCAGGACATCCAACCGCCCGAAAGTACGGATCGTTTCCTCCACCAGCTGCTCCAGTTGTTCGGGACAAGTGACGTCGGTCTGCACATACAACGACCGGACTCCCTGCGACTCGACAGCCTCCCGGAATGCGGCTGCCGACGGATCATCCGCCGCTTTTCGTGCACATCCGGCGACATGAGCACCCGCCCGGGCAAACTCCCGGGCAGTACCCAGACCGATACCGGAAGATACGCCGGTAACAAGTACCACTTTATCTTTATAATCTATCGTAAAGCTCATACATTATTATATATAGAAGTTAGCGGGCGCGTTCGTCGTAATACCCGGATGCTTTTCCATCTCTTCCTCCACCAGGTCTACGCCCAGTCCCGGACGGTCGGACAGATGCAGATGGCCGTCGTACACCATTTCCGCTATCGGATGGTCGATCACCGTATCCCTCCAGGGAACATCATTGAACATAAATTCCTGACGGAAGAAATTCGGGATCGCAGCACACACATGCGAAGAAGCAAGCGTCGATAAAGGCCCGTTCGGATTATGGGGAGCGATCAGGACGTTGTAGGCTTCCGCCATCGTCGCCATCCGCTTCATTTCAGACGGTCCGCCGCAACGGGTGATATCCGGCATGATGACATCACAGACATGTTTCTCCAACAAAGAACGGATACCGAAGCGGGTATAATGGCGTTCGCCTACGCAGATAGCGACATCGGAAGGGATACGTTCACGCATGGCACGCAAGGTCTGCGAACTTTCCGGTCCGGCAGGTTCCTCATACCAGGTAATATCCAACTTTGCCAGACGTTCGGCCATCTTCACCGCCACCCGGTAATTCAGCATGGCATGTGTCTCGATCATAATATCGAACTCCGGTCCTACCGCATCACGTACCGCCTTCGATACATCGAAAGCCAAGTCTTGTTGTTCTGCCGTCAGGGTCAGATTGGAAGCCAGGTCTTCCCCATAGAAATAGTTCGTATGTGCAAATGGGTCGAACTTCAGTCCGGTGAAACCGGCCTCCTTTACTTTCAACGCCTGTTCCGTATAGTCTTTGGCATTATGTCCGCCACCGGTAAACCAGTAGTTGGCATATAATAAAACGTTTTTGCGATAAGCGCCGCCCAGCAACTCATAGCAGGGAACGCCCAGCACTTTTGCCTTCAGGTCCAGCAAAGCCATATCGATACCGCTGATGGCGCAAAGGCTGGCACCGTACGGGCCGATCCAGTTCAGATCGCGATAGAGCTTCGTCCAGATAAAATCCGTCTTCATCGGATCGAGACCGATGATACGCTGCCCTACATGCTTGGCAGCTTCAAAGACGATCGGACTTCCCGGCCAGTTGGTCGCTTCGCCCACACCGGTATATCCTTCGTCCGTATATATTTTAAGTAGCGTCCAGTTGTATTTGATACCTTGTACCAACCATACCTTTACATCTGTGATCTTCATTGTCTATTTCGATTTAATTACATGATTCCAAACTGGTCGAAAGCATCGCGAGCTTTCATTCCTTCCTGTATCTTCTTCAATACCATCCGTTCGCCACGGGCTTTTTCAAGGGCACGGGTAAAGACTTCCTCCTCGATAGCGCGGGGAACGACACATACACCGTCGATATCTCCTATCAGGATATCCCCGTCGTCGATACGCACCCCATCCATTTCAATCGGAACGCGATAGTCGATCACTTTTCCTCTCGGAGCCTGGTCCTGTGCATAAGGGCCGTAAGAGAAACAAGGGAAGTCGAGTGCCAGAATCCCTTTCGTATCGCGTGAATAACCATTCACCACAGCACCGGCTGCCTTGCACTGCATAGCCCGGGCACTCATCAATTCACCCCATAAGGCATAACAGGGAGACGAACCGGAACAGACATAGACTTCATCTTCTTTCAGATCGTCCAGCGCTTCGAGCATCAATCCGAAAGAACGTTTCAACAACGGATTCTCCCCACATTCCTTTCCATGCTCCAACACATCTGCTTCCAGCACTGTCATTGCCCGTCCGACAACCAGCATATCGTCACGAAGCGGACGTATTTGCGGGGGAAGAAACTGACGGGTATAACCCATCTTATCCATAATGTCACCGATCACTGCGGTATAAAGCTCCTCTTTTATCAAAGAGAACAACGCTTTATCATCATTCCATTCTTTCATTTTACTATAGTTTATCAGTATTTATATACTCCTGTTACTGATCACAAAGTTAGCCGGAGTGTACAAAAAGTAAGGCTTAAAACAAAGCTGCAACGTATGCAGGTAGGACCTTTTAAGAGGAAAATGTGTACAAAACGGAAAACTATTTGGTAACCTCCCTCGGAGTGATCCCCATCTGCTGTTTGAATACCCTAGAAAAGTATTGCGGCGACTTGAACCCGCAGATGAAACAGATCTCTTTTATAGACATTTCCGTATTCCTCAACAGTTCGATCGCCTTATTGATCCGTATCTGGTTCAGATAATCCAGCGGAGAGAGATTGAGATGCTGGGCGAAGAGTTTGCGCAGGTAACGTTCCCCTATTCCGGTCTGCCCGGCCACGTCGGTGATGGAGATATCTGTCTGATAGTTCATGCGGATATAAGAAATTGCCTTTTTCAGCGATTCATTTGTACAAATCGGCAGGTAGGATTCGTCCATATAGCGGTAGATCAGAATCAGTAGTTCCGCATAGTACATCACGACCAGGTATTGATAGTATTTGTTTTTCAGGTTCATCTCGTTCACGATACGCTGAACGGCCCGCATGATCCGGACATTATTCACGATCTTGATCAGCCGGTTCTCTTCCGAGAAGATAGTGACGGGAGTCAATTCGCCTGTCTCATCCTGGGCATGCGGATTGAAGCGGGAGAAGATCTCCGGCAGAAATTCCAGCTGCATCAGCGTCGTCCCTTCCGAACCGGCCTCGAAGGTGTGTTCCACATTCGAGCAGATGATCATCATCTCGTTCTCATTAAAACTGATACTTTCGTTCTCCAGGTGCAGAATGCAATTTCCTTTCTTTACATAGTTGATCTCGATACGTAGATGCTGGTGTGGTCCGAATGTTTCAAATGGCTGGAAAGAGACAAAGCGGAAGACATCCGCCAGTCGTTTGTACTTCAGATTATCCGTTATCCCTTCCAAAAGTCCCCAGAGAGACTGTTCTGTTGTCTTGTTATCCATGGTATTTCCTTTCCCTTATTCAGAAGCAAAGATAGGGAAAAGACAGTACCGGATTTTACACTTCCGGAAAAAAAGAAGGGCCGAAATGGTATCATTCGGCCCTTTAACTTATACAAAACGGAACTATCCGGTTCGTTCTTTTATTTTTCCAGTAAAATGATCATACCGCCACGTCCCATGATCTCGCATTGGTTCAGGGAAGACAGTTTTCCTTCCCATTGTGTGTTCCGGATCTCCGGCAACAGATAGGAAGACGGCTTGAAGCCAAGCAGTTGTTCATCCAATGTGATCTTTGCCGTTTGAGGAAGATCGGTCCAGTTTGCCAGTACGACAAGCGCTTTATCTCCGTTGATATAAACGGTAGCCGGGATATTAGCATTATCTGTTTTTACCGGACAACGTTCATCCCAATAGCCTCTCATCACGGCATTCTTCATACCGAAATCGTCCCAAATATGCCAGAACGGAACAGGGTTTCCACTCCACGGCAGGCGGGGAAGCATACCGTAGACCATTCCACGGAACACATTCCGGGCATCCAACGTTTCACTCATCAATCCGAAAGGAATACCGGACATTTCCACCAGCCAGAAATCCAGCGTATTGTTTGCAGGGAAACCTTCACCGATCCAGGTACGGTCTACATAAGGCAGTAACTCCAGATAAAGATGCAGCGAGTTTGCATAGCCGGCCCACTGATTCATATGGTTCCAGGAGTGGATATCGATCAGGCGGCGTTTACCGTCGGCATCCATCACACGGCGGGCACGTTGCAAGGTCTGATGATCCAAAGCACTGTCGTCGATATAGACACCATCCAGGCCCAGGTTTTTAATCATCCAGTCCAGCCCTTCCAGGTAGTAATTGTTCCAACGGGAATCGGGGGTGGTGATGACCGAGATATCCATATCCCCGGCATATTTACCTTCTTTGAAAGCGTTATACCAGGCGGGGATGAAATGAGTTGTCAGGTTCTTGTTCAACCATTCGTGAGGACCGTTGCGATGGATCAGTGTACGGGCATCCTTTCCGGGACCGTCATGAATCACTTCACTGCCCAGGCTGCGTAATGCCCACAACTCCGGTATCTTCACCGTCAACTCACGGGTCGTATAATAAAGCCGGACATCCAAATCCTTGCTGTGTGCATCCGAGATAAAGCGTTTCAGATCCGGAACGGCTTCATCATAATACGGATAGTTAATGAACGGGTAAATATCTTTCTTATGATGCACATTGATCATATTGGCTCCCGCTTTCAGGGCGGCAGGGATATAATCGGCACTTACATCGCTGTTGGAATGGTAGAAACGTTTTTCCGCCAGTTCCGGCAGGTTAAGCGGTTTCACCGGAGTAACCAGCATATTGAAATTATAATGAAGGACATCGCCTTTCTGCATCGAACGTTCACCACTGTAGGCTGTCATCAGGACTGTGCCGTCTTTATCGGGCTGAATGTCGATACCGCCCTTATTGGCATTTCCCCACGAAGCAGGCAGGTTCAACTTACCTAAACCATAATAGATATTCACCAACGGACGCACATAGTTTTCATCTTTGAAGCAGAAGTTCAGACCGGCGTTTATATTTCCCATCCAGATCTTATCCTGATGTTTCTCTACGTTCCACTGCCAGTTGATCAGGGAATCAGGGCGCAAACCTCCTTTATGGCCTAATCCCATCATATACTTGGCAGCATACGCAGTATAAGGTACTTCCAGACGGATATCCTTCACCTTCACGTCTCCCAGTGACTTCACCTGTATCCGGTAATCGACCAGACCGTCGAAACCGAAAGTTCCGGAACACTGCACTTCAAAATGACGGCTCTTCCGGGTAGCCGTCCAGTTTACCGACGCTTTATTTCGTCCGGTAATCCGTAGCGAACCGCCCTTCAATACTTCTTCGCCATTCTCCGTTTCGATCACGAACCGCATTTCACCTGCCAGGACAGGGTTATTGCTCTGATCGTTCAACTGGTTGCTCCGATCATAGCGGGTAGAAAGGGACTGAGGCAATCCCTCTTTCGACAGTTCCATCGTCCCTCCCAGCCAGGAGATCGTTTGCTTCTGTAATTGAACGGGAATATACGGAGCCGTCGGTTCATCCGCATTACCGATGGAAGAATCCAGCCAGCGCAGACGGGTTTTACGCCACCCTTCGTTATCTCCGTGGTTCGCGATGGGAGAACCTTGTACGGTCAATTCGCAGGTAATCTCCACCGGTTTTGCATCAGCTGCTTTGATCGTCACTTTTCCTTTATAAACACCGTCAGCCGTTACAGGCACATCAGAGCCGATCCATAATGCCTGTACATTTCCTTTGGGAACATTCACTGTCTTCTTAAAAGATTTACCGTTCGTATCGGTTCCTCCCAGGTTAAAGCAACGGAAAGCAGAAGCCGGGATCTTGTTCCCTTTTTCATTCTTCCAGTCAGAGAAGGTTACAGACAGGTCCGATACAGTTTCATACGGAGCAAAGACTCCTACCTGCCAGGTATAGAACTCACCCGGAAGGCAATCGCCCTGGAACTTTGTACGTGAATCGGCCGACCGTTCCACCCAACGCACAGGTATCGCATCCGTCATACGGATATCGTGTTCCCGGTCTTCCGCAAAACAGAAATAACCGGCTTCCGGGTTTTCCTGTATCAACTTCTTCACCGCATCCGACGAAGCCACACGGCGCATTTCCGAGTCCTGCTCGTTCACCGTTCCCTGTCGTTTCAAGTCATCGAAGGCATTCGTTACATCATCCTGCGCCTGCATCACACAAGGCAGGGTCAGAAGCGAATACATCATCAGGTACTTAATTTGTTTTCTCAACATTGTAGTATTCTTTTGATAATTGTTTGTATTTGTCCAGCATTCGGCGGGCAACGGTCACTTCATCTCCTTCCGTTACCGGAGTACGGGCCTTACCCGGACGATCGACGAAAGCCAACTCCCAGTCAGCCAATGAATCATAAAATTCATTCGCACGGAAAGCCTGGCGGCCTAAATCCATCTTTGCATCTTCCTCCCTGTAAGCCGTTCCGTTATCGAGATGTCCCTGCAACATATCATAGAATTGTTTCCAGCGTTGCAGATAATACCCCTCGATCAAACCGGTCCATTCGCGCCATGAATAATCGAACTGACGAACATCGACCTGTCCACCCCAGATAGTCACCAGTGAAGAGGCATTCTTTTCAAACAAATTACGTTCTTCGTCAGTCGTTCCCCAGGCACGGGCATCCGTCAACCACTGGTCAAAGTTAAACTCTGTACGGGTACGAAGCAAGATATCTACATCTTTTAATAACTCAAGGAAACGTCCGGAGTGCAGGGCAAACGCCTCTTTATCCTTTTTCTTAAATGCTTCCGCCGCCTTTTTATGTATTTCCTGTCCCAGGTTAGACATGATCTGACGCTGCACATCGACAATATCGAAACGATAAGGCTTGGAACCTTTCAATTGTTCCGCATCCTGCAACAAACAGGCTTCGGCTTCTATCAACGATTGAGGGTCGTAAGGGATATTGAAACCGGCATTCGGTCCCGACTTCTTTACATCCACAGCAGGACGGGCACAGATGATCGAACTGGACTCCACCCCGTTCGTCCCCGCACGATAAGGACCGGCAAGCAATAACTCCCAGGCCTTACCGGCAGCTTCGGAAGGTGCGCTGTAACGACGCTGCGCATATTTATCCAACCACTCTTTCAGCTTCACCGAGTCCTGGTGAACAGGCATCTCAAAGGCTAACTCATAGAATACGGGATTCTGTCCGATCGACTCCATAAACAAACCGGAGCCTACCACATTCGGTGTTTCCTGTTTCGCTTTCATAAACTGATTGGACGATACCAGCGGCAAATCTCCGTGAAGATTGACACGTCCGCCAAAATTATGCAGATTACCTACCACAAAATCATGGTTACAGAAATGATCTTCTCCCCCTAACGCACCGTTCAGACTCAATACAAGCAGGTCATGTTTCGGTACGACGGATGCAATATCTTTCCGGAAGCTCCAGGCTTGCATCACCCACAACGCATCCGGGTCGAACGTCTTCATCAATTGATGAATAGAAGTGCCCACAGCATTCAGATATTCAGGTGTATTCACCGGAGGCTCGCTCTCATGGAAAGGGTCGGCTGCATAAAGTCCGTAAGTCCCGTATAACTTTTGCTCCTCTTCCAGAAAGGCTTTTCCCAGATCCGTAAACAGCGGGTCGAGCGGGTCTAACTGACAGATACCTTCAAATCCGTACCAATCCGGTTGCTTCTGTATCTTTGCCTCCGGGAACTTTTCCATCATCTTACGAGGTACAGCACCGGAAAAACCTTGTTGTATCGGTGTCATTCCCAACTCTAACTGACGGTTTACCACTTGTTTACCCAAAGCAATATGCGAATCGATCCATGATTTCGGCAGCGGCCCGCCGAAGCTCTCGATATTAGGCATCCACTGCCAGGCAAAATGGGCAGGATCGACCAGATAAGAGCGTGCTTCCTCATCCGTAAAACCGAAACGAAGCAGTGTATTATACCAAACGCCTTCCAATCCGACAACCGACAAAGGCGTATTGATCGAGTTCATAGCCATATAATCGATCTCACGCTGCCAGCGTTCCCAATCCCACCAGGCACCGGTATAGCTCAACGTACAATAATTAAAATAGACACGATACTTACCGTTAATGATCCGGTGTGTCGTCTCAGCCGGAACAGGCAGTGTCTCCGGCAAGTTCAACTGATCGCCGAACCAGGAGACATGGGCGTTGCAATGATATTTCAGGTACTGGTTATAAGCTGTTGCTAAGGATACCGTATTATTCCCGCGCAACACGACTTTGCCGTTCTCCCCGGCCACTTCATAGACATCGCTCCCGTTCTCCGGCTCGATCAGTTCCAGACAAAACTGTTTGCCATATCCCGGAGTAATACGTTCGATCAGGTCATAAGCCGCCTGTATCTGCGGGTCTTTCTGACAGGACATCAAAAATAAAAAACAAAAAAGTAAGAATACTTTACTTAGAATTTTCATGGTATAAAACTTTAAATTATTTCTTACTAGACGTAATAAAAGCGGTTTACCCTATGAAATTATACAAATAAACGAAATATGCCCCTCCGATCATTTCTTTATTAATCCTTCACGGTATGATTTTCTCCTACAAAATAAGGGACTTTTGAATTCAAAAGTCCCTTATTTTATAATCAAAAGTCCTGTCTTAACATTTCAAAAGACCGGACCTTTCAAACAGGTTGTATTCCTCTTGATTATTGTAGTTCACAAATTGCTATCAAAGCTTGTTCTGCTTTTTCTTCAGGTACAAAAATATGGTCATGATAATAGGCTGCAACAACATTCGCACTAATATTCTTTTCTGCCAGTTTTGCAGAAAAAGCAGCTGTCAGTCCAACAGCATCCAAACTGGAATGAACATTCAAAGAAATAAGCTTGTAAACAGATTCATAGTCGATATGACTGTCAATAGCCTGTTGCTTTGTTATGATTAATGTCACTCCCTCTTTTTCTTGAAACATTCCTATCGGATTCAGACGGCAGATATCATCGCTATTAAAATCCGGGAAAGTACAAAAAACAAAACTCCGCTCATCCAATACCGGATCTACATTAGACAATAACGTTTCCAATTCTTTAATGCCTGTCATAACATATTCGTTTTTTTAATTACACAAAGATAACCGATATGCAGTTATGTAGCAAGCAGAAGAACGCTCCATTTCGAACTGATCAATCCAAAATGGAGCATATTAGGGAATAAGATAAGCTAATATCCAGGATTCTGTTTAATAGCGTCAGTCGCATCGATCACATCCTGAGGAATCGGCCATAAATAATGCTTTGCCGGATCGAACAAACGCACTTCTGTTTTTATCCGTTCATCTGTCAGGTTTAATGTACCGTTTTCAGAATCCACTGTTCCCAACAGAGCACCATATACCTGCCCCGGCATAACCTCTTCTCCTATCTTCCAACGACAAATATCAAACCAGCGAAGACCCTCCATTGCCAACTCGACACGACGCTCGCGACGAACCAGTTCACGCATTTTACTTTGATTATTAGATATCGCCCGGTCGACTTCCGGCATACCTGCACGAGTACGGATCGCATTCAAAGCTTCATAAACAGAAGCATCAATTTGATTCAGCTCAACCTTCGATTCTGCATACATTAATAATACTTCTGCATAACGCATAACGATCGCATTCATTCCAGTATTCCACATATCTGCATAATCAGCCAGGTTATCAATATACTTACGTGGATGATAGCCTGTTTTAGAGCGGCCATAAGGCGCATAATAATCACCATTCGGGTCTTTTACATCAATCGAATTGAAATATTTGCCTTCATACAAACACCCCGGATATATAATTGTTGCATCCAGACGCGGATCACGATTCTTATAAGGTTCTTTCGGATCGTATACTTTTGATTCGCTGATTGTCTTTCCGTCCGTACATTCGTATGCATCGACCAATGCCTGTGTCGGGTCAATTGAAGACCAACCACCGACAGACGCAGGCGGCATTACACCCAAGATTGTATTTTTAGCCAGATTTTCTACATACTGGACATCCATAATCACCTCTGCATTATTAACATTGGCTATTTTGAATAAACCTCTATAATCAGGGAACAAAGAATAATTCAGTTTCATGATTTGTTCACAAGTTGCAGCACAAGCAGTATAATCGCCTTCGAATATTTCCATGCGGGCTTTCAGAGTCAGTGCAGCTCCCTTTGTCACTCTGCCGACATTTTCTCCGGTATAACTTTCCGGTAGTTCCGGAGCAATGGCCGTCAATTCGTCCAAAATAAACTTAACAACTTCCGCTTTAGGTGTACGAGGCAAATTAGAGTTGTCAACTCCCAACACTTCTGTTACTAAAGGTACATCTCCGTAAAGCGTTACTTTCAGGAAATAATGCCAGGCTCTGAGGAAACGAACTTCGGAAGTCAAACGTGAACGAACTTCTTCACTCATTGTCGGACGATCAATATTCGCCAGGAAATTATTACAACGGACAATTTTGTCGTATTTCATGTAGTTCTGTCCGTAGTTGTTCGGTGTGGCATATCCGGTAGCCTGCACCTGCCAGTTTTCCCAAGCATATGGGTTGTAAGCATTGTCAGATGCACAATCGAAGTAAACCACCTCGTCCATAGAGAACCATCCTTCATAGCAGCCGGTAGCCGCTGCCAATGCATCTTTTTCGGTATTCCAAAATGCTTCATTTGAAGGTTGATCCAAAGGGTTTCTATCTAAAAAGTCACTACTACAAGAAGTTATAAAAAGTAATAGGACGATATATAAACTATATTTCTTCATGACATCATATTATTAAAAGGTTACATTTAATCCGAATGTATTCACTTTAACCTGCGGATAATAACCGCGTGCGCCAGTCGGTGCTTCCGGGTCGAATCCGTCGCTGAATCCAGTAAAAGTCAACAAATTCTGTCCACTGTAATAAACGCGTATCCTGGGAACACGTATAAAGTCACAGATACTCTTAGGTAATGTATAACCAACCTGGAAATTCTTCATACGCAAATAAGAAGAGTTGATGATCCAGAAATCCGACGGATTAGCTTCTGAGTCGTTTTGAGTCCATGAACTCAAAGGGCGAGGGAATTTACCGTTCGGGTTGGTTTCTGCATTCCATGAATCACGAAATAAGGCAGTCGGCTTAGATGTACTTCCCTGCAAACGTCCTACCGTTTCATTTTGAAGGAATCCTTTCACATCGGCTGCTCCCTGGAAGAATATAGAGACATCGAATCCCTTCCATGTAGCCCCAAGGTTCAAACCAAATGTCCAGGAAGGATCCCAACTACCCAAATAGACACGATCCTCACCATCAATTTTACCATCTTTGTTCTGATCTTTATATTTCAAATCACCTAATCCGGCCTGCTCCCGATTAATTACAGCACTGTTAGCCAGATCGGTCGGATCCGTAAAGATACCGAGCACTTCATAACCACCGAAAGAATTGATAGGCCGTCCTTCTTGTTTGAATTTATATCCGTCCCAAATCTTGGCACCGTTATTTCGCAAATTGGTAACTTCATTCTTATTATAAGCGATATTAGCCGTGGCATTGAAAGTAAAATCCTTTGCTGCCAGCTTATATCCCAACTGCATTTCAATCCCCTTATTGGTTACCTCTCCTGCATTCTGATAAGGAGCCTCTAAACCATAAAGAGTACTGACCGGCAACTTCATTAAAATATCGTACGTTTTCTTCCAATACGCATCAACAGTCAATGTAAACATATTCTGGAGGAATCCCATATCCAGACCGATGTTGGTTGTTTTGGATGTCTCCCATTTCAGATCACTATTAGCACCATCTACAGGAGCCACCCCTGAATTTACCTTACCGCCAAAAGCATAATTTTTCTGCGACAGCACAGATTGATATGGATAAAACTCTATAGATTTCCGGTTATCAGTACCTAATTGCTGATTACCTAATTTACCCCAACCTCCTCTGATCTTCAAATCAGACAATATATCGCGCGTACTTTCCATAAATGGTTCGTTTATAATACGCCATGCGACAGAGAATGAAGGGAATGTCCCCCAGCGAGCATCCTGATTAATACGGGAGGTTCCATCTCTACGTATATTTGCTTCAAACAAATATTTGTTGTCATAATCATATGTCACACGTCCGAAGAAAGAACGAAGAGCATATTCATTAGCCGAACCTTCAGCTGTTTGTCCGTCCGGAGAACCTGCATTCAACTCCCATAAGTCATTATTCAAAAAATTAATACGCTTACCGATCGTCCAATCCCGGCGGCTGTATTCCTGAGAAAAACCTGCCAAAGCTCCAATCGTATGTTTACCGAACGTATTGTTATAAGTCAGCAAGGTCTGCAAATTCAACATCATATAATCTTCCCGGTCATCGGTCTGACTGTTCGGACCTTGGTATTGGGTCGGTTCTCCTGTTTTCCAGTTATAATACTGAATATCTTTTATAAACTTCTCATCCGATTTTCCGGTATATTCGTAACCGATCATTTCCTGTATCTTCAGACCTTTTATAATCTCGTATCCTACATTTCCCACAACGCGGGTCGTATGATATTTCTCATTACGGATCGAACCGGAATCCATCCAGGCAAGCGGATTACCATCATTGATGTATCCATAATACCCATTCGAATATTTATAAGGGACAAATGGAGCAATACGATTTATCTGACGAAATATCTGGTACATATCCCCTGTCCACGGATTAATCGGTTCATTAGTATCACCATATGTATATGAAAAGTTCATGCCTGCGGACAACTTATTAATCTTCGTATTGATATTTCCCCTTACGTTGTAACGTTTGAAATCAGCATTTTCGATAATACCATCCTGTCCCAGATAACCTAAAGAAAACATGTAAGTTGTCGTTTCGCTACCTCCACTCACTTCAGCCCTGTGGCTATGTTGAAAGCCTTTATCTTTATAGAAAAGTCCCAGCCAATCTGTGTTCGGATAATTGTCCGGATCGGAACCATTCCTGAACGACTCGATTTCATTGGGTTTATAAAGCGGTTGTTTCCCTTCATTTTCTAATGCATTATTATACAATGCAGCATATTCGTGAGAAGGTAAATACTCAGGCAAAGAGGTAGGAGTCTGCCAGCCTACATAACCGTCATACCTTAAAGTTGCAGCCTTTTTACTTCCTTTCTTCGTCGTAATCAAAACGACACCATTTGCTGCACGTGAACCGTAAATCGCAGCAGAAGCAGCATCTTTCAATACAGAAAGGTTCTCTATATCATTCGGATCAATATCATTGATTGTCGACACGATCAATCCGTCAACCACATACATCGGATTCGAGTTATTCAACGTACCGACCCCACGAATACGAATTGAAGAATTATCCTTACCAGGCTGTCCGCTGTTTTGCACAACTGTAACTCCCGGCAACATTCCTTGCAAAGCAGTAGACGCATTAGTCACCGGACGATTTGCCAACGATTCAGAATTAATGGCTGCTACAGCTCCTGTCATATTAACCTTTTTCTGAACGCCATACCCCACGACAACGACCTCATCCAGATTTTGTGTATCTTCTACCAAAATGATTTGGAATGTAGATTTACTGCCAACTTTTACCTCCTGTGCGATATAACCGATATAAGAAATTTCCAGGATAGCATTTTGTGGAACATCCAAAGAGAAACGGCCATCTATATCCGTTATGTTCCCATTCGTAGTTCCTTTTTGTACTACATTAGCTCCAATAACCGGAAGCCCTGTTTCATCGACAACTGTACCGGAGATTTTTTTTGTTTGTTGCTGACTTGCATCATTGTTCAACTCGGTAACAACCGAGTTGAACTGATTATAATCAGTTCCGGCTTTTGCATAACTGGAGAAAGAGCTCGCGCCCAATAAAGTGGCGACAAATAAATACCCTCTTCTCTTCCAAACACACTTTTTCTTGTTTCCCATAATAATAATGCTTTAATGAAAACTACTTTACACAATGCTTAATTCGATAAAGATTTACAATTGCAAAGTAAGCTATGAACTCATTATCAGCAGATATCATACTGTTGGCAAGAACTTTTAAATACGGAACAGATTCTTAAATAATGTATCAAATTAGGAACAAAGCAATATATCCGTAGTCTTGATACAAATAGATGTATCCTAAAACAAAAAGTCGGGTATGACTTACTCACACCCGACTTTTATATTTACAGAGTAATAACTCTTCTTTATTCTTCTCCTACCAATTCAGGCAATGCCTGTTTCAGTATCTCTTTTGCCTTCTCGTAATCCTTTTCCATTACATATATCTCTCTTTGAAAACCAGGGATATTCAGTACGGAAGAGATGATCTCGTTTTTTAGAAAAGACTCAATACCGTCATTTCTCAACAAATCCTGCAACAAGGTTGCCTGGAATTCGTTATCTAATGTTGCCAAATAAATTGTTTCCATACCTTTATGAATTTAGAGGTCCTTATTTCTCAAAGATATGTTTTTTTATTTGGAAAAACAAACTTTACAATGTAAACTCTCCCTGCAACCGAATATCATCCGAAGCAGCTCCAATCATTACCTTGAAATCACCCGATTCGACCACCTGTTTCATTTCCATATTATAAAGAGACAATTCCTCTTCACCCAACGTGAAAGTAACTTTTTTGCTTTCACCTTTCTTCAAAGCAATCCGCTCGAAATCCTTTAACAGGATCGGGGCCTGGGATACAGAAGCTACTTTGTCGCAAATATAAAGCTGGACAACCTCTTCCCCGTCACGGTCGCCGGTATTGGTTACCGTGCAACTAACCGTTTGTAAGGCATCTTTGCCGTTACCCTTTTGCATTTCCAGCTGGCTGTATTCAAATTTAGTATAACTCAAACCATAACCGAAAGCATATAGAGGAGTACCTTCACTCTCTACATAAGCACGCTGCTTGCCCTGTGAATAAAACAAAGGCAACTGACCTTCGCTACGGGGAACGGATACCGGCAAACGTCCGGCCGGGTTGTAATCGCCAAACAAAACATCGGCAACGGCTGTTCCTCCCTGCTCGCCCGGATACCAGGCAGTAAGTAATGCCTGAGCTTTCTCCGAAGCCAGATTCATATTCAGTGTACGTCCTTGTATATAAACAACAACCAACGGTTTACCTGTGGCAGCAAGGGCTTCCAGTAATGGTTCCTGATCCCCCAATAAACGCAAAGTGCTACGGTCGTATCCTTCGCCACAATCCATATCCGGCAAAACCTGGATTCCATCCGTAGAAACATCGGCAGCACCGGTTCCTATATATTTCGTTTTGAAATCACGTGCACTGGAACCACCGACTACCAATACCACCGCATCGGCTGCACGGGCGGCTTCCACCGCTGCAGGGATATTGCTTGCCGTTACATCACGGATCGCACAGCCTTTCACATAGTTCACTTTCGTAGAAGGAGAAACCGCTTTCCGTATACCATCCAATACCGTAACGATCTCTTCACGTTCCTGAGGAGCCGTATAGTCACCCAACTGATTATACATCATATCGGCATTCGGACCGATCACGGCGATACTTCCGATATTTTTTTTCAAAGGCAATACCCCATCGTTCTTTAATAGGACAATCCCTTCACGGGCTACCTCACGAGCCAGTTCCTTATGTGCTTTCGAACGTACCAGCTGCTTCGCCTGTTCCGGAGAAACATACGGATTCTCGAACAATCCCATACGGAACTTTAAACGAAGCACGTTAGCGACCGCCCTGTCGAGATCCTCCATAGTGATGGAACCTTCTTCAAAGGCTTTCTTCAAGTTCTTGCCATACGCATTTCCTCCCAGGTCCATATCAAGACCGGCTTTCAGTGCCAGGACGGCGGCTTCCTTATTGTCTTTTGCCACCCTCGCTCCGACAATTCCTTCGATACTAGTCAAATCGGAATAGACAAATCCGTTAAATCCCCACTGCTCACGAAGCACATCCGTCAGCAGATATTTATTAGAGGTACAAGGAACGCCGTCGATAGAGTTATAGGAAGTCATGATCGTTCCTACGCCTGCTTCCACCGCCTTTTTAAAAGGGGGAAGATAATCGGAGAAAAGCTGGCGCATACCGACATTGGCACGTGCACCGTTATGTCCGGCTTCAGGAATACCGTAAGCGGCAAAATGTTTCAAAGTAGAGAACAGATGTTTGCCGTCACTCTGCTCATTGCCCTGCATACCTTTCATAAAAGCAACGCCTAAATTAGAGGTCAGCACGGGATCTTCCCCGAAAGTCTCCTCCATACGCGACCAACGAGGTTCACGGGCAATATCCAATACCGGACCATAACCGATGTTAGCGCCTTGTGAGCGGGCTTCCAAAGCGATCGCCTCTCCCATTTTATACATCAGATCCTCATTCCAGGTACTTGCCTGCGCCAGTGAAGTCGGAAAAACTGTGGTTCCGATAGCCATGTGTCCGTGCGGACATTCTTCGGCAAACAATACCGGTATTCCCAGACGGGTTTCCTCCACTGCATATTTCTGTAAAGCATTCAGTGCTTTAGCCGATAATTCGGGATTCAAGCCTGTCTCCAATGTCTTTTGTGTCCAGGGATCAGCACGGAGAACCGCCCAGAATGAACCGATAGGCATTGCTTTCATCCGTTCTTTATAAAGGTCGGAGGCTACTACGTCCTTTTTTATTTTGGTATACATTTCCCAACCCAGCGGACAACATAGCTGACCGACTTTTTCTTCGACGGTCATACGTCCTACCAGGTCTTTCACTCTATCTTCGACAGGTGCCGTAGCCTGTTTATATAACGGTTGCTGAGCCATAGCCTGTCCCGCAAAAGCAATAAGGCCGATCAGTAAAGATGTTGTTTTACTCATATAACTATATTGTTGTTTTATTTAAGAGATTGTAAACTGTAAAGCGATCGGTTCATTCTTTAATCCTTTCGGAAGAGTAACCTTTACTTTACCGTCTTTGCTGGAGTATTTCACGGTCTTGTTTCCTTTCAGCATTTTCATCTTGCCTGTCGGAATATTTCCGCTCCATTCAATCGTTTCAGGCAGATTTTCTCCTTCCGGCAAAGCATAAACGGCATATAAGGTCTTACCGTCTTTATCCGCAGTAAACCAAACATTGCCATCATTATAAACCGGAGTGATACGGGTATTATAAATCGCTTTTCCATTTGCTCTCAGCCAGTCACCGATAACATGCAGACGTTCAGCCACCGCATCTTCGATAGTTCCCTGCGGAGTCGGGCCTACACCTAATAACAGACAACCACCTTTGGCTGTAATCTCAGCCAAAAGACCGATCACTTTAGCTGGTGACTTATAAGGGGCATTGGGAACCCATCCCCAGTCATTACTCAACGTAATACAGCTTTCCCACGGATTATTCAACTGCGTTTCAGGGATACTGCGTTCCGGAGTCTGATAGTTTTCATTTCTTCCGCGGATCGTGCGGTCGACAGAGATCAACCCCGGTTGTGTGGAGGTACGCACCTTTGTCAATAACTTATCGAGATTGACATCGTCACCGGTCACCCAGCCGCCATCCAGCCAAAGGATATCGAAGTTACCATAATCTGTCATCAATTCATTCATCTGGTTATAAGTGAAATCCTGGTAGTTTTTCCACCAGTCCGGATGATTTTCTTTCTTATAATTCTGACGACGGTTAGCTGTTGCGAAGTAAGGATTCCAGAACCATTCGCAATGCCAGTCCGGTTTAGAGAAATAACATCCGATCATAAAATCTTTCTTTCGGAAAGCATCGAACACGTGACGTGCCACATCTTTTTTCGGATCAGTACCGAAAGGACCGTTTGCGATGGAGAAGTCCGTAAACTTCGAGTCGAACATACAGAAACCATCGTGATGCTTTGTTGTAAAGATCATATATTTCATTCCTGCATCCTGCATGATATCCGCCCATTTAGCAGGATCGAACTGTGTTGGATTCAAAGAATCCTTCAAACCGTAATACCACTTCTTGTATTCATCGTAGCTCATATCTTTCTTGCGGGAGATCCAGTCTACGTCCTCGGAACAAATGGACCATGACTCTACAATGCCCGGAACGGAATAAAGTCCCCAATGGAACAAAACACCGAATTTCTGATCTTGCCATTTATCCAGTTTATCCAAAACCTTTTGATCTGTAGGCCATTCATAGTCAGTTGAACGTTCGTGAACAAAACCTTGTACCTGTTGGGCATTTACATTCATCGTCAAAACGGCTCCTGTCAGGCATCCGAATAGTGTTTTCAGGATTTTCATAAAATAATCGTTTTAATTATTGTACATTATTAATTTTTCGTTTAAGTTAAACCTCAGGCGGCATTAGAAAATCAGGACAATATTACAGATAATATCCCAAATGTCAAAATGTAACAATGACAATATGCAACAAAAAAGATGCATGAGCCTCTCCGGCCCATGCATAACTTCCTGGACTTTGAAATTAACTATTCGTCTTTATATCGATCCACTCACCTTGCCGTGTTTCAATTGTATAAACATCGTCTTCGTTTGTCACATTGCCGATATTTCCAGTTACAGACACTTTGCTGCCATCCGCAGGGAAAGCAATGCGCAACGTACCGCCCTGTTCGGGATAGATACGGAGCTTTACGATCTTGCCGTCTCTCTTTTCAGCCGATACAAGGAAGGCTCCCATGGCACGTAGGTTTTCGAATGAAACATCCGACCAGGCGGCAGGGATAGCCGGGAATACACGAACGATCCCGGTATGGCTTTGAAGCAACATTTCCTGAATACCGGAAGCAAAAGCAAAGTTACCTTCCAGGGTAAACGGACGGTAAGTAAATTTCGATTTGCCGCTCTTTGTCTGGTCACCGTTAACATGGAATGTATTGCGGAGACAGAAACATTCGGCAAACGTACGCAGTTCGTCGGCCGCTCCTTCACCATCGAAGGCACGGGCTTTCATATTACCGAACCAACTGTAAGAATATCCTGTCCAGTAATCAGGGCCACAGTCCTGCAATTTTCTCAAGGTTGCCTTTATGATCTGTCTGGATTTCTCACCCTGGCTCCAGTCGAGCATACCCAATGGATGGATAGCCATTGCATGGGAGAAGTGGCGGTGAGACTGATCGTACGGGAAACCTTTGGCAAAGGTCAAAGCACCTTCTTTATCCAGATCGTAATCAGGAAGCTGGTCGTTCATCTCTTTCCAGTGTGCCGATTCTTCTGGCAGGTTCAACTCGGATGCCAGTTCGGATACAGCACTGAAAGCAAAATGCATCAAAGCCAGATCATAGTTCGTCATATCCTTAAACCAGGCATTGATCGAATTATCGAATATCTCGGGGCTCGAACTCATCACCAGCTTACGAACACCGTTAGCATCGACCACAGATATTTGCTCCAGGAAAACCGCCACATCCTTCAGGAATGGATAAGCACGGTCTTTCAGGAATTCACGGTCGGCAGAATATTTCCAGTGGAGATAGAAATGCTGGGCCAGCCAGGCACTGACTGTCTGCGACATGGAATATTGTATCCAGCCTCCCATCGGCACACCCAACAGGGTACATACCCCAGGGATATTCATTCCATCCGTTTCAAAATATTCTTTTGTATATTTTTTATATATATCCCGCTGGTTCCATAACGTATTCAGATAGCCCATACCTTCCGTCAGGTGGTTGCCTGTATAGGCAGGCCAATAGCTAAGTTGTGTGTTCAGGTCGTGATGATAATCGCCTTTCCAGGGGGGAAGTTTACCGTTATCGGCTGTCCATACGGCCTGCAAAGAGATTGGATAAGAGTTCTCACGGCTAGCAGAACCAAACTTATACATTTCGTTATCGTATTGTTTCTGTAAAACCGGATCGGGAAGGGTGATGGATGACTGTGCCCAGTAACTTTTCCAGAAGTCCAGATGAGTTTGGTAATCCTGGTTGATACCACGTATCATCGCCTCCCGGGTCTTTTCAGTAGCCTGATCCGCTTCCAGGGAAGATGTCACGCTCCATACACCGCAAAGAGTATTTCCCTTTTGTTCCCAGCGTACATTTACATCATAGGAGAAACCATTCCAACCTTCCTGATGATAGGTTATCTGGTTAGGCTCCACATCGATGGTTCCCTGTTTATAACCCAGGCGACGCAAATCCTGTCCGGCTACGGAATCACCGATCTTGGCATCACCGGTACTGTATTGAGGAGCGATCAGTGCCGGTGTTACTGCTGCCGGCAGATTCTCGAAGACGAACCAACCGACAGGTTCGGTTGCATGAACAAATGTCTTCAGCGTTGCCCCGTTATCCCAGCTTGCCTCACAAAGGGCATTGTTTAGATAAAGTCGCACATCGGAAGGAGATCCCAGTTGTTCCAGAGAGAATTCCAGGGCAGCTCCCGGTATCTTGGAAGGGGCAGGCTGCTGCTCATACGGCCAGTCGTATTTCTGTTGGACTGGAAGATAGTCTTTTTTCTTTACCTGCTCACATACCCAGGCGAAACGGTTGTTCGACCCGGAGATACTGTCCATGGGACGAAGATCCCAGAGATCGGTCCGGTCGAGCGACAGACGTAAAGCCGAGTCGCGTTGCCATACTAGGGCTCCCACAGTTGCATTTCCCAAAGGCATTCCTTCGTCCCAGGTGGTCGCCAAACCGGAGAAATGTAAATCACTTTCGGAAGGAGTAACAGGTAAATTACTTCTTCCACTGCTACAAGCTACCAATAGCCATAGACTTGATGCTAACAATAAGTTTTTTATCATAATATATTAAATGCTAATCGTACAAATGTAGAAAATAAAACAAAATCCGACATTCCCATTCCTGCCTTATTTACAGGGATATCGGATTATGCAAAACATTCTCCTGATTTTGTATACTTGCTTCCTACTCTTCCATCAAAGCAATTTTGGATATTATCAAATCGGGACCTCCTTTTACTTTCGCTTTCAGGATAAGTTGTCCGTCATTCGAGTCTTCCCGCATCACATGTAGTTTGATCCAGGTTTCATCCTCTTTCTGTTTTCCTAATTCATAGTCACGCCCTTCAAAGACAATATGACCGGTACGTCCTTTCTTATCTTTGTCGGAGAAACAAACATATAAGAAGCCAATGATACCCGGAGGGCAATCGATTGTCAATGACAATTCCTCGCCTTGCCAGGCCGGTTCGACTGTATAAGTTGTCTTTTTGCGGGCCTCTTCCTTCTCCGGAGCAGCACAGTCGACGTACAATAACGCATTACTGAACTCTCCGGTAACGGCGCTCTTCAGCGGCTCCACATAAGTAAACATCTTCTGTAAAGAAACAATGTCCCTTTCGTAGGTCGGGTTGAAATCGGTTGAATTCATATAATGCAGAATACTGCTTTTCAGTTGGCGGGCTGCCGGATTCGATTCGTCTTTCAGGTCGAAACCGCAAACTAGCAGTTTACCTTTGCCGACCTTCAGTTCGAAGATAGATGCCAGTTTGTTGTTGCGATGGAAATCGTCGACAGGCTGTGCGATTGGCTTATAGTCCTCCGGATAGTCGTTTATATAGAAAGCACGGGCATCTTTATAAATAAATTGCCATTGCCAGTCGCTATGCGATTCGGTCGGGAATCGGGCAAAGAGCGGATGTTTGTCGCAAACGATCATACCGATCGTATTCTTTCCCTGACCGGGGAAGAAGGTGAGCGACCAATACAAAGGATAGAAACTGATCTTATCGCAAGTATCTTCAGTACCTAAAGCAGCCGCCTGCAATAATACTTTTTCTCCTTTTTCCAAGCGCTTCAAGCATTCGGTATCCATCCGGTCGGTGACGTAAACTGTACCTGTTTCTACTTTTTCATTTGCCGGAAACACCCATATATTCCAGGTATTCGCTATGGCCTCGTTTTGCAAACCGACTTCGACAACCAACTGCTGTGCTGTTGTCACGGCAGACAGATCGCAAATAATCTGGCCGGTTATTTCCGAGCTACCGACTGGAAACAGATGGGTTGCCGTACGGCCGGAAGCGATCAGGTTACTTTGTCCGTCTTTAATTTTCCAGTACAAACCGTCGTTCAGGTCAACCGATCCGTAATGAGCTAACTGAAGGTCAGCAGTAAAAGGTTCGTCGTTGGTCCATACATATTTCGGGATACGCAATAACGGAACCGTACTGTCGTGATGACAGCGGAACTGTTCGGGCGTGGTAATTCCTTTACTGTCGTAGAAAACATCCAGCCAGCCGATCAATGCTTCCCCTTGTCCCTGATAATCCTGCATGCTGAGTAATTGGATGCCGGCACAGGAGGGCGTACGTAAAAACGATTCTATCTCATACTTATACATGATCTGGTTGAGTGCACCGGATGCAGCGACAAACGCTTCGTTCTGCTCCTCGATCTTGTTCTTTCGTGCCTGCTCGCGGAACTCTTCGAAGTTACGTGCTTTCAGTACCCCTTTATATTTCTTTATTTCACTCCACCGTGGATAGACAGGCCATTGTCCGATCTCATGAGAAAGCACAGGAATATTCGATTTTGAATAAACGTTTTCAAAGTCCCAGGCAGTAGACGCACCGCCTTTCAATCCGCGGGTACTTCCCAGTCCGTCGATATAATGCGTAGCCATATACTGGTCGAGCGGAGTAATCTTACGGGCAGTAGATACGGAGTAAAGTCGGCGGGAGTCTTTTTCTTTCAAGGGCTTCATCCACGACTCCATTACTTCAAAGTCAGAATTACCCAATTCATTTCCAATACACTGCATCACGAAAGAGGGATGGTTACCATAGGCTTCGATCATACGTGCCAACTCCTGTTGCACATATCGGTCGGCAGATGGATTCTTTCCTAACCCCTGCGGATGGCCTTTCGTATCCATCTCCTTTCGTTCTTTTTGTTCGACAGACATCCACCAGTCGATCCAGATGGTTTCGGCCTGGATATAAATACCGAGACGGTCGGCAGCAATGAAAGCAGCTTCGGGTGGGCACCAGGAATGGAAACGTACATGGTTCAACCCATAATCCTTATAGATACGGAAAATCTTTTCCCAATCTTCCACCTTGCAAGACGGATAGCCTGTCAGGGGGAAATGCACACAGTCGAGATTACCGCGTAGAAATACAGGCTTCCCGTTCACCAGTATCTTTGAATTTGAATGGGATACCTCCCGGAAACCAAATTCTATCTCACGGCTATCGAACTGTTTTTTCTTATCTTCCAGCGTCACCTTTAGAACATACAGATTTGGAGTGATATCATTCCAAAGATGGATATTCTCCGGCATAGTTGCCTCGAAGTTGAGAACATTCCGGCCTTTTTGTAAAAACTGTTCAGTGGTTCGGGTATAGACCACAGAACCATCTTCCCTGTCGGTCAGTTGCCAGGTAATACGGGCCGGGACTTTCCGGGGGGATTCGTTGATAAGCGTATCCTTCACCTGTAACGTACAAGGGCCATTGGTCGTACGGGTAAACACCTGCGGATTCGAGAAGCGTACCGGCTCGGATGCTACCAAACGAATGCGGCCGACCGCTCCGTTCCATATACTTTGCGTATATTCGGTATAGACGTGGCCTTTATCACCGATATTATAGATCATATCGTTATCGATACGGATAGTCAGCCAATGTTTGCCAGGCGTCAGATAGCCCAGGTCATGCCAGTGGGGAGTAGACAGGGCATCCTGCACAGATACTTCTTTCCCATCCAGAAAGAGACGCGATTCCCATAAGACGCGTTCAAGTTCCATCCGGATGTATTTTCCGTTCCATTCGGAAGGAATTTCAATTTCTTTCGAATACCATGCCGGACCGTAATATTTCCAGGCACGTGTCAGGATACCGAAATCGGAACCGGAAGTCTTCTCTCCATAGCCGGCTTCATCGGTCGTGCCGGGCAAGGTAATATGATCGGTAAAAGAGATTCCCTGCCAGTTTTCTTTCAATCCTTTGTCTTCCGGATCGAGCCTGAACTGCCAGGTTCCGCTTAGAGATTGAGAGTTTTGTATCTGTGCAAAGGCTGATACACACAAATTTACTAATAAAAAAAAGATTACTTTAGAGAGTTTTTTATTCATATTCGTTTTCGTTATTATCGGAGTGAATATTCACTATTTGTCAGATGTGAGCTATCTCTCTTTACAAGGCAACGCCTTGTGCCGCAGGCTCTATTTTGCCGTCGGTTTTTAACCGACGGATATAAAAGACAGGAGGCAAAGCCTCTTCCTTTGTGGGCTTAAGCCCCTTTAAAGCAGGGGCTACCATTATATGCCTAAAGGGGTTAAAACCCACAAAGGAATCCGGCAAAGCCGGAGCATTTAATCTATCCGTCGGTTAAAAACCGACGGCAAAAGAGAGCCTGCGGCATGAGGCGGAGCCTCATAAAAAAACTCACCTTTATTCAGTCATAAACCGGAAGTTATATTCGCTAAACGACCAGATTTGTTTGCCTTTCGGAACAATTGCTTTTCCTTTCTTACGGCCTTTCTTGTCGACTGTAACGTTCAGGTCGATACGGGTAAACGCTCCTTTCTCGTAATCATAGCTACTGCCATCATCATCGTAAAGGAAATAAGTACCCGGTTTCGTCCCGTAATGCCGTACTTCAAGCGGATATTTCTGGTCGGTGAATTTTGCCATAGCCGGCCACAACGGGATGATACCGCCATCCTTTACATACACCGGTATGTTTGAGTCAGTAGGTTTCACCGTGATCACTTCACCCTCTCCTGCCAGTTTTCCGGTATAAAAATCATACCATTTACCTTTCGGAAGAATTACTTTCCGTTCCTTCTGTCCGGTAAACAACGGAGCAACTAAAATATTTTCACCCACCATAAATTGATCTTTTACTTCACGACGTATAGCCATTGCATAAGGATTCTCCGTTGCATCCAGCTTTCCCTGTTCCGTTACTGTTTCCACTGCATAACCGTCTTCCAGGTTCATGGCACGTACGGGAGGTGTCCCGTAGAAAGCGTAATCGGCAAAAGTCGAATATAAATAAGGAATCAGACGGATACGAAGCAGGGATATTTCTTTAATCTCTTTCTCTACATCCGGGAATGTCCAGGGTTTGGTTCCGTCTGCCCACGCATTCAACTGTGCGATAGGAGAAAAACAAACGGTCTGCATACGGCGTAGCCATTCTTCGGATGTTTTTGACGAACGTACCTCAGGCGTCCACAATACGCCGATAAAAGAGCTGTTTATCAATGCCGTGATAAAACCCTTATGATCGTAATAGTCGTTATATAATACATAGGGATATGAGTTGGTTCCGGCATTGGCAGCACGAACCTGTCCGTATGTACGTTTGTTCTGTTCGCGGTACATCTTTGTCGTTGCATATTGCATCAGGGAACCATAAAGGTTACGTAACTGTTCGGCCGGGATTCCGGAAGGGAAAGTTGCCACGTCGGGCCAGAGCCAGAAGTCATAACCGTCGTTCTCGTCCATTTTATATCCGCTGACACCCATATCGAGCTGATGTTTCTTGAAATGACCGGTCATGATGCGTTGTACCTCCGGCATAGAATAATCGGGCACCTCGCCCAGCCATACGGTATGCGATCCGGTATAAGGTTTGATCTTGTCGTACACTTCACTGTGTTTGGATACATACGGGTTCATCCACAGGTTCAGTTCGATTCCTTTATCCAGCATTTCTTTTACAAATCCGGAAGCATCCGGGAAACGGCTTTTATCCCATTCGTAGGTACAGGGATAAGCCTTTGAATGCCATCCCGGTTCAAGGCCGATCACGGAAAGGGGAAATCCTCTTTTTTCAAACTCGGCGACTTCGTTCTTCACATCCTTATCGGAGAAAAGTGTAGGGGTACGATGCCAGAAGCCCAGCCCCCAGCGCGGAGGTAACGTACCGCCTCCATTATACAAATTATATCGGCGCACGACATCCAACATGGTCGGACCGGCAAAAAGCAACATTTCGACACCGGTAGCGGGAACCAATATCTCTATATTATCCGAATAGGGTTGTGAAGGCCAGTCCGCATCCATATTACGGTCTTTTTCTTCGGGTACGTTCGGGCTGTCTTTACGAACGGCTGTCCCCACCCATACATCGATATAACGGGCTGAATTGATCAACACACCGTATCCGCGGGAAGAAACAAAGAAAGGAACCGGGGCATGGGTACGGCCGTCATCCTTGTCACCATAATGGTCCATATGCAGGCGCATGATACGACCGCGTTGCTCAACGGTTTTAAAATGGAGTCCCAGGCCGAATATCTTCTCCCCTTTTTCCAGCGGGAAGCTGATATAGGTTTTTCCATCTCTCAGTTCGACCTTCACATCTGAGGGAGAAATAGGTAAAACGCCTTCCGGCATTTGTTGGAGAGCCTCCCTCTTCGGAGTATTATTAAGCTCACTCAACAAGTTGATCTTTTCAGGTTTGCCAACAGATAGTTTCCAAACTCCAGCACATTCATTAGTACCCCAATCTTTTGAAGTAACATTCGATTGACTAAAAGCTACTGCCACGTAACCTATAGCCGCTAACAATAAGGTAAGTTTTCTCATGGTATTGTTTTATACGTATTTAACGTGCAAAATAAGAGTTTTTATTCTGAATAACAAATAGACGAATAATGGCCAAAGATGGATAATCTTTCGAAGAAGTCCTCCAACCGAATGACTATCTTGTTTTTCAGGCCATTAAAAACATCCTGTTATTTCTTATGTCGATATCGGTTTACATTTTGTCTATATTGTATCAGTATAAAAAGTATAAATAAGGCCAATACTCCTCCGGCTATCCATTTACCGAAAGATATATTTATTTCCTGCTTTTCCTGAAGAACATCTGAACCGAACGAACAGACATTACTAGTCGAACCTGCAACGGCTGATGATTCAACCTCCTTTTCTTCCTGTTCACGAACAGCGATATGGGTAACAGAGCGCACCAAAGGCACAGCAGAAACCAAGTGACAGGTATCAAAAACGGTATGTTCTATATCAATTGCCGTATTACGTGAGATCTGAAACAAGTTTTGCAAAAATGTACTATCCCTATGGACAAGGTTCGTCTCAACAATTGTTCTCCGCTGTAATCCTCTATACCGCCCGGTACTGCAACCGGGCGACAAAACCATTAGTAGAATAACCGGAACAATCAACCACCTGTTTATTGCCACCATACTCCTTTCTCCTACTATTTATTAATAATGATCTGATAACGATTCCGCCCACTGGCTTTAAGCGATAAATGCAGGAACTTCTTCCGTTTATAAAGAATCGCCTGGTCGAAAGGCAGCTTACAGAAACGCAGCACATTCAGTAATACCTCGGGATCAGGAACATAACAATCGGCTGCCTCCCCTTTAACATGTTGGCTCGAAGGTACGCCACCCACCAACTTATTCACTTCCGGACTACGATAACCGCTCGTTATTGCAATTGGCTGTGCATAAGCTATCCGCAACGGTTGCAGTAAACGCTTTGCCAGATGCTTCATCGCAATCTCGGCCTCTATCGGAGGAATATTATGCAAACCATTTTCCACAGCCACACGGCTATATACCATTTCTTCCCAGGTAAAATCCCTGCTAATTTTTCTTTTCATCTTGAATCGATTTTATTTTATACGAATAATCTACTCCGAACAAAGCTCCGGCAAACGTGCAAGTTTCTCCAAAAGCCACCAATACACTATTATGGATCTCTCCTTTCGGAGCTATCCAGAAACCGGAGAAAAGAAGGACAATCCCGCTCAATACGAGCAGGATTGCCATTACCAATTGAATTGTCAGTCTCTTTTTCATACGTTCCCCCTATCCAACTAATTAATTTTCAACTTTCAATTCTCCACTTTTAATTACTCGATAACAGGACGATCGTTTTCTTCCTCTTTTTTCTCTACGACCTTCACATCGTCTTCTTCAAACTTCGCAAGTTCGCTCGTCCAGCGCAGGCTTGCACCCGGCGTAAACACGATACGAGCTTTTTTAATCATAGAAGCATTAAATGCATCTTCCGTATCTGCACCTTTTGAACGAAGCGAAAAACGAAAATTACCGAATTCGCCCACCTGCACGATACTTCCTGAACGAAGTTCCAAGCCCATCGCCCAGTTTAGTGAGTCGAGAATTGCCTTCACATCAGCACTCGACATCGCCGAACGGCTGGATATCAATTCACACAATTTTTCCATATCGCAATAGCTCGATGATTTGGCTACCGCATAGGTTTTCACTTTGTCCTTGTCGTCGCCACTCAGGACCTTACGTTGTACCTTTCTGAATTTTAATGCCATACCTTTAATTTTAAATGATTATGCAGTTGTTTCCGGGGAACGATACAAAGGTATGGGCAACCAGATATGTTAAAAACGCAATAATCTCTTCTGATAAAACACTATACTGCAATGCATTACAATCTTAAAATACTTTAAACACCTCTTTTTAGCGACTCTTCACTACGGTCTGTTTTACGCTTTATTTAACTTTTATAAACTATTTAGTATCAGCCGTTGTAGTCATCCTTAATTTTTGTTTTGCCTGATAATATCAATACATCTTCAGGAGTAGTCTTTTCTTTACTGATTTTTTCACTCAAGGTTTTAATTTTTTCGGAAAAGTCGAAGCAGATTACCACAGACATAGCCAGGCGACTCAATGATGTTTTTGCGGTACGCTCTACCGCTTCTATCAGATGAAGCATTCGAATAAACAAGGTAGGATAGCGAAGTGTATACCGGATATGGCCCATCACGGTTTTTTGTTGCATAAAGTCGGCATATGCCTGTCGGTCATGGATAATCACTTCTTCTATAAAATTCCGCTGATAATCAGGCAACACCGACCAGGTTATAAAAGAAATCTTATAGATTTTCTCACGTAATCGTTTTCTCCCGTCTTCCGACATGGCATCTAAACTACGATTAAATTCATCCACATCAGGAAGTTTTCCATTGGGAAACAATGCCTCAAACTTGTTTCTTTTTTTCATAAGCAGAATAAGATTAGTTTCATTTTAAATAAAAAAGAGGGTCACTACAAAATCTCATTTTGTAGCCCCTCTTTAATCGAATAGTAACATAAATAGCCCTATATCCGGACTGTAATTATCTTTGTATATCAAGGATTTAAATTCTCCAACAATAATTTTCCAGGTCTAAACTTCACACTCGTACGCGGTTTTATCATACAAGTTTCACCGGTACGAGGATTACGCCCTTGTCGTTCGGTCTGTTTCCATGGTTCAAAGGTTCCAAAGCCCTGAAGCATTATTGCATCATCCTGTTTCAATGCGTCTGAAATAATTTCTTCAAAGGCATTTACATATTTCCGTGAAATATATTGAGGAATCCCCAACTTTCCGGTCAATTTGTTTACTAAATCGTTCTTATTCATATATTCTGTTTTAATAATTATGTTTTTTATAAAATTATTCAGCGAAATATTCTTCCTGTTCAAGGAACATTTCTATCCATATCTCCCATATATTAATAAGTACCCCGAACACACAAGACATTATTACTGTTATCATTCCAACTATTATTACCTGTCGCTCCATTATTCATATTTACATAGGGAGCCCAAGGAGGGGTATCACCATTATCAGCCCAATATTTGCCGGATAAAGAGACATTTCCTATTTCACTTTTTCCATTGTAGATAGCCATTAACTCATTTTTTGATGGTAATCTCCAATCACTATATCCTAAATCCGATAAGTTATTACAATAAGGCCGTGCCTCATTACCATTCCCACGATACCACCCATTTCCTCTCTGTGCTTTACTCACCATCAAAGAGGTTGTTCCCGGTACATAATTATTACCGTTTTTAGGTTGAGAGATCGTAATATCGAACGTACGAGCCGGTTCAGCACCTGTTACGGAAAGTGTAAAAACTGCTGACCGGGCAACTGTGGCACTTTGCTTAGCTGTTACAACAAACTTTCCATTCGCTACATCGATTCCAGAAAAAGAAAAATCTGTAAAACCGGACTTTTTAGTAACAGTCCACTGTAGCCCTTCAGTTGCAGTTATCCCAGAAACAGTAATGTTCCCTCCCACAGCCGGTATTGTTCCACCATTAGCCGGCACAGTTATATTAGAGGGCTGTTGCGTTATGGCAGCAATCTGCTTTTCAAGAGCAGCGTCCGTTCCACTTATAGCATTCCCGGCTTTTACAAATAGATATCCCGTTCGGGTCGAGGCATTGGGATTTACAGTTACCGTATAAGAAACTGTCGGCGTAGTAGTAGCATTTGAAACTACACCGGTAGTAGTACCTGTCAAAGTCAACCAGTCGATAGCCTCAGACAATGCCCATGAAAGACCTTCTGTGGCAGAAAAAGAATATTCGGTGTCCGAATGAGGAATACCCTCAGGACCTATCGTCTTATTTTTAGAGGTAGCCGACAAAACCGAACCTTTTTGCTTTACCGTAACGCTTTTTCCTGCTATTGTAAAACTTTGACTACGTTCTGTTGAACTCGGATTTGCAGTCACTGCCGTAAACTTCACCGGAGCAGGGCCGGTAAAATTCAATGCTCCACCCGCAGCACCATTTGTTTTCCCATCTACTAATGCCGATAACCAGTCCGGTAATGTAATCGTCCACGCAGCTCCCGGACGGGCGGTAGCCTGAATGGTTGTTGTCGAGTTAACCGCGGCATCTATATCAGTCGGAGCCACAATATCAGGAACCGTGACCGACACGCGAGGATCGGACAAATCAATTCCGCTCAAGGTCAGATTCACGACATAAGGAGTATTCCGTTTCAGATTATAATCATTGAAATCATTACCCGGATATATACGAAAAGAAACATCCGCATAAGTAGTTCCATTTACAGTGGCATCCCCGACAAGCTCGATATAAGTAGCATGCGGCACAGAAGCAGAACTTCCTCTTTTCTCACGTGCAGAAGTAGCATAACCGTCTTTTCCATTAGTAATAACACCTGCCATATTTTCAGGCATATACCAGCTAAATGAAGCAGAAGTACCGGCCGGAATTGTTTTAGTAAATACCTGATAGGCCGTTCCTATTACTTGTCCGGCTGGTTCCATACACTGTATTTGTGTTGGAACGTCATATAAGGATAAGCGTTTAGGAGTAAAACTAAAACCGGATTTGATAGTATAATTCAACTGAACTTTTGTAAGCATACGCGATAATACTACTGACTGTTTATAATTTATTGATATAGATTGATTATCTAGCTGTGCGATGTTCGCACAGCTAAGGTTTACCGGTAAACCTTCTGAGGTGGTAAGACCTCCGGTTCCCGTTGTATAATCGATCTTTGTTTCATTAAATGCTGTTAATGTTGCAACCTTACCCAAATTACCGGCATTGCCGACAAAGCGAAGGAAACAATCAGGAGACTCTTTCAGCTGGACCTGGATTTCATTTCCTGTTACATCTGTCAGATAATGAGATATCAACAAATTCCCAGAAGCATCATACTGACCCAACCAAAGAGTTTTTACTAAACTTTCATCTACACCGGACGCTTTGGTTGCTACTTCTGCTATTTCAGAGATTATCTCAGAAGACATTGTTCCCATTTCATCTTCTTCTGATGTGAATGCCACACTACGTGTTACAGGAGTCACTTCACCCGATAATGTGAAATTAAAACAAACATCCACATCCTTCATTCCTGAACCTAAAAGCTGATCCTTTACCATATCATCGGAACAACCGCATAATAAAGAAAAGACACAAGCTAATAAAATATACAATTTATTCATTTTCTTCATACACTTCTTACTAATTAATTGACAGTACGGACACACCGAACGTTTTGATACTGTGATCCTCCCGATACATGATTATACCAATCCTGAACTCCATTGGAAAAATTTACCCCCATACGATAAATATCAGTATTATTATCAATAGAACTACTCCAAAATTTTCCTCCTGGACTCGCAATACCTAATGCTTCTCTGTATTTATACATTGTCCAAAGTTCAATCATTGTTGGTAACCTCCAACCATTACCTAAACCATTACAATAAGATTCTGAAGCAGGAAATCTTTGACCTGTCAAATAGGATGTATTCACTTCTATTTTATCCGCATAATCCTTTGGATAATTAAGGGATGACGCCCCACTTCTATCAGCTTCCTTTACATATAAGATCTTGCCTTGAGCAACTCCCTGTCTTAAATCCACGGTAGCAGTGCGAGACGGATCAGCTCCTGTCACGGAAATTGTATAAGATGCGGTGCGGGCTGCTTTACCGGAATTATTCGATGCAGTATAGATTATAGTTGCGGTTCCGGAGCCTGAAGTTTGACTGGGAGTAAACCCGGTACCTCCACCTGTTATTGTCCACGGCAGACCTGCTGTTGCCGTTATGATTGAACTAAAAGTCCCCCCGGTATTTGAAAGATCCGCAACGCTTAAAGGTTCCACAGAAAAGGAAGAGCCATCCTGGTTCAGATTAAATTTATCATCCCCTATTGTAAACGGGAGGGTGCGAACTACAGGGTTAGGATTGGCTGTAACAGCTTTGAATGTAACAAGGGCAGGGCCACTAGAATCGACTGTATTTCCGGCTTCTGTTGTTTTTCCGTCAATTAAAACTGACAACCAATCAGGTAATACAATCGACCAATTTGTTCCGGGACGCAAAGTTATTTGAAGATCACTGGTTGAATTGATAGCCGCATCCATATCAGCCGGTGCCACCATATCAGGCACCACCACAGATACACGGGGATCAGACAGGTCGATCCCGCTCAGTGTCAGGTTCACAATATAAGGAGTGTTACGCTTCAAGTTATAATCATTCATTCCGTTACCCGGATACAACCGGAAAGAGACATCCTTATAGCTCGTTCCATTCACTGTCGCGTCTCCTATCAATTCGATATAAGTCGCATTCGGTACAGAGACTGTACTTCCTTTCTTATCACGCATAGAAGCTGCATAACCGTCTTTTCCGCTGGCTATAATACCCGCTTTGTTTTCAGGCATATACCATTCGACTGTTCCACTAGCATCCGATGAAGGAGTTACCATAAAACTCTGATACGCCACACCTGATACCTGGCCGGTAGGTTCATTACATTGCATCTGTGTAGGAACACTACGCAGATACAACTGCTTTAGCGTAAATGTGAAACCGGACTTTATCGTATAATTCAACTGTATTTTTGTTACCATACGCGTTAATGCTACTGACTGTTTATAATTTATTGATATATACTGATCATCAAGCTGTGCGAATATCGCACAGCTTTGGTTTACCGGTAAACCTGCCGAAGTAGTAAGACCTCCTGTTCCATAATTTATCTTTGTATCATTGAATGCTGTTAATGTTGGAATCTTTCCCAAATCACCTGCATTCCCCACAAAACGAAGGGAACTATTGGGAGATTCTTTCAACTGAATCTCAACCTCGTTTCCTGTTATATCGGTCAGATAATGAGCGATCAACAAATTGCCCGAAGCATCATACTGACCAAGCCAAAGAGTTTTTACTGTACTTTCGTCTACACCGGAGGTTTTAGTTTTAACAGGTAAAACCTCAGGGATAGAATCTGAAGAAGACGAACCCAATTCATCTTCCCCCGAGGTGAATGCAATACTACGCGTCACAGGAGAAACTTCTCCAACCAAAGAAAAAGTAAAACGTACATTTACGTCTCGCAACCCAATCCCATTATCGACATTTCTTTCCATATCGCCCGTACAACCAATGTACAAAAAGCAGGTTAATGTTAATGCCAATGACAGATACAGTTTAGTCAAATATATTACTTTCATCTCAAACTAATTAATTTACAATTACATATAATACATATTTGATAACCTTTCAGTAATCTTTAAGCTTTAATCGTTTTTGTCTCGGACACAGCGAACATACCGAAGTGTATTTATAATGTTCCAATAGTCGTAGGATCCATTAGCAAAATTTTTTGTGCATCTTTCATTTCCAAATCTATGATTCGAACTACTCCAGTAATGGTCATTCATGAACGCCGCGACTCCATTTTTCATTAATGTAGTCTGATTTTCATACATAGCATGCAGTTCGATTAAAGTAGGTACACGCCATCCTCCACTTTTATTTTTACAGTAACTAACCGCAGCGGCATAATTAGCGCATCTTGATCCTCGTTCGGTCTTCTCGACTTCAATTATGTATTCCTTAGTCAGCGTACGAGTCTGAGAATTTCCGTTCAAATCAGAGCCTGTTATTTCGGTAGATGATCCGCCGTCATAATTAAATATACGGTAATTGCTATTGGGAGGCCCGTTCTTTTTAAAACTTTCAACAATTGCATTATTTATAGTGACCACATTAGTTCCCGCCTCTTGAATGGCTTTTACCGTAACTTTACGAACCGGATCCGCACCTACTACCGATACAGTAAATGAATCTAAACGTTCTGCACCGGTATTAGCAGACGCCGTAAACGTAAGTACAGCATCACCACTGCCACTAGTGGGGCTCACAGTGATACCATTATTTGTTTCAGAGGATACAGTCCATTTTAAACCGGCAGTAGCAGTTACCGAACCGACAGCACTACTATTTACCTCTTTAGTTATTTTTGTAATCGTACCGGCAGCAGTAAACACTGATGCTTCTTGAATCACCTCAATATTTTTGTCAATTCCATTAACATCTATATCAAAAGATATCTTTCTGTCTTTCGCGTCCGGATTGGCTGAAACAGCTTTAAACAAGACTTCTGCCGGACCTTTATAATTGAGGATTCCACTTGAAGGCACATTTTCTTTTCCATCCACTACTGCCGACAACCAGTCTGGCAATGCGATTACCCAAGCTACCCCCGGACGAGTCGTCACCTGTAGGGTTGTCGTTGAGTCAATCGCAGCATCTATAGCTGCCGGAGCTACAATATCGGGAACCGTGACCGACACACGGGGATCAGAGAAGTCAATACCACTCAAGGTCAGATTCACGACATAAGGAGTATTCCGTTTCAGATTATAATCATTGATACCGTTACCGGGATAAATACGGAAAGAGACATCCTTATAGGTAGTTCCATTTACAGTGGCATCCCCGACAAGCTCGATATAAGTAGCATTCGGTACAGAGACTGTACTTCCTTTCTTATCACGCATAGAAGCTGCATAGCCGTCTTTTCCGCTGGCTATAATACCCGCTTTGTTTTCAGGCATATACCATTCGACTGTTCCACTGGCATCCGATGAAGGAGTTACTGTAAAACTCTGATACGCCACACCTGGTACCTGGCCGGTAGGTTCATTACATTGCATCTGTGTAGGAACACTACGCAGATACAGCTGCTTTAGCGTAAATGTGAAACCGGACTTTATCGTATAATTCAACTGTATTTTTGTCACCATACGCGTTAATTGAATTGTCTGTTCATAATTTATTGATATAGATTGATTATCTAGTTGTGCGAATATCGCACAACTAAGGTTTACCGGTAAACCTGCCGAAGTAGTTAGACCTCCCGTTCCTGTTACATAATTTATCTTTGTTTCATTGAATTCGGTCAACGTCGCAATCTTTCCCAAATCCCCTACATTTCCAACAAAGCGAAGAGAACAGTTTGGAGACTCTTTCAATTGAACCTGGACCGTATTCCCTGTTACATCATTCAAATAATGAGAGATCAATAAATTACCGGAAGCATCATACTGACCCAACCAAAGAGTTTTTACCGAGTTTTCATTGACGCTCATCGCTTTGGTTGCCATCTTTGATATTTCAGTAGTTATTTCAGAAGGGTCAGATCCCAACTCTTCTTTTGATGTGAATGCCACACTACGTGTTATAGGGGTAACTTCGCCCTCTAATGTGAAATTAAAACAAACATTCACATTTTTCATTTCTGCTGCCAACTTAGATTCTGTACCATCATCACAACTTAATAAAAATAAGGAAGTCGCTACAAAAAACAGAGTCAACCCATTTACTATATATTTCTTTTGTTCCATCATTTTTCTTATTAAAACACAAGCTACTTAACAGTTCGAATGCAACGTACATAATATGAACCACTTTTACCTGTCCAACTCCATTTATTTCCCGAGGCAGAAGCTGAGTAACGATGAGCTCTATCGCCATTAGTTCTTGCAGTCCATATACTACTTGTATTTACAGATCCATAATTAGCTCCAAATGACCCAAACAGTAACCCAGCCTCACTATCATCCGGTAAACGCCAATCATCAAAATTTTCAGAGACCAATCCATCACAATAAGATACAGCATCATACCACGACAAATTTTTACTTGTACTTACCAGAGCAAGTTGTATAGTCCCATTAGTACTTCCTGCCGGCGGTGTTCCATACTGTGATACCGCAACCACCTGAGAATAATTTTTATCCGGTATCGTTACCGTTATAGAAGCCAGACGCTTTGCCGTTCCGGGATTTTTCGTTGCACCGATTGACAATTGAGTAGGAAATTTCCCACTTGTTGGTGAAATCGTTAATCCATTATTAGACGCAATAGTCACCTTCCACGCCAACCCTTCCGTTCCTGACAAAAAGGCCTTAGTCTCTCCTGCCGAAGCCAGTTCTACCGTAGCGGCAATACCCGTATAAACAGAGGCCGCCTGAGTCACGTTTATAGTTTTTGAAAGTGTTCCCTGACCATCACCGGCCTTTACCGTAATCGTCCCGCTACGAGCAGCATTTCCTGTATTAAGCGATGCACTATACGTTATAGCCTGAGCAGTCCCTGTTGCATTTTCTGTGCCGGAAACAGGATTCACCGTCAGCCAATCCATGTTTTTTGTAAGGTTCCACGATAGCCCCTTTGTTGCGGTAAAAGTACCGACATTACCGGATGTAGCTTTTGCCTCCAGACTCATTGAAGTAGTAGATACATTCAAAACGGAACCATTCTGAGTGATGGTAGCCGTTTTTCCGGAAAAAGAAAATTCCTGGCTACGCGCTGCAGAGCTCGGATTTGCAGTTATCGCCGTAAACCCTACAGAAGCCGGACCGGTATACTTCACCGTACCGCCGGCACCCGTCGTATTTCCATCTACCAATGCCGACAACCAGGCAGGTAACGTGATCGACCAATCTGCTCCGGGACGAGCTGTGACCTGAATAGAGGTTGCTGAATTTTTAGCTGCATCAATAGCCTTAGGAGTCGTAATATCAGGAACCGACACCGACACACGGGAATCAGAAAAATCGATTCCGCTCAATGTCAGATTTACTTTATAAGGAGAGTTACGTTTTATCATATAATCGTTTATATCATTTCCGGGATACATACGGAAAGCAACACCTGTATAAGTGACTCCTTTAACGGTCGCATCTCCCTCTATTTCAATATAAGTAGCATTCGGAACAGTCGTACCACCACATTTCCCGCGATCGGTAGTAGCAAAGCCGGCCTCTCCGTTTTTAATTACCCCCGCTTTATTTTCCGGAATATACCAGTCTACCGTAGCGCCACTCTGTGAAACAGTCCCACTTATATTCTGGTAAGTCATACCACTAATTTGTCCGTCAGGCTCTACACATTGCATCTGAACCGGGATACTTTTAATCGATACGCTCTTAACGGTAAAAGAAAAACCTGCATCTATTTTATAAACCAACTGTATATGTGCCAATATACGTTTCATCGTTACGGAAGGACTATATGAAACAGATACATATTGATTATCCAGATATCCGAACATAGGGCATGTATTACCGACAGTATAGGTTACTTTTTTCACATTAAAATCAGTTAGTTTATCTATTTTGCCCAAATCACCGGCGTTAGCGACAAAACGTAGAGAACATGCAGGTGATTCTTTCAACTGGAAATTAACCTGATTTCCGGTGATATCTGTCAGATATTGAGCAACCAGTAAATTTCCGGAAAGATCATACTGTCCTATCCACAACGTACTTATCAGGTTTTCATCCACCGACAAAGCCCTTGTCAGAACACTCACCGTATCAGATGCCATGCTCTTTTTACCTTCAGGCATAAAATCGATACTGCGGGTAACCAGCGAATCGCCATCAGATATTGCAAAGGTTAAGTTCACTTTTACATCTTTCAAACCGGCCGCATGTTCCCCATTTTCCATCTCTTCCCCGGAGCACCCGGAGAATAAGAGCAGGACGAAAGCAAATAAAAGAAGTTTCATATTCATATATTTTCCATTTTTATAGCCAGACAAACAGTTTTACCAGTTACCTTTCAATCCATCCAAGACACCCAGGCACAGACGTGCCTGACGGGGACGTTCAGGCATTGCCTTCTTAAACCAATCCGCCGCATTTGCCGGATCGTTTTCCATCAATGAAAGAATACCTAAATTGATCCATGCTTTCGGATTGTTCTTTACACGGTCAAGAAAATAGCGCGCTGCTACCGTATCACCCATACTCAAGGCTGCTGCACCGGCATTCAGTTGTGCAATTTCACAATCAGGGAAACGATAAGCGGCCAGTTCATACACTTCTCTGTATTGCTCCGTTCCGGAACGGAAAGCCAAAGCCACCTTCAATAAATCATCGAGAGTCAGCCGTTCAGGATCTTGTTGAAAAACAGTCAACAAATGAGCGAAGTCGATATCGGTTGTAGGGTTTTCTCCTGGAGAAACCAGACCTGTTTCCGTTACCTGATAAACTAAATCCACCTGTATCCGGCGTAAGCCGGCAAACAAGGTATTTTCCATATCTTTCCAAATCTTCCCTTTGTCCAACCCACGTAAAGTTTTCCGGCGAACATCCGGCTCAGACAAGCTGTCTAAAATCGCCATAACCCTTACCGCATAAGGTTTACGAGCCTCTATCATTGCTTGTTTCAGACCATCCCAGTCTTCCAGCGACTGTCTGACAATAAATGCATTGTCCGGTAAACGTATTTCTTTGCCTAAATAGCGGCACAGACGTAAAGCCCTTCCCGTAGCCAGTTCCTCATTCTTTAAAGTATTGCCATCAGGAGATGAATATCCTGTAACTTCAATCGATTGCAACGTAATATTCCCGTCTGCCAAAAGCGCATTCAGATCATCGCATAGCCGGGTCAGTTCCTTACTGTTCTGTCCATAGGAGGTTATTAATTCAGCACTTCCCGGCTTAAAGGAGAGAGACGTATCCAGCCTGCGTACTTCCGAACGGATAATTTCTTCCATTACAGATACTGTATCTGTCTTTTCCGGTACCCGAAAAAATTCGATCATCTGCCTGTATACAGTTTCTGCATCTACCTGTACCTGCGCAACAATCTGTTTACGCACCAGTGGAGCCTGTTTATCCGGAATCGTATCTCTATTTTCCAGGGAAGTCGTTTGCATAGAAGAACATCCGACCGTCAACATTGCCAATGCGGCACCCCATATTAAATTTACCTTATTATCCATTTATTCTTCGTTTTCTAATGATTCGTTATTTTATTGCGCCTCCCATATTATCATCCGTTTCCTCCACTTTCGCGTTCCAGTCCGATATCGTCCAGTTCAAAGCTGAAGAGTTATTGTCGACTGTCAACGAAACAATATACGACTGGCCAGCTTCAAAAGCCATTGCATCCAGCGTGGCCTGTAATGTTTTTTCTTTAATGGCTGTATCATTTTCATCCTGATAATCGAGTGTCACCTTTACTCCTATCGATGCTTTGCTTTTGGGCAGTATAAGATTAGTAGCCTGGGTTAGTCCCAGTTTTTTCGGATCATCCGCAGAAGGGACTGCGATAAAGTTGGAGAAATTAACTGTAGACGCTGCCGTCGGTGTTATTGCTTCCGTCTTTCCAAGTACTATCGAACCACTCCCGGCCGACATAGAACTCAATTCAACCGACTTTGCCGTTAATTTTTTCAATCCGATCTTCGTAGTTGCCGCCGGTATTACTTTAAATATAACCCGTGCACATTTACGCACGAATGTTTCCAGTGTAACGGTAGCATTCGATACGGTTACCGACATTCCTGTCCCTATGGAGATCATCACATCTTCATTCCTCGACAGCCCTTTTATCTGATACTTTGATCCATCCAATGTCAGCGGACGGGCAGGCGAAATAGCATAGAAGTCATAAGTACCTTTATACACATAGAATAATTCCGGCGTACCGTCCGTTTTTTTGCCGTTGGCATCCACCGTGCACTGTGTTAATGTGCCATCCGCATTTACCACATAAGTAGCCTGTGCAGTCGGGGCTGTAACAGAATAATCGACCGGAACAGTTAACGCACCGGGCTGGCGTTGATAGGCAGCGACACGGACCGTTACTCCGACAGGCAGGTTCTCCTCCGAGGCACGGGTATCTACCCTGGTACCCACAGCAGGTGTCTGTACATGGAGCTCCACATATTCATTTTCCTGCCCGGTCGATTCCACTACATCGCCTGCCGTGCAGGAAATCAACCCGGAAAAAAGTAAAATAATCCACTTGCCTATATGTTTCATTTTCATTCTTATTTTCTATGCATTATTCGGCAGCTACCGGGTCTTTCAGGTTATCTGTCCACCCAACAAGTGTAACACTTGAAATAGTCAACGCCTTTTCTGTCAGCAAGACTGTATAAATGTAATGGTTGCCTTTCACCCAGTTTAAATCCGTAGCCGTGGTTGTGGTAAATGTACGATCATAGGTTGCGTCATCTTTCGTACCGACTTTGACTGAGACATCCAACTTTCCCTTATCAGCCGAACCAAAGGGAGCAACCAATGCAAAAGCATGAGGAAGAACCGATGTGAAATCGGCATTGGAACCGGTTTCCTCATAAGCTGCCACTTGCCTGCAGGCAGTAATTTCTTTAGGGGTGAGTGTAACTGTCGCCAGACGACCTTCATCGCTAGCCGTCAGATCACCGGTATTCAGTGCGATATCCCCTTTTCCGGTAAAGCCGGTTTTACCCCCATCCGCTTTAAACGTCAGTTTCACCTCTTTCACATAATCACGATCGCCCGGAGCCGGAAATCCTTTTGCTTTCATCACGCGGAAACTGACTTTCGATAAAGCATGTTTCATATTTAACGCTGCCGATGAGTTATTTTTATTGATCTTGGTAACGGGATCGGAATAAAGATAATCCGTCTCGCTCGTATTCCAGTCTGTTACTCCCCCCTGGTCCGTAAAATCGAAGGTTTGTGCAGCCGCAAATGTCACACCGGCCAGTTTGGGGGCAGAACCGGCAGTCAATGTAGCCTCTTGGGTAGATGGCGCCCAGGCATAAACGGTTCCTTCGGTATCATTCAAATAGAGAGGATCACCCTCTGCTGCCCAGGTTACAGGAGTTCCGGATTTTGCTGTAAACAATTGCTTGACAGCGTTTGTATCATACCAGGAAGCATTATTTTCCCTTGTTACCCCTACTCCTATTTTATTCAGTATGTTATCGGTCGTTCCGGCGCTAACATCCGTATATACACTCTTTGTTTCCAGGCTGGCATTCGTTACCCCCAAAGCAACCAGAGCTCCGCCATTATCTGCCTCATCCGTCTCTATCATAGAACACCCCGACAAACAAACGGCCAGAACGGTACATACGTTATAAATGATCTGTTTCATATTACTATAGTTTTATTATTTTTTGTTCTTCGTTTCTTTCTTATTCGTTTACAGTCAGTTGGGAGTTACACCGTCAGGCTGGATAGGTTTGGTATATGTCGTTTCTTCCCATCCCACTACCTGTGGTTTACTTATCTGCAAGCCCGCATCGGTCACCTGAAGGGTATAGATATAATGGTTACCCGATTTCCAGGTGAAAGTCGAAACCTCCGCCAGGTAAATACGATCGTTGGTTGTATTCTCCTTTGCCCCCAACAAGACGCTGATCGTTCCTTTCACCTCCGATACAGGAGCTACCAGTCCGAACATTTTAGCCGCCAAACCGGCATAATCGGCAGTATAAACATCCACCTGCCGTAAATCAGAAGGAGGTGTTTTCGTAGTAAACGTCAACTCGCCGGACAAGGAAGAACTACCGCTCACCTCTCCGTTCCCTAAATTAAAGCTATAAGTGCCACCTGCCAGAAAGAAAGGGGCATCCGTAGATTTCAGAATAACCTTTTTCACATAATCATTTGCATCCGGTACCGGTTGGCCATTTGCCTTCATAAACCTGAAACTCACTTTTGCCAGAAAATGGCGCATCTCCAATGAAACCGTATTCTGCTTATGCGAAACAGACGGACGATTACTTGCACTACCCGGCTCTACTCCATACAAATAATCATACTGGCTGACGTCCGAAAGCGGTGTTGTATCGTCTGTAGGTGGCGTACAGGTCTGACTGGCTGATATCGTACCACTCAAAACCGGCATTCCTGCTGTCAGGGAGACATTAAACGATTCACTATCGGAAGGGACGGAAGCGGTATACACAGTTCCGCTCCTGTCAGCCAGGAAAAGCGTGTCTTTCTTCATACCCCATGTCGATCCGTTATAATAAAACAACTGGGTTTGATTCGTATCATCATAATAATCACCGGAAGAATTTGTCACCACCACACCAATACGCTGCAATTCATTCATCCCGGTCCCGATACCGGTATAAATGCTTTTGGTCGACACCCCGACGTTATTCACAGCCAACGGTACTCGCTCCTCCTTATTCGGTTCCAGGACATCAGTCTCCATCACCGAACACCCGGACAAGACGTATAATGCTACAATCCCGACAGATATGTTTACCAGATATTTCATATTATTTTCTTCTTTTTTATTTGTGAACAGGAAGGGTATCGCTCCCCGCCTGCCCTGAACGGAATGCAACTTACTGAACCGGTAAGTTTGTTGTTCCTCCGGTGCCGAAATCCACAATTTTTACAGAAACGATTTCCAGCGCAACATCCGATATATTAATTGTATATGTATATTCTTTCCCTTTCTCCCATTGGAAAGTTACCTCATCGTCGTTTTTGGTCTGATACGACCTGTCTTTCTCCGTTTTCGCATCATTCGAACCGAGTGTCACCTTCACGCTCAAATCATTATCGGCCGATGGCAGAGGGGCTACCAAACCGTAAGCCTGGGCAGTTATACCATCATAATTATCTGCATACTTAACCGCCTGAGCCGCTTTTCCGGCAACAGCCGACATTGTCAGCTTAGCAACAGTCGATGTACCCTCCAAAGTTCCGTTCGTGAGCTGCATCGTCCCACCTGAAGCTGTCAAAAAACGACTGCTTTTACTGGTCAGTTCGATCTGCTTTACATAATCGTTCTCATCCGGAGCCGGGTCATTTTTCCCTTTCATGATTTTAAAACTCACCTTAGCCAAGGCATGATGCATAAATAAATTAGCTTTGAAGTCCGTTTTATTAACAGTTTGTTGAGCTGCATCCGTAGCTGATTTTGTAGCATATAAATAGTCTGTCTGACTGCAAGCCGACTGGCTCACGACATCGAAAGTCTGAGCGGCTACCACGGTCACTCCCGTCGCTGTCAATTTATCGGTGGCTATAACCGGAGTAGATGATAATGCATTATCGCCCGCTACGGGAGCCCAGGCATATACAGCCCCGTTATTGTTATTCAGATAAATCTGATCTGCCGCCTTCCAGGTGGTATCCGTATCTGCTATATTTATATTATATTGCTTATACGAATCCTTTTCCTTTGTTGTATAAGCCACAAATTCGCCGGAGTTGTTTTTAGCCGCTACCAATACCCCGACAGCCCCCAGTTGGCCGGCTCCATTGCCGACTTTGTCGTAAACAGACTTTGTCGCGATGGTTGCACCACTGAAATTCATATTGACACTTAGCGGGATACCGGTAGCACCACCCATCGGATCGGTTGTTCCTCCCGTATCTATCTCAACAGAGTTGCATCCACACAGCGCAGCCAATAGGACAACAGCCAGGCCAGTTCTCTTTATTTTTTTATTTGCTCTCATCATTTTCCCTTTCATTCATTATTTTACTTAATCGACCGGGAAATCTTCTTCTCCTCCGGATTCAAAATCAACAATTTGTACGAGGTTTACATCCAACACCTGATCGGCAATCGTTACAGTATATATGTATTCTTTTCCCCGTTCCCAGTTCACTTTCAGTTTCGTCTGCGCATTACCCGTTTTGTAAATACGATCTTTGTCGGTTGTTGCATCGTTGGGGCCGATAACAAGTTCCATTGCCATAACCTTCTCCTCCTTTGTCAGAGGAGCAACCAGTCCGTATACCTGTTGAGCGACGTTTTTGAAACCGTCCGTTTCATCATACACAGCCAACTGCTTGCCTTTCCCTGTTTCAGCCAGGAAAAACAAGGTATCGGTAGGCGTTCCACCACTCAATGCTCCGTTTACCAGACTCATCGTCATTCCCGAACCTTGCGGAAAATCCTTTGCCGTAGAAAACAACTTTATTTTTTTGACAAAGTCATTGTCATCTACCGCCGGTTGCCCTTTTCCTTTCCTCACTTTAAACGACACTTTTGCCAATGCATGATGCATATATAAGGTAGTCTGCCTGTCGGCTTTACTAACCGTATCCTGCACCGGAGTAGCCCGAACGCTCGAATTCGTTGAAAACAAATAATCTGTTTGGTCACAGGTGTTACGTTTCACATCGGTCGCATCGAAAGTCTGACTGGCTTTTATCACCAGACCTGCCACCGTCACATCCGAATCTGTTATCGAAGGAGCTCCCGACAACGCATCCGATCCTTCTAAAGGCGCATAACCGAAAACGACCGCTTTGTTGTTATTCAAGTAAATATCCTTGTCGGCCTTCCAGGTTAATTCTCCCGACGTACCTCCTTCTTTTTCGGCAGCCGTATAGGTTGCCGACACACTGCTATTTGCATAAGTCGCATATTTGCCATCGGCAAAAGAAGCCAGCGACACATAAACCTTACCGATATTGTTTACACCCGAAGTTCCCACACCGTCATAGATAGCACGGCTGGTAACCTCTGTCCCGACAAAACCCAGATTAACCTGCATCTTTACCTCCTTTGCTCCGGAAGGATTACCGGAGGAGGAGTCCGGCCCCTCCTCCACCTCCGGCATGCTGCATGACCAACAGATCGCCGAAAGCAGAGAAAAGACCATCCCCCTTTTAAATAATTGCTTAACCGTATTCATTCAGCTATTATAAATCGATTACTTCATCTATTTCAACCGATTCCCAATCTGCAACCTTCACATCGACAACGCTCAGGCCTTTTTTAGACACACTGAAAGTATAGATGTAGTTTTTATTGGGTAACCAACCGCTATTACCATCAGCATCCGTAGGTACAGGTAAAATAGCTTCCAACGGGAATGTATTACTTGAACTCGGCTCAGCAATCTGGAACTCCACTTTTACCGAATTTTCTGCCAGATCTGCGATCGGATAAACCAATGTACTGATATAGTTGGCCGCAGCACGACCATCTACCTCCGGAGCAGTGTACAAGTAAGTAAGTTTTGACGCCTTTTCCGCAGTTCCGAACGGATCTTTAGAACCGGTTGCACGCGCTCTGATCAGATAATAATCTTTCAATGTACGGGTAAGATCCTCTCCTGTAGCAGTCTCCGTATTGATAACATCCGTTGCTGTCGCATCGTCATTACTTATTTTCATTGTTGCATCGCCTACTTTGAATACACCGCTACCCGGTGTTACATTCGAGATTTTGAAAGAGGCAACCGAACCTAATGTCGAAGCATTCGGAGTTGTCCCTGTGGGAGCTTTCGCTACCAGATCCTTATCGTACAAACGGAATGTCACCATAGAAAGCGCATGCTTCATCGACAATGCGATGCTATTGCCCGGATTCGTTTCATCCGTGTTATTCGGACTGGCAGGAGCCGTAACAACACCATCGGCACCCGGATTGGAACCATTGTTTACCAAACGTCCATAACCATCATCCGGTCTGAAATACAAATAATCGATTTCGTCAGTCGATATATTCACCGGATTCTTGGTCTTATTATCCGCCCAGGATGTAGCAAACGATTTGGCGGCATTAGCAACCGATCCATCTATCGGAGTTGCAGTTGTAGCAGAAACTGCAACCGGATAAGTAACCGCTCCGTCAGCAATAGTCGCCTTCTTACGGCCGCTACTTGCTGCTTTATCATAAGGATAATAGGCAAAAATCTTTCCGGGGTTCTTGTCCAGATAAAAAGGTTTTACTTTTTCTGTAGTACTACTAGTTGGAAATGTAGCCACCTCTATAGCCTTCCAACCCGAACCGGCAGCATCTCCCATAAAGCAAATATCATAACCCGGAGCCGTGTAGTCATAACCGATCTGAAAATTCGCCGTTGTTGCCGCATAATAACCGGATACTTCAGCATTAGTGACAACAATACCGATGCCGTAAGCCGTTTTTGCATAATTTTTGTCATCATACGTAATCGCAGTTCCGGTTACGGCCGCTTTCGTTTTGTTTACTCCGACATTTACGCCTAATGTCACAGGCTTGCTGACCGGCTGATCTACCGGGTTATCGATCTCACTTTGCGAGCAACTGGTTGCTGCCATTAAAAAGGTGGTCATGGCCACCCAAGTCAATTCTTTTTTCATCTTTGTTTTTATTAGGTGGATCTCTAATGGGATCCTGTTAATTAATATTCTGCCTTTAAAGTGGAATAGGTTCATCTATTTCAACCGCAGTCCAGGGTTCTACCGAGACGGCTACTATTTCTATTTCGCTATTGGTAAAAGACATCTCCACCCGGTGCGAAAATCCGGCTTGCACGCCACTTTCACCGGTATCCGCATTTTTTACTACAAGAGCTGCCGTATGTTGGTAACCACCCGGTTTCTCTATCCCAATCCCTCCCTTTTGAGTCGTAATATGCAAAATCAGCGGATAGCGTTCGGTTCCTGCTTCCTGCGTAGGAACCAGAATACTGTCTTGCACAACCAATGATTCCGGGATTGAACCGGGTGAACCGCTATATAGCTCCAATCTCTTGTCTTCGCTTGTACAAATAGAGGATAGCGAAAATGTCGCCGAACTTTCCACTGGAGACAAAACGGGTATTTTATCAGACAAAGTAAACGTCTGTTGTCGATGAATATCCTGTACTTCTATCTTCGTAATCGCTCCCCACATATCCGGCTGGTCGCTGAAACAAACAAATTTCAACTGCGTCAGTAAATGACGAAACATGCAGGTCGTAACCGGTTTCGAATACGATCCGCAAAGCAAACCTGTTGCCATCAAATCCGTCGAACCGTCGGTTATCGTATAAATTGGCTGTTCCTGTACGTTTCCCGTCCATCCGAAACCGGGATAATATCCGTTTAACCGGACTTCCCGGTCGTCGTCGGGATAAAACTGAGGCTCGGTAAAAACAATAGGAGTCCGTCCTATTCCACCTATTCGCACAGCCGACAGTTGGTGCCATAAACTCCCCTGGTCGCTACGGGCAAAACAAACATCCAGATCCTTTTCATAGCCGGAGTTGATCACCGCACGGGTGGAAGTACCGATCGTCCCTTCCAGATGCAAGGCTTTCGACAGATCCTCATGAGCGGGATCATCCGAACACCCCTGCGACACAGACAAGACAGCCAACAATAAAAAGGCCGGATATATATTTTTCATCTCCTACTATTTATTTGAAAGTTTCAATATCAGTTACCCGGTTTGACTACCGTACTCGTACTGCTTCCCGGACTCCACGGAGCAATATCGGCTTCAATTACAATCTCACCGTCCGACGAAAAGATCAAAGTGATAAGGTGGGCATATCCTTCCTTCACTCCTTCACGGATATTGTTGATTGTAATCTTTTTAGCAGTATTCATCTGACGGGGATTATCAGGATTGGTTCCATCGTAGGCAGTCAGCACATCCAGCGTAATCGGTAAAGAAGGAGTACCCAGATTTTCTTCCGGATAGATCATGCAATAACCGATCACAGGATTTTCTTCTTTTGCCGTTACAATCTTCGACGGACAGTTGAAAAAAGACAATGACTGCTTCGATACACTACCGTTGATTTCCAGAGTCGTCTCAACATTGGCCGGAAGCACGTTCAGCTTAAGATTAACAGGCTGATCATTCACCTTTACCGATTTAATATCGCCCCATGACTTGATCGCTTCCGTCGATCCCACACATTTGATCTGTAGTTGGGTTAGTTTATGATTGAAAATAAAAGGCTTAAATGGATTATCCTTATCGGCAGTCTGACATTCGGTAGCCATCAGATCCATATCCCCGTCGATAGTGTAAGCGATCGGAGAAGAGACATTTCCATTTACTACCGGACGCGGATATATACCGACCATTTTCGTCTGCGTACTTGCATAAGAAGCATACGTCAATGTTTCTTCGCCGAAAGTAACGAGCTGGTTGCCTTCACCGGCCATACGAGTTCCATCATACCAGTTCGTAAAACTGTTCCCATTGCCTTGCAGATAACCAAACATTACATCCAGCTTCTTATCGTATCCGGAGTTAATTACTGCTTTTGTTTCAGCATCGGCCAATCCGGCACTGACCTCGATAGCCGCACTTGCCGATGTACCGGCTTCTGTTTCATCATTACTGCAACTTGCCAACGAAAAAGTGGCAAGTAAGCCCATTATCAAATAATTGTTTGTTTTCATAAAAACAGGTATTTATAAATTATATACTATAATCAATTTGTTATCGTACCGTTACCGCTTTCTCCGGTTTTCCAGTCACTGACAGAACCGGTTGCCACAATCACAATCTCATCTCTGCCCTGAAATATCAGGTTGATCGAATGGGCATAGCCTTTTTTCACATCCAGTGGAGTTTTGCCATCAGACACATTATTTATTGTAATCTCGTTGCTACTGTTTCCGTCAGTGTAATACACTTTAATTTTCAGAGCATCCATCGAACCGATCATCAATGGAGAGCCTACTGCTTCCAGATTGGAGGTCAACACATATTGGGCAATCCCCGGAACCTCAGGTTTTACCGATTTGTCCTCATAAACGATCTTTCCGTCAGCAATCGTCATCGAAGAAGGGTACTGCCCGTCGATGATTTCTATTTTCGAGATGGCTTTATCGATGTTATTACGTAAAAATTCGGCTGTTGCCTGCACACGGAAATTAAGTTGCGTCAGCTTATGACCGAAAGTAAAAGGAGAAGAGATAGGGGTTTGCTTGCTACCATATACGATCCCGCCATACATCACATCTTCCGTACCAGTTTTATTAAACTGTACGATACCATTCTCAGATGGGATGTTGGGATGCCAAGCAGCCATATACACATTTCCCCCATTCGGATATACTTTCGAATTATCCAACGGAACCCAATTCCCGGAACTCTCCTGACTAGCAGTCAACGTAATTGTGTTTTGCCAGGCCGGCTGAGCAGTCCAGACAGGATAAGCCGAACTTTCAAAAGCAGTGATAGCAGCAGTAAATTTGTCACCTGTAGTTACCGGCGCTTTGGTGACAGCTTCGCTAACAGTAGCACCCACCTTGATTTCTGCAGACTCGTAGCTATCCGGCACCCCATCGTTAGAAGAACAAGCAGATAGTAAAGTAGCCAAAAAGGCTACATACAGAGATACTTTTTTCATACTTTTTGTTATAATAATTAATACTAGTTTGTTCCATTCAATCTATAACGCCAATTCCGTTATTCCCCTTTTTCCACTCCACTACCGAAGTTGATAAGGAGGTAGTCCCGTCTGTTCGGATCGTGACAGACAAGAGATAAGAAGTTCCGGGTGCAGAACGGTTATTTTCTTCACGAAACACAATCGGCAATTGTCTATAATGTCTCTGGTCTTCCAGGCTGTCTTGCAGCATGATTGTCAAACTAAGAGGAACTCCCGGCTGAACCATAACCGTTTCCGGTATCTCCGTCCAGGCTGTATCGAGCTTTTGAAACATATCCCGGGGGCGGTTCACTGCCATTATCCGATTACTGTCTCCACTGAACAACAAAGACTTATCAGCCAGAGACAAGGTGACTTTCTGCTTTACGCCGTCTATAACTACCGTACGTAGCTTCCAGCCGTCGGTCATCCCTTTTTCGTCGAGACGCAACCTGAAACGAAGCTGCGTCAGCAAATGCACGAACTCAAAGGATTTCGTATCCTGCCAAAACATATCGGTCAGACAACCATGTTGTTCTTCAGTCACCATAATATCCTGCTGTCCGTCCATTGGATAAGTAACAGTCATACGATCGGCCAATCTTCCTTCCGGTACAAATCCGCGGAGATAAATAAGGCTGTTATCAGCCGGATAATACTTTGGTGCCGTAAGGGTAGTACTACCATTCTTTCCTATATATGCTTTCCAAACCTCCTGATATTTCCCTGATTCATTCCCTTTGACAAAAAATACGGAATCCGGATAGACCGATACCTCCCCTGAGAAGTTTTCAGCATAAGAATGAAGTATCAGCTCTTTTTCACTTTCAGGCTGGTTAACATCCACCTGTCCGGAGTTATTGTCATCCGAGCATCCCGCCGCCCCACCCAACAGGTAAAGCAACATCATACTATGCAACATTCCATATTTAAAATCCATTCCCCTATACATTATATATATTCTTTATTACATATCAATTACCGGGAGCATCGACTTCGCCTGTCCCTTCCTTCCAGCCAATGTTGGTAACGACCATGCCATTAATCTCGTCGTATGCTATTTCGAGATCGAGAACAATACGAACAGCCAGTGTTGCTTCAAAAGCATCGTTAATCGCTTCCGTAATATTCGCAAACGAAGTAATTTCCTTTCCATCAGATGTTTTCAACGTCAAATAGAGATCGATGTCAGTATAACTGCCTTTATTAAATCCGGAGGCTCCAAACAGGTTAAGGGAAGAACTGTAAATTCCTATTGCATTCGGCTGTGTTCCAAAAGCCATGGAAGCCGACTTCTCAAATAGCAATTTTCCGGTAGGAATATGGATTTCGGATGAAATCCCGGTGAGCAGGCCTGTCAAATTCTCTATCCGGTCTTCTCCCCCACCTGTTATTTTAATATTAAGCTCCAATGTTCTTACCAGGTTCACCGGAAACAATTCCTTTGTTACCGCCCTGAATCCTCCAATGTCAGACAGTTCATCTCCCGTACCATACAAATAACCGGGTTGAGCCACCTGTATATCCGATGATTTCATGGCAGATACCTGACGGGCTATTCCACGTGCACCTGCATACCCATTATCCATCTCAAGCAACACACTTTTATCTTCAGCCGTACAAACCACCACTTCATAATTACCTGATGGCAACGTCCCTTCATACCCCGATGATTGTCCCTGGCGAATGATCGGACGATCGGCACCGTCTTTATAAAAATAATAAGTCATAACAGACGGATGATCTTTATCCTGCCAGTTCAATAGCAAGCGGATTTTTCCATTCTTCGCCCAGTCCTCGTCGGTCAGACGGTATGTACAAGCCGTCAAAAAGGCTGTACATACGATCGCTACGACTTCTATACATTGTATATATTGCTGTTTTTTCATCTTAGCTTTCCCTTTATCTGATTTGAAAACGATACACTAAACTAATATTGAAGCCAAGCATAAAACCTGTAGACGAGAAGCGCGTTTCCAGATAGTTTTTTGCATCTACATTATCATAACGATATTTCTTGCCATCATAAACTGAGCGGTAACCGGCAGACAAGCTCGCTTCCGTACAAAAACCGGCACCAAGCGGAATCAGACAGCCCACCGACGCACCCAACGAGATAAACCGCCCCGTACGACCATACAGATTATCCGAAGCCTTACTGATCAGATCTCCTCTTACATCGAAATCCCCATATTGGAAAAATAACCCGGTATTCAACCAACGATATTCATCGACTGCTAACGGCCAGACCTTTGGAGAGAGAGTAACAGACGATATCGCCCAATGATCTTTCGTTTTATCTTTATATGCAAAATCGGCATACATACCGGCCAGCGCCACCGACCAACGTCTGCCAAAATAATATTCCACCTCCAGGTTCGGCATAAATGCCCCGGTAACAATCTGTTCGTCACCTACTCCCAATAACATAGAAGGAGCTATCGTTGCCCAGGGAAGCAGATTTGTTTTTATGGCCAGTCCCTGTTCCATCAAACCCGATACCGGTTTCTTCCGTTTAGGTAACGACTGTTTCGCAGAGGCAGACTTTCGTTTTACAACTATCGGTGCTGCTTCTTCCTCCATAAATTCTTCCTCCGGCAGATCTTGCCGGATCATTTGCTTCTGTACCTGACGTTCTGCTGTTATGATCCGTCCCGTTTCTACAGTTGCCAGCCGATAATCATCCAACTCGGAACGATCGAATAACGGATCGGTTATCACATAAATTTCACGTTCATAGCCACCTGAACTACCCCGCGAAAACATATCTACATAAGGTACAGCCCCATAACGTTTAACAGCATCAGCTACGGCATTCGGATAACGGCTTTCGCTACAACTTATCTCCTGATTGGCAAACCACGGTAACGGAGCATGAACCTGATAAACATGAACCTGATCGATATAGTCGCCACTACGGTCAATATAGAAAGCGACACATTCATGCGGTATATTCAGCTTCGACCTAAGATAGGCCCGTATTCGACTGGCACGGAGGGATGCTTCATTCACCACTGCATCATCCGTATAATTATATGAATTTACATGAGCTACAATCAACAGGTGATAAGTGTTTCGAAGCAATTGGTCCCGTGAAGCTGTCAGCGATTCATTCATACGCTGAAGATAATAGGCATTATCACCATAATCGACCAGAAACAAATCCTTCTCTTCAACAAAAGAGTACAGAAACGATTCCGCTTTCGTATAAGATCTAGTTATCTGAGCATTTACTCCCGGCACTAACAAGCTACAAAGTAAAAACACACAAAGTACAGTTTTTACTATCCTTCTGGATTTTCGTTGTTTCATATCATGCATTCTAACACTCGGTTTAATTATCATTGTTTCTTATTTTCTTTACCCTTATTTATGTAATAAGGCATCGACACAAAAAACAACTTCTTTAGAGGAGGTATTTTATCATTTCAGGTCACAAATAAGAGAGGATTGAAGTCTTTTTAAAGGTCTTTCCGGGAAAAAACAAACAGCAATGAAAACGTTTTTTTTCCAATGGATATTAAAGAGATGGCAACCCCACCCCGTTTTATATATCGCCAAAGGAAAATACCCATCGGATTAGTTAAAAACAGGCTATTTGGTAAATTTATGTTAAATAAATATGTTTATTTTATCAAAAGAATAAGAACCCCTTGTTTTTCATTCTCATTCTTTCTATGTTTGTAGAGTCTTTTATCACATTTTTCTATTTAGACATGATCTAAAAGTCTGTGAATGAGACGAAAAAAGGATATTTTACCTTATTACATAAATAAGGTAATCTCTCACGCTCGGAGTATATTCTCTATTCCTTTGGTTACTAAGCTATTAGCCTCTCCTACCTTATCAGCATCAAAAGCAGTAAGATAAATACTCGTCATTTTTTCAGAAGAATGTCCGAGAGCTTGGCTAATAATAGCAATCGGTATCCCGCGGTGATAAGCTTCAGAAGCCCATGCATGACGGAATACATAAGTAGTTAACGGATCCACCAATCCCAGTTCGATACGAATCTGATCCAAGTAACGATTTTCGGTCGCAAGACAGTACTTATACTGTTCGTGCGAGGCACCTTCCGGCAAAATAGGAAAAAGATACGGTGTATCGGGACGGCTGTAACGGTCGACCAGCAACTGCATACCTGGAGAAACTTCCATCTGGATTAGCACATTCGTTTTCTGACGGCGGTAAGACAGCACTTTACCACCTTCTATCAGATTATCCTGCGTCAGATGTACGATATCCACAAAAGGCATACCGCAAGCCATAAAAGAAAACAACGCCACATCGGCAGCCTGCTGTTTCTCCGGCTCATCCTTCAAATCCAACGAAGCGATATTTTTGATCACGTCGACCGGCACAGCCCGCTTTTGCGTATCCTCCCGTTTTAAACAGATACCCGCAAAGGGCGACTCGCTCGGTCGCCCTTTCCACCCCAAGCAGGCGCGGTTATACATCGCACGAAAATTGCTGAGATAACTGTTTACACTATTCACTCGCAGCCCTTTCTTACGTAACCAGTCCTGAAAATTATGTACCATAGTAGGGGTAACCGCTTTCAGCGAGAGTTTCCGACCGCCATTGAAGCTTTTGAAATGGTTTCGCACAGCCCGGTACAAGTCGGCCGTACTCTCGTTGCCCAGAGAACGTTTTTCCTGCTCCTGTCGCTTCATTTCTTCATAAAACACTTTGTTTTTCATACTATTTCAATTTTTAAAGAAAAAACAAAGATATAACAATTGCTGGGGATAAAAGTTATTCACCTCAGATTACAAAAAGACAATAAAAAGCCGCTTTTATCTTTCATAAAGTCCTAATTTTATAATTTTAGACAACAGCAAATCTCCTTCGATGAGGTATTTCAGATCTATATATGGTCTTTTTCCTACTCTATTTTATTCTTTCCCCAAATTCATCACAATCATTTTTTTAATCATCACAATAGTTTGAGTAAACCATTGCAATAACTCCCGACACTTATCACAATAAAATCAGCAAATCATTGCAATCATTTTTTTAACACTCCGCCCAAAAAGGTTTGAACCACGAAAAACAGCCTCCCGAAACAACAAAATCATCTAATTAGCATGCTGGAAGCTCTGACCGAACAGTCATTTTCCGACTGACAGATCGAAATCGATTACCTATCTTAACTATCGCACATCCGACAATCATTACAATGATCTCTTTACCCTCTTACCAAATGTCACTATAAAATAATAAACAGGCTCAACACGCTATTTCTTAACTCCGGCTCAGACGGATATAACAAACCCCTAACCTCCACGCTCACGTACAGAGCCTAGAAATCAGGGGATTATTGACAAAATGACAATTTGATCGTAATTCGTGATTAATCAATAATCACTCCACATGCAGTCTTATCGTTCCTTCAATCCTATCTCCCGTTTTCAAGGGTTTCCTGAAAGGGGCATAATAACTGTCCAGGAACATTTCGTTACCGGCGGTTACAAAATCGGCAACAAGGAAACGGATACGGTCTTTTTCTAACCATGAACGCCAGTGTTGCTGTCCATCGGAAATAATAGTCACCTTATTTCCGTCCGGGGAGACAAGGCCGGCATACCATATATTCCTGCGGGTAGAACGGAAGTCGTTACTTCCCAGCTCATTATAATCCATACTCCACGACCAGGCCGGCTCTACTCTCGGATCGATATGCGACGGCAGTCCTGAATAAAACAGGTCGGCCTCCCCTACCGGACGACTGATGTGGTCTTCCGGATATACACTCCACAGCCCATCACGTCGCCAGAAAGTCTTATTAAAAGAAATAGGAGCCTCAAAAACCAGTCCCCATTGCCGGGGATTAACGTCTGCCAATGCATTGAACGAATACGTTACGGCAATCTTTCCACTGGCATTTATATGCAGGGTATAGCTACCTTCAAATTCTTTATAGCTGCCTTTTACGGAAACAACGACATCATCTGCTACTTTTTTCGCATCTGTCTCGACCACTTTCCATTCCGTACAAATATCGTTAAACAAAGGAGTATTGGCATTATGATTCGGATAACAACCACCACCATTCAATGGCAGAGCCATTAACCACGGACCACCGCTCAGTATTTCCTGTTTGCCGCGTTTCAAAGAAAGGATCTGTCCGGTTGTTCGGCTCACCTCGCAGGTAAAATTCTTACCGGTAATAGAATATTTACCGGCACTTTTCTTCAACTGAGTGGTTACCGGCAATAATTCAGGTAACTCGTTTTGCACCTGTTTACCCACCGGAATAATATATTCATCGACTACGAAACCACGCGGATCGGTAAACGAGAGATAAAGTTCGTTTGCCTCGGCCGGATTCTCTATCGGAATTTGTATTCGCCCAAGTTGTCCGGGAGGAATCGAAGCAAAGGAGACACCTTGTTCCACCCCGTACTTCCAGTTAATCTGCAACTCATTGAAATCGGTATAAGTATACCGGTTTTCCAAATCGACAATCAGTTCACCGGCCGGAGATAACTTTTCCGTATGTACACGAACCGGGCTGTATATCTTTTTCATATCATAATATTCCGGTTTGGGACGTCGCCAACCATCGATCGGTCCCCACGGGCCATAACCGACTGCATCCCCGTTCGGCATCTGGAAGATATCGTCGATTCCCGACCAGATGGAACCACCCAGCACACCGGCTGTCTTATACATCATGTCCCATGTCGGTGACAATGCCAGTGCCCAGTCGCTGCGCACACCGGGATCTGTCACCAATTCACTCCGGTTATATACATTCAAGTGGCAGTATTCACCATACACCATCGGGCGTTCGCTCTTAGCGGCAACCTTATACCCATTCGGTCCCGGATAATGGATATTGGCAATCGGAGCCGTACTTCCCTGATTATTAAAACCGCCGTATGCCTGATCGTGGAATGTGTGCGGACGGGTCGGATCGGCCTTTCTTACATACACCTCTACCTGGGCAAACTCCCGGTTCCAATAAGACTCGTTGGCCATCGACCAGAAAATAACAGACGGATGGTTACGGTAAAACTGGATTGTCTCCATATTGGCCTGTAATACATACGGATAATATTTACTATCCTGATAATCGAGTGTCTTCCAGTTCTCGTTCGCATGGTGTCCGATCCAGCAAACCGGGGCCTCCACCTCTACAAACATGCCCAGTTCGTCGCAATACTCCAGGAGTTCTTCGCAAGGAGGATAATGTGAGGTACGGATAAAGTTACAATTGGCATCGCGGTAGAGTTCCACATCTTTCCGTGTCAGTTCAGGAGTCAGTACACGCCCGGTCAGCGGATGAGCTTCATGACGGCAAACACCTCTTAATTTAACGGCCTTTCCGTTCACCAGTAGTTGATTACCTTTCACTTCCACTTCGCGGAAGCCAAAACGTTTTCCTATCTGTTCTGTTGTAATGCCATCGATACCCAACTCTATTTTCATCGAATATAAATAAGGATGTTCGTTATCCCATTTCCTAGGATTATTCACTTTCCCGGTCAACCATCCCGTCCAGGTTTCTCCCGGAGCCAGCACGGGTATCTCCTGATCCAAAACAATGGGTAGTCCGGTTATCGACAGACGTGCAGCTATGTTCTTCTCTGTTTCTTTTCCGGCATTGGTTACAGCCAGATAAACTTTCAGTTCTGCATCTTCATACCGGTCGTCCAGATCGGTCACAATACGCAAATCTGAAATATGTACATCCGGTACGGCTAAAAGAGTCACCTTCCGGGTAATTCCACCTATCTGGTGAGCGGCATACTGCGTCAGGCTTCCCAGCATATCAGCCAGGGATTCGCTACGGACTTTCAGTGTCAAACTGTTTTCGCCCGGCTGCAAAGCCTGTGTAGCATCCAATTCAAACGCGGTCATACCTCCTATATGAGAGCCTATCTCTTTCCCATTCAACCAGACCATACATTCGCTGGATACACCATCGAAACGTAACTTCACTTGCTTACCATTCCAATCTGCGGGCAAGATAAATGTTTTCTGGTAACCGCCAAAGCCGGCTGAGTCTACTTTAAATCCTTGCATCGACCATTGTCCGGGTACCACGACCGGACTCCAGCTATCATCCGCTTTACGGGTATAAAAGTCTGCTTCCGGTGCCGGATTGAACAACCATGTTCCGTTTAACGAAAGTACCGGATCGTACACACCCGGTACACTGGATGGTATTGCCGCATAGACAGGCAAATGCTTTTCCGCATCTACCTCCGTATCTATCTGATAAGTACGGGTATTTATCAACGCCTGTTTTTGTTCGCCTTCGAACGGGAGCGGTTTCTTCGGGTTGGATGAATAGAGATTCAACTCCGACACAATAGCATTCGGCCCTTTCAGTACTTCAAATATCAGTACCAACTGGCCATACGCAAACGCTTTCTTCGGCAGATCGATCTTATACCGCTGTTCTTTTCCGGCTTCGAGAACAACAGGTGCCTGTACCTCGTTTCCATCAGCGACGATCCGTTGGTGACGTTCGCTATCAGCCAGATAAACGATTTCCAACTGATAATCGGCTTGTATATCCATCCGGTCGAAAGCATAGATGATAGTTCCACCGAAGTTGCATGTCTTTGCTTCGGGACTTCCGTTTATCCTGTCAGGCATCGTATAATTGTCACCTTTTACCAGAAACGGCTGCTTATCGTCCACACCGCAATCATTAGCTGCAACCAGGTGCAGTTTACTCGTTTGTGCACTCATTGCCACAATTGAGAGTAACAATATCAAAGTGCTCAGGACAGGCTTTCTGTGCCTGGATCGTTCAAGGTTATTCATTCCGTTTTTATTTTGTTTATTCCAGTGCAATATTACAAAGTTCCGCCCAATCCGCTCTTACAGCAAGCCGATTGTTTAAAAGAGAAGAAGGAACAAATCCAAAAGAAACTTGGATAAAACGGAACCGGGTTCGATAACAACAGTCCATATTCCATTAATTAATGCCCTTATTTCACAAAAAAGATATATTTATTAAATAATAATGGAGAACCATGGTGCATTATCCAAATAGTTTCCGTTCCTTTGTGCCACGAACAACAAGAGGTTTGAAAGCATATTGACCATCTGTTGCCGTTATTATTAATTTTTTATTTTTATATTTATGAACATGTATGTTGGAAACCTTAGCTATAACGTTAGGGAATCAGATTTAAAAGAAGTTATGGAAGAGTATGGAACAGTTGATTCTGTTAAATTAATCATCGACCGTGACACAAGAAGATCAAAAGGTTTTGCTTTTGTTGAAATGCCGGACAATGCTGAAGCACAGAAAGCTATCAACGAATTGAACGGAGCAGAATATGCAGGCCGTGCAATGGTAGTAAAAGAAGCACTTCCCAGAAACTAATCGACTGACATTATTTTAATATATATCAGTATAAAGGATACTCATAATGAGTATCCTTTTTTGTTTTATACCTTCACCCGATCGTTAGCCATTATATGTTGGGGATCGGTTTCTTATTCGGACTTTAAACTGTTTACCGGGTTTGCATTGGCTGCCCGCCAACTCTGGAATGTAACTGTACCAATAGTTATAACCAATACAATCGCCAGTGCAAGTAAATAAACCCACCAATATATCGGTGTTTTATAGGCAAAACTTTCCAACCACTTCTTTATGCCATAGTAGCCAACCGGAACAGCCAGTGCGAAACAAATCATGACAATATAAATATACGAGCGGTTCAACATCTCCAATATCTCCATATTCGTCGCACCGTGTACTTTACGGATCCCAATCTCTTTCCGGCGGTATTGGGTTTCGAATACAACCAATCCAAAGACACCTACAAGCGATATAATAATGGCCAGTATACTAAATACCGTGATCAGGCTGCGCAGATTCTCTTCCTTATGATATAACTCGTTAAATATCTCATCATAAAATTCGATATCATACGGATAAGACGGGTCTATATCAGCCATCGTATTACGGATATGGGAGACGGCACCGCGTATATCCGTTCCGGCTTTCAAGCGGATATAAGAAACAGTCATAGGATAAGGTATCTTTCCTGTCACAAAAGCGATATTATTTTCTCCGTTACGGAGCGAAGTAAACTTCACATCGCCGGTCAGGCCCACAATACGACCGGTTACCCACGATGTTATCTGATCACCGGCTTCCATGTTCATTTCCATCTTAGCCGCATGGTTAAAAATATACACAAAATCTTCCGACAGTTTGTCTGCAGGCGAAAAATCGCGCCCTTCCTCGACCGGAATACCCATGACACGCAGGAAATTCTCTGATACAGGGATCATGAAGAACTGGAACTCTTTTTCCTTTACATAACCGCCATTGGTGCTGTAACCATCCTTAGAACCTACTTTTTCCATGGCAAAAGCCACATCTTCGATTCCCGAATATTCTTTCAAACGGTTCACATACGTCTCGTGCGACTTATTATATATCTCTCCGCTCAAACGGACAATAGCGATCTGATCTTTATCGAATCCCAAAGAATATCCACGCATATAATTGTTTTGAAGGCGGACAAAGCTGGCGCCGATGATCAACAGGATGGAAACGATAAACTGAACACTTATCAGAACCGTACGCAATTTGCGCCCGGAAGGTGAAAGTCCGAAACTTCCTTTCAATACCAATGCCGGCGGGAAAGAGGTTACATACCATGACGGATACAACCCGGCAATGATCCCGGTAAACAAAGCTACAACGCCGGTCAGTAATATAACGGGCAGGTTGTTTATTATTGCCAGGTTTGCCTCCACGAAAGGCAAGGCTTCCGTACGTCCCAATATCCACACAACGAATAGGCTCAACAGCCAGGAGACCATACTGATGATGGCAGCTTCCGCCAGCAGGGCACGACGCAATACGACATCCGGGCTACCCAATACTTTCTGGGTATTGATACTCTTGATACGCATCGGTGTCAGTGATGTACTGAAGTTCGTAAAGTTGATAGCAGCAACAATGATAATCAATAAAGCGATGAAGAACAGCAACATGGTCACCTCCTTATTCCCACTCCGGAAGATCGTTCCGTCCTGGCTCTCATTCATATAATAGATACTTGTCAACGGAGTCAGTTTGATACGTACATCCTCCCCCTTATCTACTTTGGAGAAGTCAAAGTTGGCATTGAAGTTATCCACTACGGTCTGTGCCGATTCAGGATTATCCAGTAACAGATAGCAAACATAATTACTAGCTCCGAAATTATCCCGTTGATAGGTTTCACCGATAGCTGTATAGATCAGGTTACGCATCTGAGTATTACCTGGGAAATCCTTATAGACCGCTCCTATCGTAAATTCACGGTTATCTTTTGTCTGTACACTTTCTTCCGCATGAAGTGCTTTTCCCACAGCCGGCTGGTTACCGAACATCTTACGGGCTATGCTCTCAGGCAGGATCACTTTTTCCGGATCATTCAGGCAATCACGGTCCCCTTCAATAATCGGGAAATCGAAAACTCTGGCTATATCCGGATGACAAGTTTGTACCAACTCCCGGTAACCGATCTTCTGTCCGTTCTCCACAACAGAAAAATAGACCGCAGGGTTATAGGGATAGATCAAACTACCCGCTTCGATATGGGGCGACGACTGGATAACCGACTCTACAAAAGCACGGGGCAGGATCAATCCAAAAGTTCCTGTCTGGGTTAATTCAAGGCGATATACCCGATCGGCAGTCGGATGGCAACGATCAAAACTACGTTCATAGTTGACCTGTATCAAAATAACGATGAAAGCAGCAAAAGCGACAGCCAACCCGGCTACATTCAGAAAAGTCGCCATCTTGAAACGCCGCAACACACTCAGAAAGTTTCTTAATATCGTTTTCATATTATTTGTATTTTCCTTTTACCATCCAAAATACATGCCAAAAATACATTCAACTATATATCAAGCATTTACATAAATCATATAAAATAACAATGTCTAATAATTAGACACTCATGTATAATTATTAGACATTGATACCAAAATATATAGAAGCTTTTTATTCCGTCTTCATGCTATCTACCGGATTAGAGTTTGCTACATGCCAGTTCTGGAATGTAACAGTTATAAAAGTAATGGCCGATATGATGATAAAAGAGAGCAAGAATACCCACCAGTACATCGGAGTGCGGTAAGCAAAGTTTTCCAGCCAGCGGTACATGCCATAGAAAGCGACCGGCGCGGCTAAGACAAAACAAGCGGCAAGTATAATCAGATAGCCTTTATTGAACATGAACAATATCTGGGAAGTAGACGATCCCAATACTTTACGGACAGCCACCTCTTTCCGGCGGTACTCACTCTCGAATACAACCAGGCCGAATACACCGACAATGGAGATAAAGATCGCAATAACACTGAACAAGGTGATCAGGTTACTGATCTTCAATTCCCTTTCATAGGTCTGCTGCAGGATCTCATCATAGAAGGTCGTTTTGAAAGGATAAATCGGATCTATCTTGGTTAAACAGGCTTGCACATGTTTCATGGCAGCCCGCAAATCGCTGCCCGCCTTCACTTTTACGTAAGCGGCTGCATAATATTTACTGTCGACCTCCTGTCCCCATCTGTATTTACCCCATACGTAAAAAGTCATCGGGGATACTTCATTACGGAAAGATGCGAATTTGACGTTCGAAATAAAACCGATAATCTCATCGCCATCGATCTTCTCTCCCAGTTCCAGATTATACATCTCCCGGGCTTTCTCATTAAAAATATAGCAACCGTTCTCTTTCAAATCATCTTCGGGACGGAAATCACGGCCATCTGTCACCTCGATTCCCATCACACGCAGGAAAGAAGGAGAAACAGGGATGCACTGGAAATTGATATCCTGGTCTTTATATATACGTCCCCATCCCATATAAAAGTCACGGCTGGACAGAACCTGTTCCGCATAAGTGATATCTTCTATTCCGGAAAACGACTTCACCTCGCTGGTCAGGACGCTCTGGTTTTTATTGACTTTACTGTTCAATTCAATCACGATCAGTTCGTCCTTATCGTATCCCAGAGGAGTATTTTGCATATACCGGTTCTGCAGATACATGAACAGAGAACTGATAATCAGGATAAATGAAGCGACAAACTGGATACTTACCAGCGCGCTTCGAAGCACGCGCCCCTTCGGTGACAAGCCGAAACAGCCTTTCAAAACCAACGCCGGCGGGAAAGATGTGATGTAACAGGCGGGATAGATACCAGCCAATACGCCTACCGCCACCGCAATAACAGCCGTAGTGATGATAAGACCCGACTGCACCGAAAAAGACATATCGGCATCTACCAGGGATGCAACAAAAGTATGTCCGGCAACAAACAGCAAACCCAACGAAATAATATAAGCCACGATACTTACAATGACAGCTTCCGCCAACAAGCTAGTCCGGAGCACGCTATCAGGACTTCCCAATACTTTCTGTGTATTGATACTCTTGATACGCATCGGAGTCAAAGCAGTACTGAAATTAGTAAAGTTGATACCGGCAATCAATAGGATGACAAAAGCGATTGCAAACAGCACATGCATTGTCTGCCGGCTGGCTTTCGGCATGGAGTCGAAAGAAACATTCGTCAGGAAATGCAACTTAGGCAGTGGTGTTAAACACAGCTCGATGCCGTCTTTCTCCCACTTGAAATCTTTCCCGAATTGCTGGGAGGCATCGAAATTCTTTTTGAAGTTATCCTTAACAACTTCCATGTTGGAAGGATCGTCCAGACGGAAGAAAAAGAAATAATTCTGGTTACCATACTCATTGTAATTTTCTTTATCGGACATTTGCCGGTAAATAATATTCCGGACAGACGAGTTACGGGGGAAGTCTTTAAAGACACCGCTGATCGTAGCCAGCGTATTTTCAGATTCTGCGCTCATCAGCCGTTTACCTATGGCCGATTCATTTCCGAACAGGCGACGTGCCATGCTTTCAGGGATTATAACTGTTTCCGGTTGATCAAGCGCTGTCTCATTTCCTTCCACCATATCAAAATGGAAGACACGGGTAATCCCGGATGTCGTATTTACAACAGGATCTTTGAAATTTTGTCTTTCTCCTCCCTGCTCCACGCTATAAAACAACTCGGAGTTCCAGGAAGACATGATCATACCGGCTTTCACATGCGGAGAAGATTCCGTAAATCCCCTTGCAAACGGACGGCTGATAACCGCACTCATACTCCCCTGGAAATCCATATCCATCCGATAGATCGAATTGGCCTCCGGCTGGCAGGAGTCGAATGTGTTGTCATAATTCACCTGCATCATTATCACCATAAAGGCGGTAAAAGCAATGCTTAACCCTAATACGTTCAGAAGTGTCGCCATCTTGAAACGGCGAAGTACGCTGATGAAGTTCCTTAAAATAGTTTTCATATACACCCAAATTATTATTCCGATTTAAGGTTGTCCGTCAAAACAACTCTATCAATAGAAACGTAATAATTTATGGAACGTTGCATATCAGTTATTCTATTTTTATACTTTCTGCCGGATTTTCACTAGCCGTATTCCAATTCTGGAAAGTAACAGCCAGAAGAGTGATTATAGAAACCACGATAAAAGCAAGGACATATACCCACCAATACAATGGTATCTTATAGGCAAAATAAGTCAGCCACTGCTTCATCGCATAATAAGCGACAGGTGTTGCCAGGATAAAACATAGGACAAGAATACGCAAATAGGCTTTATTGAACATGACCAATATCTGGGAAGTAGTAGCCCCATGTACTTTCCGTAAAGCTATTTCTTTCCGCTTATATTCACTTTCAAAAATAACCAACCCCAAAACACCCACAATAGATATAAATACAGCAACCAAACTAAAAAGCGAGATCAACCAGCCTATACTCAACTCCCGTTTATAAAGATTGTTTAGTATCGTATCATAAAACGTTATTTCTACCGGAAAATCCTTATCTATCGAAGTCAATACCTGGCCGATAGAAGCAATAGTTTTCCGGATATCAGCCCCGTTTTTTATTTTTATATACGCATACCTCGGATGGAGATCCTTCGCGGCCGGAACATAAAAAGCCATCGGAGCCACATTCGTGCGAAAAGAAGCATATTTTATATCATCGATAAAACCGGCAATCACCGCAGGCGGTACGTCGACATAAGCATTTCCCGTAATATACTCACCTGAAACAAGATCATATTGTAACCGGGCCGTTTCATTAAAAATGTAAGATCCGCCCGCCGTATTCGCATCCTCCCGAAGAAAATCACGCCCGGATATAACCGGAATATTCATTATTTGAAGGAAATTCGGGGAGACAGTGAATAATTTAAATGTCAGATCATTATCCCTGTATCCACGCCCGTATGTCATAAATTCATCCCCGCCTGACAATAAATCCTGGGCAAAAGACACATCCTGTATGTTCGATTCATTCTTTAGCCGATTTTCCAATGTGCCCGTATTATTCATCAGAGTCCTGTTTAATTCGATTATAGCGATCTGATCCTTATCGAAACCTAAAGAGGAAGCAACCATATAACGATTCTGCAAATAAATAAACAAGGCAGTTATAATCAAAGCAAAGGAGATAATAAACTGAAAGGAAACGAGAAGGCTCCTTAACCTCTTCCCCGAAGGCGTCAGGCCGTATGAACCTTTCAATACTAAAGCCGGAGGAAAAGAGGTAATTCGCCAGGCCGGATATAGTCCGGCCAAAAGCCCTACGATTATGGCTAAAACACCGGTTAGTATTAATAGAGGAATATTGGCAGCCAAAGCCATATCGGAGTTTATCATGTTTGCCAGCCAGGTATTCGCCATTCCCCTGACAATAAACAGTGAAATAACAAAAGAGAGCAGGCAAATCACTACCGCCTCCACCAGCATGGCATAACGTAATACCTTATCCGACCCTCCTAATACCTTTTGAGTATTGATACTACGGATGCGCATCGGTACCAGCGCATTGCTGAAATTCGTAAAATTGATCCCGGCAATCAAGACGATCAATATAGCAACCGTGAACAAAACCAACACCAAATTGCGATTGCCCTTATCCTTTAGGGAGTCGAATAGCGAGTCTGCTTCATAATAAATATCCTGCAACTCCGTCAGCCGTATGTCGCACATCTCCCAGTTATAATCCTCTCTGTCCAAACCTGCTTTAAAATCGGTTATTATCTGGCCGGCAGCCTTCGGATCATCCAGTAAAACATATAACTGATAACCACGGTTCCACCAATTATCAATATTTTCTTTCTGCCCGATCCGCCTGTACACAGCATTCTGCACAACCGAATTTCTGGGAAAGTCCTTATATACCCCTCCTACCGTGAACGACATATTATCCCCTGTTAATTGTTTTCCGACAGCCTGGCCATCCTGGAAGAACTTCTGAGCCTCGCTTTCCGATATCAATACCGTACCCGGATTATCAATACTCCCGGCACTTCCCTCAATCATATCAAAACTAAAGACATCCGCATATTCCGGAGTTATAGCATTAACCGGGCACCAGAAGCTTACCTCCTCATTCCCTTTCTCCACTTTCAATGTCAACTGGCTTCCCCAGGAGAAAAGCAAAGCCCCTTTCTCTATATGCGGGGAAGAAAGGGTAAAGGCTTCTGCAAACGGACGAGCCAATACAACGTTATTTCCGGACTCCGGAAAATAAAGACCTACCCGGAAGATACGCTCCGCATTCTTCTGATACCGGTCGAATCCCCAATCATATTGCAACTGGATCATCAGGATTATAAAGGCAGCAAAGGCAATACTCAGTCCCATTACATTCAATAGGGTCGCCATCTTAAACCGGCGGACAATACCTAACAGGTTTCTAATAATAGTTTTCATAACCGTATTTTATTTCTTTATAATCCTGATACCATTATCATATCACTCACTCTTGATACTGAACACCGGATTCTCACTGGCCGCCCGCCAATTCTGGAAAGTCACCGTAATGATCGTAATCAGGGAAACCAAGAGGAAAGCAAGAATAAACACCCACCAATAAACAGGTGTCTTGTACATAAAATTCTCCAACCATTTATTGATTGCATAAAAAGCAACCGGAGCAGCCAAAATAAAACAGATACATAATATATATATGTATGTTTTATTAAACATGACGAGGATCTCGGTGGTAGTCGAGCCCATTACTTTCCGTATACCGATCTCCTTCTTTTTGTACTGACTGTCGAATACCACCAGGCCGAACACCCCGACCATCGAAATAAACACCGCGATCAGACTAAATAGTGTAATCAATGAACTCAGACTCTCCTCTTTCTCATACAAAGTATTTAATACCTGGTCGAAAAACTTCACATCGAATGGATAATCCGGATGAATCTCACTCAATACATTCTTTACATGACTCATTGCTGCCGGTAGGTCGGAACCAGCCTTTACCTTAATATAAGCATACGCAGCACCGCCGCTATATCCTTTACCACGTACATAAAAAGCCATAGGAGTCACCTCTGTACGGAACGAAGCGAACTTTATATCCGGAATAAAACCAGCTATCTCAGCTCCATATATCTTATCTCCCAGAGTCATATCATATAGTTTTTTTGCCCTCTCGTTAAAGATATAAACCCCGTCGGTCGTTAATGCATCCTCCTCACGGAAATCCCTTCCTTCGATCACAGATATATTCATAACCTTAAGAAACGACGGATCTACCGGCATGCACTGGAACTGGATGGTCTCGCCATTCAATTCGCGTCCCCACTCCATATACTGATCCTGGCTGGACAGCATAAACTCGCCATAAGTGACATCCTCTATACCCGAAAAAGATTTCAATCGGCTGCTGAAAGCATCCGAACTTTTCAAAACAGGAGCCGTCAGATTCGTTACGATCACTTCATCCTTATCATAGCCCAGCGGACTACTTTGCATAAAATGATTCTGCAAATACATAAACATCGAACCGATGATCAATGCAAAAGAAGCAATAAACTGTACGCTGATAAGCACATTACGCAATCTTCGCCCTTTCGGTGACAAACCGAAACTTCCTTTCAGCACCAATGCCGGAGAAAAAGAAGTCATATAATAAGAAGGATACAAGCCTGCCAACAGTCCAGTCAGCAATGCGATCAAAGTCGTTACGGAAAGTAACAACGGATGAGCGGCCAAAGACATATCTGCATCCACCAACTTCGCTATCGGGCCATTGCCAGCCATATAGACCATCCACAAGGCCAGTAAATAAGCAACCACACTGATACAAACAGCCTCCATCAACAGAGAAAAGCGCAGTACACCGTCCGAACTACCCAATACCTTCTGCGTATTAATACTTTTCACCCGCATAGGTGTCAGCGCCGTACTGAAATTGGTGAAATTTATACCTGCAATGATCAGAATGACCAATGCAATAGCAAAAAGCACCAGTACCGTTTGCCGGCTCGATTTAGGAGTCATATCAAAAGTTACATCCGTAGCATAATGCACATCCGGCAAACAGGTCAGACGGAAATTAGGTTCGCCCGAATACCACGACATATTTTTCCCCAGATTATTCTCCTTATAATAGGTCAGAAAATCACTCGCCAGGTCTTTTGCCGACTCAGGATTATCGAGCCGGATATAAAAATTATAGCTCGAATTACCCCAATCATGCAAGTCCTGTTTATCATCCATCTTTATAAAAACAGCATTCTGAATAATACTATTAAGGGGAAGATCGCGGTAAATGCCGCCTATCGTATAATTGCCTTCCGGTGTAGTGAAAAGGCCAGCCAACCTTCCTTTACTCTCTTTTGCCGTGATCTGCTTACCGACCGCCGGCTCGTTTCCAAATAATTTCTGTGCCATACTTTCAGGGATCAGCATCTTTCCCGGTTCTTTCAGGACATCTACCGAACCTTCCAGCATCTCAAAATCAAAGACATCCGTAAAGGAAGGATAAACAATCATGGTCGGTTCCTGATAGGAATTTTTCTCCCCCCCTTTATCGACTGAGTATAATGTTTCATTATAAAACGGATAGGTAAGCGCTCCTGCTACAATATGCGGAGAGAAATTGATAAAAGCGTCAGCCATCGGACGCGATACGACGGCTTGTGTCGATGTCTTATCCCATTGCAATTCTACCCGGTAGATATTATCCGCATTCTTATGGAACGTATCGAAGTTCTTATCATAGTCCACTTGCATCATTATCACCATAAATGCGGCAAAAGCCACAGACAATCCCAGGATATTAAGTATGGTCGCCATCTTGAAACGACGCAATACACTAATAAAGTTCCGAATAATAGTTTTCATTGACAGATATATTTTTGGTCAGGATAGTCCAAATCGCGTGCCAAAACAAGTAACATTCTAATAAACAGGAAATTGACAACACAAGACATTCCATTATGTGTCTAAATATTGGACACTGGTGTAAAATAATTAGACATCAATATAATTATATTCTAAATAAAAGATCAAACAAATATCGTCAATCCGCCTTAAATAAAACAAGACCATGATAAATAACACTTATCACAGCCTTGTTTCAATTTCACAAATAAGAAAAAAAATCTATTCCTTATAATCAATCCATACTTTCATTTTACCAGCCTCACGGTTATCCCATGAATAATACGGTATAAGAGATAAGGTTTCATTGCCGTTCTGTGCCTTGACAGCAACGACTCCATTTAATAAAGAAGGATCGAAACGACTACTAAACGATGTAGCCGAAGAAATTATCTGCTTATCAAAATCTTTCGCATTATCTACCTCTTCCATACAATAAACAAGCGGCCCACGCTGAATGGCACGCTTACCAATGTTACCCTTTACACGAGGATCGGCAGCTACAACTTCAATAGGCATTGCCATATTCAAAACAATTACATCATTTTGTTTCCATGTTTCTTTTAAGACAGCATAACCTTTATCCGTTGGAGCTTTGACGTCTTTCTCATTCACTGATATTGTATAGTCCTTACACCAGTCCGGTATACGGAGACGGATTTCTTTTTTTATGGGGGAAGTCGTAGACACCGTTAACTTCATGACACCATCCCAAGGATAATTTGTTTCCTGCTGAATCTCGATATCTTTACCGTCTACCTTAAATGTAGCTTTATTACCTATATAAAGATTCACCCAAATAGCATCTGCAGAAGTGCCATAAATATAATTACCAATTGAAGGAAGGAAACGGGATATCTGACTCGGACAACATGCACAACCATACCAGGCCTGACGGTGATGATCGCCTTTCGATTCAAGCGGATTGACATAGAAGAACCGGTCACCAGCCAACGATATACCAGCTAATGCTCCATTATACATCGAACGTTCCAACACATTGATATATTTGGCATCACCTGTAAACTGGTTCATACGTTGATTCCAGAGAACCATACCAACAGAAGCACATGTCTCGCAATAGGCATCCAGATTCGGTAAATCATAATCTTCCGTAAAGCCTTCATTATGTCTGGATGAACCTATCCCACCTGTAATATACATATTACGAAAAACAACGTCGTCCCACAATCGATTGAGGGCAGCAATATAACCGGAATCCTTTTTCATTGCAGCCACATCTGCCATACCGCAATATAAATACATACAACGAACGGCGTGACCGGCAATATCGGTCATTTCACGTACCGGTTTTTCATCCTGGTAATAAAACGGATCCCAGTTTCCTTCACCACCCATTGTTCCATGTCCATGACCTCTCTCTTCAATCAGCCAGTTGGAAAAATCCAGGTATCTCTTATCATTAGTGACCTGATAGAGTTTAACAAGGGCCAGTTCAATCTCCTCATGCCCCGGAACCCAATGCCGTTTGCCGGGTCCGAAAAGACTCATCATATGATCTGCCATACGAATACAAACATCCAATAGTTTGCGCTTGCCGGTTGCCTGATAATAAGCTACACCTGCCTCTATCATATGCCCTGCACAATACATTTCGTGTTTATCCATATTTTTCCAACGTTTATCCAGCCCGGTCAGCGTATAAAAAGTATTGATATAACCATCCGGTTGCTGGGCGGCGGCAAATTTATCGATCCATTCGTCCGCTTTCTTCTCCAGTTCAGGGTCGGGATTATTTATCAAACTGTATGCCATCCCCTCGAGAGCCTTATATACATCAGAATCATCGAAGAAAATTCCGGAGTGCTCGCCTTCGCCTTTAGCGGCATTTTCAAAGTTACGGATACGTCCGGTTTGATTCTCGATCTGATCAATACAAACCGGCAAAGTAGTCGTCACATGACTTTTCAGGCGTGGAGACCAGAAATTATCGGTTATTTTAATATGGGAAAAATCTACCTGTTCAATCATCTTGAAAGGTGTTTCTTTTGTTTGTTGCTCCTGACATCCCCAGAGGGTAAGACAGGCTAGCGGAAGCAATAAAAACTGTTTCATGCTGTTAGAATTAAAAGTTTAATATGATTATTCGATATTGTTTTTCTTAAAAAGATAATTGCCTATGACCAGATAGTCCATACCTGTATTCATAAAACACCGGTAAGCATCTTCTGGCGTACAAACAATTGGTTCACCGCGTACATTAAAACTCGTATTGACTAATACACTGCAACCGGTTTTATGCTTAAAGGCCTGTAATAGCTCATAAAAGACCGGATTCGTCTGTTTTGAGACAGTTTGTACCCTCGCAGAAAAATCAACATGGGTGATAGCCTGCAAGGCAGACCGAAGTGTATATAATTTTTCCATATAAGGCTTCTCATGATAAGTCTCCGGCAACTGTTTGAGTTGCCTCGGATGAACCTGATCGACGAGAAGCATATATGGCGAGAGAGCTTCTGATTCAAAATATTCCATTCGATCATCCTCCAGTACACTGGGAGCAAAAGGTCTGAAACTTTCCCGATTTTTTATTTCAAGATTCAACTTCCGTTGCATATCGGTATTCCTCGGATCAGCCAGAATAGATCGATTACCAAGCGCACGGGGACCAAACTCCATACGTCCCTGGAACCAGCCGACAATAGCACCACTATTCAACAAGTCAGCGACCCTTTCATACAAATGTTCCTGAGATAAACGAACAGTATCGGCTTCTGTGTTACGGATAAGGTTTTCCACCTCCCTGTCTGTGAAAGCCGGCCCCAGATAAGTGCCAGCCATCAGGTCTGTTCCAGAAACAATACGTTCTTTACCTAAGACGATATGCCAGACAGAAAAGGCAGCACCGATAGCTCCGCCGGCATCACCGGCTGCCGGTTGAATCCATATATCTTTAAAAAGTTTACTATGTCTTATTTTTCCATTGGCTACACAATTCAAAGCGACGCCACCAGCCAAAACCAGATTATCAGCTCCAGTTATTCTCTTAGCCGTAACAGCTAGTTTATACATCACCTCTTCAGTCACATTTTGCACAGCATAAGCCAAATCAATATAAGCCTGCGATATTCCACTTTCCGGCTGGCGGGGAGGTACGCCAAAAAGGTTCTCCCAAGCCTGTGAATTCGTCATCGTCAATCCTGTCGCATAATTGAAATAATCCATATTGAGCAGAAAAGAGCCGTCTTCCCGTATGTCGATCAGCTGACTTTTTATCTTTTGGATATATTCACAAGCTGTCGGCGAACTATTTCCATAAGGAGCCAGTCCCATCAGTTTATATTCTCCACTGTTCACCCTGAAACCACAATAATAGGTAAAAGCAGAATACAACAGACCTAACGAATGAGGGAACTGAAGTTCCCGAAGCTGTGTAATTGTTTTACCGTTACCTTTACCGATAGTCGTCGTCGCCCATTCACCAACCCCATCTACGGTGAGGATGGCAGCTTCCTGATAAGGAGAAGGGAAAAATGCACTGGCTGAATGAGAGAGATGGTGATCCGGAAAATAAAGACGAGCTTTAATTCCCCATTGTTGCAAATTTTCCTGAAGCGTTTTTTTTATATAAAGCTTCTCTTTTATCCAGAGAGGTATCGCTTTAGCAAAGCTTCTGAAACCTTTTGGTGCAAAAACATGATAAGTCTCGAGAAGACGCTCGAACTTGATAAACGGTTTCTCATAAAAAGCTACATGTGTCACTTCTCTTCCCTTTATACCGGCTTCCTGTAATACGTATCCGATAGCATGGCGAGGAAAGGATGCATCATGTTTCTTCCGGGTAAAACGTTCTTCCTGAGCTGCCGCCACAAGCTTCCCGTCTATTAACAAAACGGCAGCACTGTCGTGATAGAATGCGGATAGGCCAAGTATAATAGTCATTTTATATCAAAATATAGAATAAATAAACGGAGCTAATGCTGTTCCCTGAGAAATCACAATAAGTAGTGAAAGCAACAAGAGGATCAGAATGATTGGTATCAACCAATATTTCTTTCGGGCAACCAGAAAGCTGCAAAATTCTTTGATAAAGTCAATCATAGCTCTATATTGTTTTAATATTGTTTTTCCAAATCTTGTGCACTGAATGCCTTTTCCTGTTTACAGAATACACTTTCCGAACTCTTCCCAAATTGTTTCAGACGGAAAGGATCTTTCTTCATCAAACGACGAAGTATTCCTGTCGGAGTTATTATCAGGAAAAATAAGAGAAAGAGGACACATCGTGTAATTACCAGACTAAGCAAATCACCCAGTCGAAACCATAACCAGGTAAACGGGGTGTATATTACCGGTATCAATAAAGTTATCACTAATGCTATAATAACCATCACTGTTAGGTCTATCCGACAATAGGCCGATACGATGACTAATATTAGTGACAGGACAATCCCAAATTCTATATTTTTCTTTTTATCTATCATGGCTTCTCTATTTGTTTAAAATAATAAGCCGCTTTCTCCTTTTCTTTCAATTGGATGGATAACGATCCGGCTTGTTGCTGAAAAACTTTCTCATGAGGCAACTCCAGACACATCTGTTCTACGACACGCAAAGCATTCGGAATATCCTTTGATAAGATATAATGATTATTTAAACGCTGCATGGCTTGCCCCCAGTTTATCTTCCGGTAGAAAAATTGTTCTGCCGTCTGGTATTCGAAACTTTTTTTATCGTATTTCAATACAGTCGGTGGTTCATTAAAAGGCCATTGTTGTTTAAGTTTTGCAATAACCAGATCGCCATAGATGGAATCGAAAAGAGTAACCGGGTAATCTGTCGCTTCAAGTTTATAATCGACCGGTCTCAGATTTCTTTCTGGAAAGAAATGGCTGGCAAGGGATTCGAAAAACGTTTCGGCAATAAGTCGCTGGCCTGTCAGATTAGGATGTACATGTTCCAGAATCAACTCTTTACCAATAAGACCATGAGGAGAGTAGTCGGCAAACTTCTTGTAGACATCCACCACATGAACATTATCATACTCTTCTCCGTATCTCTGAATAATCCGGTTAAAGGCCTCCGGAGCCCTGAAACGAAGCTGGTCGTATTCTTTTGCCTGCGTATAATGCAACAAAGACTCGTCATATTGTTCCTGTATATAAGCTTCTTCTCCTTTTAGATACTCATCCTGGGCATTATAAAAAGGTGAATTCTCTTTATTCAACGGGGTCTGGTCTTTCAGGTTTCCAGCTAACGTCCCAATAAAAACCGGTATATGATGTTTCTGAAACAAACGGAGCATTTGTCCGAGGTTTCTCTCAAACTGCTCGATCCCGGCAATATAAGCATCCGAATTATAGGGAATCATTTGGTGGGCAGCCATTCGTTCCATCAGTGTCAGATCCTGATCGCTTAAAGAGGAATTGCCGGGACGCACTTTTTCGATCAATCGGGTAAGCCCCTGTACCAATTTAAATTCTTTGGCGGCAATCATAAATTGAATCAGGCGATGATCCCGACCGATACGACTGGAAGAAGCGACACCCAATGCTCCGTAATATTCATTATGCCCGGCGTAGATTAAAATACCGTCAGGCTGATAGTTTACAAGTTGTTTAGAGAAATCGTATAAAGTATATGTGTTAATTGCAGTCAGTGATATATTGATAATTTCAATATTATTTTGCGGAAACAAGAATTGGAGTTTATATTTGAGCATTCGAGGGAAAGCTCCGTTATGCATATAAGGGAAACCGATAGCCGAGGAAGCTCCTAAGACAAAAAAACGAATAGTACCCTCCGGCTTTTTTTTATAAAATGTCTCGATATTTCCAATAGTGGCATTTTGGCTGATTGTAAAGTATTTTTGAGAGACTTCACGATTCATCACCCAGAAGCGTGCGTCTTCATCCGTAGTAAATAAACGGGTATCATATCCATAATTCCCAATACGCATACAAACCTCTATTACCATTAAAATGATAAATGGCAACAGAATGGCGATTAGCTTATATATTTGCAGTCTTTTCATGATCGATCATAACAATCAGATTAAAATAAAGAGATGTATAACAAAACCAATATAAAATATTCCACAAAAGCGCTGATTAAAAATGAACAGCAATTGAAATAGAGTTAAGGCTTTTTATACATCCCTTTATTATTAAATATGTACAAATGTAGTTCTAAAAACTACTTAGATGCGTAGTCCGGATTTTGTGTCAACTGCGGATTCGAAGTCAATGCTGCTTCAGGTATAGGGAATACTGTTCTATAATCTCCTTCACCTGCTGCATCATGAGACAGCCAGTTTTTCTTTGTATAAATACCAAAACGGATCAAATCTCTACGACGGTGCATTTCCCAGGCAAATTCCCAACCCAGCTCATCCAACAGGCGACCGAATTCAATCGGCGACTGATCTCCGTTATGTTGATTGACATAGTTAATCACCGTACCATATTGATAACTACTGTTAGCCTTCAGATCGTTGTCGGTAACAACAGCTTTCTCCGGATTATTTTTAAAGTTACGTCTGCGCACTTCAGTAACTAAATCACCGGCTCCCGGTTTACCTAATCTCAACAGACATTCCGCTTTCATCAACAGTACTTCTGAATAACGATGTAATGGAAAATCTGTGTCAGACGAACCTGTAGTTCCTTCCGGAACTTCAAATTTGAACATACGATATCCATCTGTTTCATTTGTATAATTACCATCTTTTACATCTTTAATATAAGAGAGCGGTTGTCCTTTCATATCATAAGTACACAGTAAAAGTTCTCCTTCAGGAGTATACTGATCACCCATCAGCCATGTATCTGTAAGACGAGTATCATTTTCATCGTATGTATCGATGAATTGCGTCAAAGCCATTCCGGAACCACTACCCCATGGTGTAGCTTCCAGTTTAAACTTCTTCTGTAACTCACCATGCCAGGAGAACATGTGTATGGATTGTCCGCCAGCCAAAGTCTTATCAAACGGAATAGTAAACAAAATTTCTTTAGAACTCTCAGTTCCTGTTGCACGGAAAGACGCATTATAATTTTCAGACAATCCACATGGACTGCTAGTTATAATCTGATCGCAAACATCCAGACAATCCTGCCAGTGTTCTTCACCGATATATACCTTTGCATTCAAATAAACATTTGCCAATAATGTCATTCCCGCCCATTTATTTATACGGCCGTACATATTACCACCTTGCTGTTCATCCAGATCCGGAATCACTTCTTTCAATTCATCTACAACAAACTGATAAATATCTTTGCGAGAACTCTTTTCCGGTAACTCTGACGTTCTTGTCTTCAACAACGGAGCATCACCGAAGTTATCGCATATCAACCAGTTGTAATAGGCTCTGACAGCTCTTAACTCAGCTAATCCTTTCCGTTTTTCGTCATCTGATGGTGCAGGAAGAACTCCGTTCTCAATCTGGTCAATTACTGTATTACACAGTACGACACCCTGATAAAACTTCTCCCACATCACTCTTACATGATTTTGTTCCGAGGTCCATTTATGATAGTGTAACATACGATAAGTACCACCATCATCCCAACCCGATGAGTTAGGCGGGTTTACGATACAATCACCGGTAAGTTCCTGGGTTGCCCAATAGTTATCATGTCCGATAAAACGAAGATAACTATATACACTGGCTACGGTTGGATGAAAATCTTCTGTCGAATAATTATAGGTTTCTTCAGTTACTAAAGAGTAAACCTTCTCATCCAAATTATTGCTACAACTGCTAATCAACCCTCCTACGCATAGCACAGCTACAGCTGTTTTAAGATATGTTTTCATATTCATATTTCCGATTAAAATTTAACAGACACTCCTAATGTATAAGTTCTTGCTGCCGGGTAACGGCTGATGTCATCAAGACCTGGAGCCAATCCGCTGATACCAACTTCCGGATCGATACCGGAATAGCCGGTAATAGTAGCAAGGTTGGAAATAGTACCATAAACTCTCAGTGATTTCAACCATTTATCGAAATTGATTGTATAACCTAAAGTAAGATTATCGATTTTCCAATAATCACCTTTTTCTACATAATAACTGACATATTGTATTCCCTGATCATCCGCCAAAGGCCTCTTTCCATATACATTGTCAAATGAAGATTCAAGAATATTACCACGGGACAACATGACCGGAACACCGAAACGCATTCTGGGAGTATTCAATATATCGAATCCGAATGCACCACGCATAGTGATGGACAAATCGAAATTCTTGAAACGTACGGTATTATTCCAGTTCAAGTAATGTTGTGGAATGCCGTTACCAATAACTTTTTTATCATCCGGTACCTGGTCTTCTATCGGTTTGGGATTACCGTCAGCACCTTCAATAATCCAATGCCCGTTTTCATCGATATCGATACTCTTATATCCATAGAAGTTACCAATCGGTTCACCGACCTGGATACGATGACTTGCCATCTGCAAAGGTTCCGGCAAGTTACCCTGATCGGAATAGTCGTTGGATACATACTGGTCGCTTGACAAAGACAGCAGCTCGCTCTTGTTAGTAGAATAATTCATTGAAGTGATCCATTGCCAGTCCTGAGTCTGAACAGGAATCGTCGTTACAGAAATTTCAAGACCTCTATTACGGATAGAACCGCCATTGGCCGTCATTGTACTATACAAGAAAGGAGGAGTCGGTACGCTATAATCCCACAACAAATCTTCTGTTTTACGATTATAATAGTCGACTGTTGCTGTGATACGATCATCTAAAAAGCCAAAATCCAAACCAACATTCGTTTCTTTCTTCTTTTCCCATCTCAAATCTGAGTTCGAGTTAGATCCCGGACGAGTCGTTTTAATGAAACCACCGTTATAATATACATAGGTACCGAAATCAAGAGTATTCAGAGACATATACGGGTCGGTCGGTTCCGTACCAGTAATACCGTAACCAGCACGTAACTTTAACTGGCTTAGTAATTTAAAATCTTCCAGGAATGCCTCATCTTTAATACTCCAGGCTCCTGATACAGAAGGGAAATTACCCCATTTATGGTTTGCACCAAATTTGGAAGAACCTTCATGACGGATACTGGCAGCAAGCATATACTTACCTTTATAGCTATAATTGAAACGGCCGAAATATCCGATCAGCTTGTTTTCCTTCTGTTCTGAATGTTCATTGGCACGTCCGTCTTTTAAAGCTTGCCCTGTTCCCATTCCATTGTATGTATAATCATCTGACGGGAAATTAAAATTCTGCATCCAATAGAACTGCCAGTTTGTACGCATCCAGCTATAACCGGCCAATATATTAAATGTATGATCCTTAATTGTTTTCCGATAAGAAGCCGTAAGCTCAGACATATCATCCACTTTCCGTTTAGTGCCTCGTGAAGCAAAACCGGTTCTACCGTTTTTATAAGATGATATATGATCGGTTGTTTCATAATAACCACGTACCTGGTTGTAATTATTTGAAGATACCAAATATTTAAGTTCCAACCCATCTATCGGAGTAAATGAAGCAGAAGCATGCATACGCAAGTTAGTTGCCTGGTTTTCACCTTCTACCTCTTCTATCAAACCCACCGGATTCAAATAATCTGTTTTAGAAGGACTTTCAGACCAGTTTCCTTCTGCATCTTTTACCGGAGTTGTTGGATTATAGGTAATGGCATTACGATAAACTTCTTTGTTAAAACCATTATCATCATCAGAACCTGCAAAGTAAGTTTGTTTGTAACCACTTAAATGAGCAGTAAGTTTCAATTTATTGTTAAACATACGGTGTGTTATATCCACCCGTGGATAGTACATCTGATTCTTTGTACGTTTCATGATACCTTCTATACCACGGTACTCGAAACTAGCCACATAATTGGTGTTTTTACTTCCACCACGTAAAGATATATTGTAAATCTGAGTCAATGGAGTCTGCATAACTTCATCCAACCAGTCTGTCGTCGCACCATCATCCTGTGCTCCGGGCTTGCCTTGAGCAACAAGGTTACGATAACCGTCTGCATCAAAGAAAGAAAGTCTGCGAGTGATCTGTTGAGTAGCCAGATATGCATTTACGTCTATCTCTGTCGGCATCTCCCCCTTCGCATTCTTTGTCGTAATCAGGATGACACCATTAGTTCCTCGTGTTCCATAAATAGCAGCAGCAGAACCATCTTTCAATATATCAATCTGTTCGATTGCTTCAGGAGATACCGTATCCATATCACCAGGTACACCATCTATCAAAACCAAAGGAGTAGTAGAAGATTTCAAAGTACCTGCACCACGTAATGTTATTTGAGATTTACCTACCGGGTTAGCATCAGGTGTTACTACATTTAAACCTGCAACCTGACCACGAATCAATTGAGCAGCATCTGTCGTAGGTATTTTCACGAAGTTGTCTGATTTTACACTTGAAATAGCACTGGCAATTTCCCCTTTTTTCTGGGTACCATAACCAACCACGACTACTTCGTCCAGACTTTGCGTATCTTCAACCAAACGAACTGTAATAACAGTCTTATTTGACACAGGGATTTCCTGTGTCAAATATCCTATATAGGATATTTGCAAAATGGCATTTTCAGAAACATCCAGAGTATAATTACCGTCAATATCTGTTACCGTTCCGTTAGTCGTTCCTTTTACCAGAACATTGGCTCCGATAATCGGTTCACCATTTTTATCCAGAACCTTACCAGTAATATTCAGATTCTTTTGTTGCGCGATATTCATTTCCTGATTCCCGTTATTTTCTGTAACCGGAGACTCAGAAGCAAATACACCCGTTATAAAAAAGAAAGGGGCTATTAAAGCTAACGTTGTATTTCGAGCTGTTTTGTTATGTAAGTTTAAAAGGGATCGTGAATTCCCTGTACGAATTTGTTCCATACATTTGTAGTATTTTATTAATATTAGAAATTTAAGGAGAGTCATGATATACTCTAATCCAAGTATTAAGACTTATCCTATTTGTACATAAATATTTTTTTATTTTATACCATAGGCAGAGTGTTTTTAATAGGTTATTAAAATACTGTTAACTATTATGATGATTTATTTTCTAACAAAGATTTCTGTTATATCTCCTTTCTCCAATTATTCTTCAATTGAGATGCTGCAAATATATATATTATTTCCAAACTGATACGAACTGGTCTGCTTTATTTTATAATGTTATAAAACATAGACCAGTTCGTACCAGTTGAAAGAAGTATATTATAATTTTATAGCCTTTAAATTATAATAGGGTATAATAAAAATCCCCGTTACTCATCTTCTGTAAGAAGGAATAACGGGGAATAAAGGAAATAATATCTAACTATTACTTCACAGGAATCCAAACTTTGTAAGGTTCACCCTCTTCGCGATTACCTACGGCATAATATGGAATAGCAGAAACAGTAACTTCCTGACCTTTTGCATCAAGAGCTTTTCCTTTTATCACATTTATACCTTTCAGTAATTCAGAACTGTACCCCATCGACATTGGAATATTTGTATTTAGTTTCAGGTCTGATAAATCTTGGTTGTCACAGCCTTCCAAACAATAAACAATCGGACCGGAGGCAATTGTAGCCATATCTTTCAGAGTCTCTACAGCCGGATTAGCTTTAATGAAACGCGGTTGCATAGGTAACAAAAGTTCCACCTTATCTCCTTTATTCCATTTGCGGTTAATAGCAACATAACCATTTACCGGATCAACGGATATAGCTTCACCGTTGACCTTCAATTCGATATCAGACTTCAAATCGGAAGTATAAAGGCCATAAGGATTCTCTATACCCCTCGCCCAGCCCGGAATACGGACATTCAAGGTGAAAGTAGAAGCCTTTTCCGGATCGACAGACATTTTGATTGTACCATCCCAGGGATAATTTGTCTCCTGCTTCAGTAAAACATTTTTACCATTCAACTCCATTTGTGTTTCGCTTCCTATAAACAGGTTGATATAAACATTATTCCCTTTATGAGAATAAATGAATCCCGGTAAAGCCGAAACAATCTTCAGGAACATCGGAGGACAACAAGGACAGTCATGCCATTCCCAACGTCCATGTTTTTCTGCATTCAAAGGGTTCTGATAAGTATAACAAACACCTGAAAGAGAGATTCCTGTCAGGACATTGTTATATACGACACGCTCTAACTCATCCATATATTTAGCATCACCAGTCAACTCGTTCATACGCTGGCTGAAGAAACCTGCACCGACAGCGGCACATGTTTCCAGATAAGCATCTGTCGGGAGGAAATAGTCCTCACCGAACTTTTCATCAAAATGGACTGCACCTACACCACCGGTTACAAACATACGACGGCCCACCATATTATCCCATAAACGTTTTACAGTATTTATATACTCAGGCGACTGATTTTCGATAGCAGCAGTAGTTATACCTGTGGCCAGTAATGTTGCACGTACGGCATGTCCTTCGATTGTCTGTTGCTGGAAAACAGGGATAGAGTCCTGTGCATAGTCACCCCATGTCGGACGAAGATGCGTTCCATATTCCGGATTATTATATTTGACATCCCGAATCCATTGTTCAGAAGCTGGATTCCCCCAAGTACCCCATAACGGATAACCACAATGATGTCCTCTGTTTTCAATCCAAAACTTAGCCAGTTCGTAGTAGTTGTTTTCGTTAACAGGTACATTTACTTTCGATTTCAGTTCAGGATGACTTTTATATAACCAATATAATTTAACCAACGGTTCCTCGGTACCTGAGTGAGCAGGTACGATATTCTTTTTGGGCTCCGGTCCCATGATATCGGACATATGGTTGGCAAAACGGGTGGCTACTTCCAATAGTTTAGTTTTTCCTGTAGCCTTATAATAATGTATACCGGCTTCTACAAGCATACCTGCGTTATAGACATCGTGCTGCCAGCGTAACATACCACCGTTCTCACCCCAGCGGTGACCCGACTCCATCAACTGTGTATAAGTATTGAGATAACCATCTGCTTCCGAAGCCTGTGCGCGGGCGATACGATCGATATACGCATCCAAGCGTTGTTCCATCCGGGTATCCGGATAACAGGACATAAAGTCGGATATACCGCGTATCGTTTCGTAGACCAGACCGTCGAACCAGGGAGCCCCGGCATGATGATCGATATCCCGCTTACCTTCTGCTACGAGGTCGAAGTTACGGAAAGTGTCGTTAGCTTCACATTCTTTGGTATCATGGATATGTTTTCCTTCGAATTTATTGAGAACGTCATTGGCAGTCACTTCCCGCCATTGATCAAACCGGGGTTTCCAGAAAGCATCCTGTACTTTCACCTGGTTCACTTCCTGAAATTCGATATTCAGATTCTTGTCGTCCACCTTACTTTCGGGTGAACATCCGGCTCCCAACAGAGTGAGGGCCGGAAGAAGTAGTACGTGTATTTTCATTCGTTTGTTCATTAATTATTTAACACCCAGTTTATAGACACAAACATGATTATACTGTTCACCCGGCATCAGTACAGTCGAAGGGAATGAAGGCTGATTAGGACTGTCCGGGAAATGTTGTGTTTCCAGTGCCAGTGAAGCACGATGGTTATAATGTTTTCCGTTCTTTCCAACCATCGAGCCGTCAAAGAAGTTCCCTCCATAGAATTGTATGCCCGGTTCGGTTGTCCAGACTTCCATATATCTGCCGGATACCGGTTCATAAACGGTGGCAGCGAGTTCCAGTTCTTTATCGGTCTTTCTCTTCAGTACCCAGTTGTGGTCGTAGCCATGACCATAAGCCAATTGTTCGAAATCGTTATCTACCCGTGCCCCGATAGGGGTTGCCTTACGGAAATCCATCGGTGTATTATCTACGCTTGCCAGTTCGCCGGTAGGTATCAGTACATTGTTTACCGGGGTATATTTATCAGCACAAAGCATCAGTTCGTGATCGTTAATCGTTCCGTTACCTGCACCATGCAGGTTGAAGAAGGAATGGTGAGTCAGATTGATGACTGTCTTCTTGTCTGTTGTTGCCTGGTGGGTGATGATAAATTCGTTATCATCGGTCAGGCGGTACGTCATTTTGACTTCCAGATTTCCGGGATAACCTTCTTCACCGTCTTTCGACAAGTAAGTGAAGATCAGGGTCTGTGCATCTGTCTGTTCCGTATCCCATACGACCATATCGAAACCCATCGTTCCACCGTGAAGGCTATTAGGTTTATCATTGATCGGCAACTGATAGTTTTTACCGTCCATTGTAAATTTGCCTGCTGCAATACGATTACCGTAACGACCGATCGTTGCCCCCAGGAAACGTTCCCCTTTGAAATGGATATAGGCCTCTACATTGTCGTGTCCCAAAACGATATCCACAAATTCCCCTTTCTTGTCGGGAGCCCAGATCTCGACAACTCTTGCACCAAAGTTTGTAACGGCTATCTCGATACCGTTCTTATTGGACAGATAATACAGGTCCGTTTGCTTTCCATTTACAGTCGTCTGGAAATCTGCTTTGTTCAGTTGAGAATGACGGGCTTGCCCATCCTGCATGTTCATCATAAATAAAAGAATTAAGAATAATATATGTTTCATTTTTATAAGTATTAATAGGTTGTTATTGTCGTATCTTACATCCGAAAATACCGCCGGCAATATTGCCGGGAAGTGCACGGAGCTTAACGGTGACCTTCTCTTTTCCCTTGGTTAACGATACCGGAAGAGGATAAGGATGATCGATAAACAGGTCGAACGTTTCAGTACGAAGACTGTGATCGGCTATCTTGGTGCCATCTATCCAAATCTCAAACTGACGGTTTCCGCCATCCGTACTGTGATAGGTCAATACCAGTTCCATCGGCAGGTTGGGAAGCACTTTCAGGTCGTATGAGAACCATCCGTTCTCGGCATCACGCCATCCTCCGGATTTGTCGGCACGGGTGTTTTCACCCTGTAAGTTGTGAGCTTGCTCCGACTCTTCGTTACCGACTAATACTTCGTCTACTATCCGTAACTCTTCGCGGAGGTTAGATATAATCTTTTCGCCATCCCGGGGAAGCCATACTTTCATTTCGCCTGCTCCACGGTAAGCACGAGCATAGTAAGGGATTAATGTTATTGTTGCATTTTCTTCTCTTACCTCCTTCATATCCGATGATACGGTATATTTCCGGCCGGTAGCCTCGATTGTATAAAGTCCGTTTACCAGATCAGGACGGCTATTTACTTTATAAGAAGTTTTTTCCGGTAGTGAGAGATTACGGACCTCCCCGTTATTGTCTGCAAATTCAGCACAATAAACCAGCGGGCCACGTTCCACAGCTACCAGACCGTTATTAGTTTTAACAGCCTCGTGTGTGATTACCTGACGGGGCTCCATCGGCAGAGAGATAGTAATGATATCACCTTTTTTCCATTGATTGGTGATAACAGCGTAGCCTTTTTCCTTCTTATAACTGTAAGGTTTACCATTCAGCAGAATCTGAACTTTCCCCTTATTTCGGCCGACAAAGCTGTATAAGTCAGAGGGAACAACGTTTCCTTCCGCCCAACCGGGGATGCGCACCTTCATATCGAAGGAATTGGTCTCGACCGGATCTACCATAATCTTTATATCGCCGCTCCAGGGGTAGTTGGTCTGCTGCTCCAGTAATACTTTATGACCGTTGAATTGCACCTCACTCGAACTACCCACAAATAAATTTGCATAAATAGAACGGTTGTCGACCGCATAAATATAACCGGGTACGGCCGGAATAAAACGAGACAAGTTAGTCGGACAGCAGGAGCAATCGAACCACAGACTACGTTCCTGCCCGTTCTTATTCGTCTCCAGTACATTCGGGTAAAAAAACTTATCGCCACTGATAGAGATGCCGCTCAAAACGGTATTGTAGAGCGAGCGTTCCAGTACATCAATATATTTAGAGTCGCCATGCAATTTGAACATGCGAAGGTTAAACATGCAATTGGCAATGGATGCACAAGTCTCGCAGTAGGCGGTGGCGTTGGGAAGTTCATAGTTCTTACCGAAAGCCTCATTGTTGGCCGTCGAGCCCAATCCGCCGGTTAGATACATCTTTTTACTGACAATGTTATCCCAGATCGTATCGATGGCATTCAGGTATGTTTTATCCTGCATATGCAAGGCGATATCGGCCATACCGGAGTAGAGGTATAAGGCACGGACGGCATGTCCTACGGCTTCTTTTTGCTGGGTAACCGGAAGATGATCCTGCCAGTACATACCGTTTTTACGTATATCGGGAGATGTTTTATCAAAGACCTTATGTCCACGGCTTTCCAGGAAGTAGCGTGATTGTTTCAGATATTTTTCATCACCGGTCGCTTCATAAAGTCTGACCAGGGCCATTTCGATAACCTCATGTCCCGGTGCAATCTTCAGGCCGCCTTCACGAAAGACGCTACAAATCAGGTCGGCATTTTTAATGGCGACGTCCAGTAAGGAACGCTTTCCGGTTGCATAGTAATAGGCTATTGCGGCCTCATAAAGTTCACCGGCATTAAAAGTCTCATGGCTCAGGTCCCAATCCTGCACCCATCTCTCCTTCCCTACCCAGGGATGAAGCGGATTGTTGATCGTATGATTGGTAAAAAGGTACCCGTCGGGTTCCTGGGCCGAAGCAATAATGGCGATAACACTATCGAGATAAGCTTCCAACTGAGGGTTCTTCTTTACTGTCAAAAGATATGAAGCCCCTTCGGATATTTTATATACTTCCGCATCATCAAAAGGGAAAAAAGATTGGTATTTACCTTCTTTCAACCCTCCGGCTATGGCAAAGTTATCAATATAACCGGCCTTTTCGCCACGCTGAAATGCATAAGGAATCGTAACTATACGGATAGTATCGATCCGGGGTGCCCAAAAGTTATCCGTACAATGTACGGATGTAAAAGGTACTTCATGTATTTTGCTTTTTCCTTCGCCATGTGCTTTTCCCTGGAAAGCACACAGCAAAGCTATAATGACTAACGATATTGCATTTTTCATGTTATAACAATTAATTAAGTAAGTTCTTTTTGTATCTGTTCCAATGATTTATTTTTCGTCTCCGGCAATTTCCAAGCGAAGATAAAGCTGAATAACATAGCGACTGCAAAAAAACCGAAAATATACGTTCCACCTGAAACCAGAAAGACCGGGAACATCCACGACAGGATAGCATTCCATACCCAGTGGGTCATACTACCGAACACCTGTCCCTTCGAACGAACAGAAGTCGGGAATACTTCGGAGATCAACACCCAGATCACCGCTCCCAGTGAAACAGCAAAGAAAGCAATAAATCCCATCAGGCAAATCAACATATAATAGCCGGAGAAGTCGTTGGTATAAAAACCGTAAGCTACTGACGCCAACGATACGACCATGCCGAGAGAACCGACATACAATAATTGTTTACGCCCTACCTTGTCGATCAGGATCATTCCAATCATGGTAAATGTCAGATTGGTCAATCCGATGATAATAGACTGCATCATCGCCGAGTCATGAAATACTCCGGATAATTCGAAGATACGAGGTGCATAATACAGGATCGAATTGATTCCCGACAGTTGGTTGAACGTAGCAATAAAGAAAGCGAATAAAATCGGTTTCAGATATTTACGTTGAAACAGCTTCTCACTGTTATCGCTGGTAGTGGAAAGAGAGGCTTTTATCTCAGCTAACTCTTTATCGACATCTGATTCACCGATCTTCTCCAACGATAAACGGGCCTGGTCGATCTTATGCTCCTTCACTAACCAGCGCGGACTTTCCGGAACGGTATTCAATAAGAGACCGAATAATAAAGCAGGAATTGCCAACACTCCCAACATCCACTGCCAGTCGTTCGGTACGCCGCTTATACAATAGTTGGAAACATAAGCGATTACGATACCGAATACAATATTAAACTGGAAGAAAGCGACAAAACGTCCCCGCCAGTGGGAAGGTGATACTTCAGCAATATACATAGGTCCTACTACAGAAGAAGCACCTACCGCCAAACCGCCCATAAACCGGAAAAATAAAAAAGAATACCAGTTTACGATCAACGCACTGCCCAGAGCTGAGATCAGATACAAATAAGCGACAGCTTTCAGGCAGTTCAACCGTCCGTACTTCTCGACCGGACCGCTACAAATCAAAGCCCCTACGATGGTACCGAAAAGAGCGATGGCAATAGTAAATCCATGGCTGAAATCGGATAGTTCGTAGATCTTTTGAATGGCCTTCTCTGCACCGGAGATCACTGCCGTATCAAATCCGAACAAGAAGCCCCCCAGAGAAGCCACAAAAGCGACATAAAACATAAAACCTTTTACCGATGATTTCATAATAAGTAGAGTTTAAAGTTTAAAGACCGAATTCTATTCTGTTAATCACATGATCCTGATAACATTCTTCCAGTTCAACAAAGTATCCGCTCCATCCCCATACACGAACGATCAGGTTCCTGTGGTTTTCCGGATGTTTCTTGGCATCCAGCAGTTTTTCTTTACATACTGTGTTCAACTGTAACTGATGGCCGCCTAAAGTAATGAAAGTTCTCACAAGCATACCCAGTTTGGCTACACTTTCTTCATTACGAAAAACAGACTGGTCGAACTCAAGTGTCAAAGGACCGCCGTTTATTGTCTTTTTCAGATCCGGCTTCGTAAACGATTTAATTACGGACATTGGACCTTTCTGCTTGATAAACAGGCTCGGGGAATAGTTTGCGGGAATCTTTTCTCCGGCATCCCTACCGTCGGGAGTCGCTCCCAGTTCGGTGGCATGGAAGATATAATACATGGCTGTACCGGTTCCGGCACGATAGATACCGCCTCTTTCGTTGACTCTGTTATCCAAAACCTTATCGAAAGAGTTGAGTAAGTCTTTTGCGATCAGGTCGACATAATCGTCATCCTGTCCCATTTTAGGCGCTTCGGTACGTAGTGTATGTTGCAGTTCTTTTTCCTGCGAAAAATTATCCTTCATCGCATTTATCCAGGTTTCGTAATCGACGGCATGCTCTTCAAAATAATATTTTTTAATGGCAGCCAGCGAATCGGCAGCCGTGGCAAGACCTGTTCCATGGATACCATAATTATTATATTTGCTTCCTTCTGAAATATCCCTGGCACGTTCGATCGTTCCATCCATAAGCAGGGACATCATCGGCGCCGGTATAAGATAAATATTCCGCTCTTTTTCACAGATCAGATCTAACCGACGACTCATTTCTTTCTCGACAAGACCATAGAACGTTTCATAATCCAGGCAATCTTTCAACTCGTCCATACAAGTTTTCACACAGTCGATCAGAGAAAGTGCATCTATATTTGGAATATCCATTGCAACTCCCGGAATAATGAACTCCCAGCAAGCTGCCACAACATAATTTACGGCATCTTCCTTCGAATAACCTTTCCTGATAAGTCCCGGAATAACAATATCATCATTACTGTATTGCGGGAAACCCAATCCTATCTTAGTCAACTGCGAACCTAATTCATAGATCTCGGCAGGCGTATCTTTATCGACACGGATGTTGATCTTCGGATCGATCAGTTCCAGTTCAAAACTCGCTTTCAAGCACATCCTGGATAGGTTATTAAACAGATATTCTCCGGTAAGGCTCCGTCCACCCAACACCAGACTCTGACCGTTATCACCCTGTTGCATACCCGGATATAGGTCACTGTCCTTATTGCAGACCAGGAAGAATTCCTCCAGAAGATCGAATGCTTCTTCTTCTGTCAATACTCCGTTCTCGATATCCTGTATGTAGTAAGGATACATATACTGATCGAAACGCCCCAGTGTGTTATGATAATTGCCGGACTCCCAGATTGAGAAATGAAGTATTCGCAACAACTGAAGTGCTTCCCTGAAACTCCGGGCACCTCTTGTCCTGACAGCCTGCAATGTTTCTGCTATTTCCGTTTCGCCTATCGACAGAGCATGATCTGCATACCTTCCTATAAATGATTGCAAAGCCAGGATACAGTTATAGGTAGCGTTCAGGAATTCCTTTTGTTCAGCCGTCAACAATTCATCTTTCAACCTTGTCTGTATTTCCTGTTTACGAACCTCGAAACCATTCCTGATCGTATAAGCATAATCCGGAGATATATTACAAACAGCCCCACGCTCATGAATATAATGGTTTTGTTTGATCGTCTCCCACTCCGTCGGAGTATACAAATCGGGAATATCCGTTATAGTCCGTGTAAAAACAATCTTTTCACCTTCTAGGATAACAGGTTCCTCTTTTGCTAAAAGTTCGGATAAACAAACAGACGATCTGACAACCGGAGAAAGTTTCTCCTTTTCGAAACGGACACTCAGGTCGTTTATCCCCAATTCTTCCGGAGTCCTGCGATACCGGTGATGTTTCTTATCCAAAATATATTTACGCAGGCTTTTAATTCTTTCGTTCATAAAATTATCGTTTTAATATTATTTTCTTCAAATACATTATTGATCTGTGGTAAAGCATCCGGATCAAACGGAGGGTTATATACCTTGCCTATCATGGAATATTTTGCTCCGGCAATCTTGTTATAACGAAGCAATTCTATCCGAACCAGAGATTCTACACCTTTTATTACTTTCAAAATGGATTGCATGTTTTCTTTTGTATCGTTTACTCCGGGAATTAACGGAACCCGAATAATAAACTTGTTTCCGGACGAGCACAGCGTTTCCAAATTTTTAAGTATCAAACGATTATCAACCCCGGTATATCTTTTATGCAGTACGGGATCCATCTGCTTGATATCAAACAAGACCAAATCCAATAAAGGGAGCACTTCTTTAAAGACAGAGACAGGAGCATACCCACTTGTCTCGATGGCTGTATGAACAAAAGGGTTTATCTTTCGTAACAGCTCCCTTACAAAGTCAGCCTGTAGTAAAGGTTCGCCCCCGGTCAATGTTATACCGCCATTATTCAAGGCATAGATATCCTTATTTTTCAACAACTGACCGGCCAGTTCATCTACTGTAATCCGGTAACCGCATAATGTCCGTTCTCCCTTTTTATCCATATATTGCGGTTCAGGGGATATCCCCTCCGGATTATGACACCAGGCACAACGCAACGGACAACCTTTCAGGAATATGGTAGTCCGGATACCAGGACCATCATTCACTGCAAATTCTTCAATACTAAAAATCGTTCCTTGCATGCTAATAATATCCTCTCAAATGAGAACTGGTTATTTCTCATATTTCATGATCGTGTATGAATAGGCAGGGAAAGTATATTTCACATCCCCGTTTATTTTCAAATCTTTTTTCACCGGAATAATCCGACAAGGTTGTTCGGGCGTATTACGTTCTTTCAAATCACCGGACAGCGTAATGACTTCAACGTTATCCACACCTGTTAGTCCTTTTATCGTCATATCCGTATCGATAGCCTTACCGGTTATATTAACTACATGAACGACCAACGACTTCCCCTCTTCATCTTTTGTCGCTGTAACATCCAGATCACCTGTAACTTCACTATTGACAAGTAAGGGTAGATGGTTTGCAGAAGCCATCTGTTGTGCATAATAAGGAGGCATTCCCCACACCTGGGTTGGGGTGAAAAAAACTTGCCCCTGGTCCCAACCATTATCATTCTGTAAATAAGGTTGTAAAGCATTGGCTGCACAAGAGGTAAATACAAAATCTCCATGCCGGCGCACGGCATTCTGCAAAGTTACATGTCCTAATGCCCGCTGCACATTATGCAAATTCCCGTTTTCTTCGAAAATGGCACATTTCATCTTCGTATCGGGATCCCATTTCAGGAACAATTGCTGCATCTTTTCCAACTCTTTTGCAACATTCACACCCGTAGTCAGGTCATCAGCCCAGGGATGGTAGTCCCAATAAGGAGATTTACCGTTGAGTGCCTTGAATACCATTTCCATATTAGGAGAATCCGGTCGCCACCAGGCAGCATTAATAACATCGACAGAGGCATCTTTACTTTTAATTGCTTCATATAGTAAATTAAACCGATCTATATAATGCCTGTAACCGTCTGCGTCATCCGCATGGATCACTTCTTCATTACCGATCTCTATATATTTCACGGCATAAGTTTCCGGATGTCCATTTTCAGCCCGCTTCTTCCCCCACTTCGAAGAGACCGGCCCGTTCAGATATTCTACCATATCGGCAATATCTTCAGGCGTTTCCTCTATATTAACAGCAAAGGCAGCCTGAAAACCTGCGGCTTCACAGAATTTCAAAAACTCTTCTATACCGAAACCATTTGTAGAGTAAGGGTTCCAATGCCCTTTATAAGGAGGACGTTTGTCCGGGTCACCGATCATCTTTTTAAAACGATACTCGGGAGCATTCACCATTGTTCCACCATAACGCAGGAAGGTCAATCCCTGTTTCTGCATAGCCTGTCCTATATCGCAACGGAAAGGTAACCCATGAAATTGTTTGTCCTCCGTATTCATCAACACCACCTGATCGATCCAGATCTTACCCGGACGATTTATATAAACAGCCAGGCGGGATTGAGGATCTGTGGTATTGGCTACCAAACTGAAAGGATATTTCTCCCACTGGTTTGAAATCTCACCAATCGTATGTGTTGCATATTCTCTGGTTCCGTCTGCATTTTGCAGAGCGATCGTTACGAGACCATCAAAAGCATTCCCTTTTATATAAAGTCTTCCCTGCAACTGCTGTCCTTTCGTCACGGAAATCCCCCACCGGTTCAGGCTTTGGTTAGCGACTCCCGCTATCCCACTCTTTCCGTCCATCCGGATGACCTGCGAATACTTTCCGTTATAAGCGTCTTCACCATCATGGATAAATACCGCTTTCGCATCTGCAGTCTGTATAGGATCCCAATGTAAACTAACCGCTTGACCAGTCTTCCCGGCATAAGATACACTTTCCTTTTTACCGTTCTTTTCTATATTCAGAGCACGAAATTCCGTATTTGAGTTCCAGGTTCTTAAAGCTACTTTGCCTCCTAGTACCGGAGTTTCCGTATCATTATAAATAAATAAACTTTTCCCATTTAACAGAACTTCAATCTGTGAACCATTCATCTGCACCTTCAGTTTATTCCATGCCTGAGGAGAACAATCTACAAAAACCTCCTTCAGAGACTGCCAGTTCTGACGATGTTTCCCGAATATCACTTTCTTACCATCGGCTGCCAGGCTTATTTCATATCCTTCAAAGTTATCGGCTCCATTCCCCGGGTCATTTACCCGAACCAGTAAACCGGCATTATTAGCAGCACTCCCACTTAAACGCAGATCCACCTCAACCGAGCCATTATCCACATCCGTACGTTCATAAACCAATTTGGCCCCGGGATAGGCTTCTATTTTCACTCCCCCGTTCTGAGGTTGCCAATAACCTTCATAGGCAGTGAAGTGATCGAACGTAAAACCCCTGACCGGTTCCTCGAAACTCTCCCCAAAGATCTTTTGATCATACAATCCTCCATAAATCTCATGATTTACATCCTCTATACAAGCTCCGTAAAGATAAGGAGAGATCTTATTCTCCACCTTAGAAGCATTTATACTGATTGTAGCTTCTTGTGCAGAAAGACTCCAGGAGAAAAGAACGAATGCGCCTCCGCTCAGGATTACGTATTTTTTCAGTTTACTTACTTTCATGATACTATAAATTGTTTTTATGGCATTAGATTCATCGGCAGCAAATATAGGCATAAAACCAACAACTGGTACGAACTAGTACGACTTTTTAGTTATGTTCTTAAACATAGACCAGATCGTACCAGTTCGATTCTTTAGAAGTATCTTTGCACATCAAAAATAACAACGATGAAAGTAAATGAATCAAAATACAAACTGGTAGTAAACCACGTTATAGACGGTATAAATAATGGAACCTATAAAAAAAGTGACTGGATCCCTTCAATCAATGAATTCAGAAAGAATTATAATTTATCGAGAGATACAGTATTTGCAGGACTAAGCGAATTGAAATCAAAAGGTATCATCGATTCCAATCCGGGAGTAGGCTATTATGTAACCAGTACCCGCATATCACACCGGCACAATATATTTCTTCTCTTTAATGAGTTTAATGAATTCAAAGAAGACATATATAATTCATTCATGGAGTCGATAGGAAAAACCGCAACCGTGGATATTTATTTTCATAATTATAACCGGAGAGTGTTCGAGACGCTTATCAATGAAGCTAACAATAAATATACTACATATATCATCATGTCCGGAAAGTTCTCCGGTATCAATCCTTTACTACAAACTTTATCGGGTAATGTATTCTTATTAGACCATTTCCACTCGGAGTTAAAAGGGATATACTCGTCGGTATCGCAAAATTTTGAGAAAGACACCTATGAGGCATTAGTATACGGATTACCTTATATACAGAAATACCGGCATATTATCATGGTTCAGAAAGAAGAGAAAGAACCGATCGAAAGATATAACGGGTTATGTGCATTCTGTAAGGACTATAATCAATTTACGCACGATTATATATGTACGGTAAAAGACCGGAAGTTAAATAACGGGGAAATTTACATGGTTGTAAATGACCGTGACCTGGTAGATCTGCTCAAGCAGGCCGAACAACAGAACTTCATACCCGGTAAGGACTTCGGAATTATCTCATACAATGATACCCCTTTAAAAGAAATACTGGCCGGAGGTATCACCACACTATCCACCGACTTCAAACTGATGGGACAGACAATGGCTTCACTGATCACAAAGAAGACTATCGAAACCATTGAAAATCCTTGGAGATTAAATATAAGAAGTTCCCTTTAATAACCGGGAAAAATAATAGCGCCCCGGCATAACCGAGGCGCTATTGTTTTATCTAAAGACCAGAAACCTTTCGTTTTCTAATTATCCCTGATATTCTCTACCGGATTGGATACAGCTGCCTGATAGCTCTGTATAAATACCGTTACAAAAGAGATAGCCAGACAGAATACCCCCGCAGCAATATATATCCAGGGCGAAAGTTCAATACGATACGAATAATCCGAGAGCCATCCATTCATAAAATACCAGATCAGTGGTATAGCAATGATAAATGCAATTGCCACATAGGTCAGAAAGGCTTTTACAAGCCGGAGAAGCACTTGTGCGTTTGTCGAACCGAACACTTTTCGAACCGCTATCTCAGAAGAACGTTGCTGGATAAAATAAGTGGACATGGCAAGTAACCCCAATAAAGAGATCAGGATAGCGATCACGGCGAAGATCATGACAATCGTTAAAGTTCTTTCCTGTGCAACAAACGAATACTCAATCTGTTCATCAAGAAACCTACCGGTAAACTCTAAACCTGTCAGCTTTTCAAAAACAGCAGCGACCTCCTTACGGGCAACATACGGATCCCCTTTCACTTCCACAAGAATATTACGGGGATGCAAATCTTCTTTGTTGGTATAGAGCATCAGGACCGTCGGATGTTTCTTCATCAATATATTACTTACCTGAAAATCTTTAACGATACCCGCAACAGGAACTTCATTCCATCCCCTATACTTATATGATACAACGTCTTCCGGCAATTCCAGTACCCGCATGGTTTCTTCCGAAAGATAATACTTCACCGTTTCGGCAACATGATTTTCACGCAGAATATCAAACCCGAGCATATCCCAATATTCCTTATCGCCGCTAAATTCCTGGAAACTGATATTCTTTTCACCGAAGCGGCCGGTAAAGTTCATCCCCATATTGAACGGGGTACCTTGTCCCAGACCTATCCGGCCCACACAGGCCAGTTGCTCCAACTCATTTGCCAGGGTGGAACAGGTCTGACGATTCGACAAGGCCTCTCCACTTATATCTATCATATTCTCCGAATTATATCCCAAAGGAGCTTTAATCAAGTGTTTTACCTGTAGAAACATGGTTATCGAAGCTGCGATCAGGCAGATAGTGATCATATTCTGAAAAATGATGAAGAATTTACTAAACACCATCTTCGTCTGTTTGCGGAAAGTTCCACGCACCACTTCGATCGGTTTCGCATTCGAGATAACGATAGCCGGGAGTAAACCTGCTATAAACCCGATTAAAGCGATCAGGATAATTACAATCATACCATTCAACGGGGTAATCATCTCGTTCAGATATATTTTCTTTTCCAACAGGTCGCTGGCATAAGGAACAAATAAGAAGGCCAGTAACATGCCGACACAAAAAGAAATAGCAGTCAGTAAGGTAGACTCTATGATCAGGCGGGAGAACAATTCTTTACGTGAAGAACCCAACAAACGCCGGGTGGCCATCTCTTTTGCCCTGAAACCGGTCTGCGCTACCGTCAGGTTAATATAATTAATAACGGCAAATATCAAGATAAGTAAGCCCACCGACAATAAGATAAGTACGAACTGTCTATCTCCCCTATCTATACGAGGCGAAGAATTAAATTTCCAAAAATACAACTGTTTCAATGGAACGAACTCAACCTTTGTCGATAATTCTCTTTCGTAAATCCAAAAGAAAGTCTTCAACCAATCGCGGACATCGTCCGACCGGGAAGTAATATCAGCCCCTTCACGTTCCATCACAAAAACGTTTACAGACTTCGCACTGTTGTAGTCATCAAACATATTACCTCCTACAGCTCTGATATTATCGACCCTGCATAGGATATCTTCGTCCGGGATGACGGAATGCCGGATATCTTTCATAACTCCGTTGACAATCAGTGTCAGCCCATCATTGACACGGATCGTTTTTCCCATCGGGTCTTCAGTCCCAAAAACCTTATTCGCAAACGACTCGGAGATCACGGCATAGTTCTTTGCTGCCAATACATTCTCTTTATTCCCCCTTACCAACGGGAAACTGAAAAAGTCGAAAAAAGTAGTATCGGCCAGCATCAGGTTTGCTATAAACTTCTGATCTCCGCTTTGGACCGGCATATCACCGAAAACCCGGGTCAGTACATGGCAACTCTTTTCAATCTCCGGATAATGTTCTTCCAGCCGGTATCCTATCTGAAAGGCCGATCCGGTGGATTCACCATCACTTAACGCATAAATACGGTCACCATTTTCATGGTACCGGTCGGAAGACAGCTCCCCCACTACATAGGTAGCAATCAGGATCACAAACATCAGTGAAACGGACAGACCGAACAGGTCGATGGCTGTATAAGCCTTGTTTCGTCCCAGAAAATTAAAGAAGGACTTAAAGTTCAATAAATTGTTCATTGTGGTGTTTACTCTATTTATTTCTACTAATTCATTAGGTCTAATATATGAAATGTTTTGGTTAAAAGATAATTAGGCCAAAAGCCTAATTATCTTTTATGTTTTCTACCGGATTGGATATGGCAGCCTGGTAACTCTGTACAAACACTGTAACAAAAGAGATGATCAGACAGAACAAGCCGGCAACGACATATATCCAGGGAGAAAGTTCAATACGATACGAATAATCGGTCAGCCATCCGTTCATAAAATGCCAGATCAGCGGTATAGCGATGATAAAGGCAACCGCCACATAGGTCAGGAAAGCTTTCACTAACCGGATCAGTACCTGTGCATTGGTCGAACCGAATACCTTACGCACTGCTATTTCGGATGAACGTTGCTGGATAAAGTAAGTAGACATTGCCAACAACCCCAACAACGAGATCAAGATCGCGATACCGGCAAAGATCATAACGATCGATAAGGTTCTTTTCTGAACGGTAAACGATTCTTCTACCTGCTCATCCATAAACTTACCGGTAAAGTCCATCCCAGTCACCTGTTTGAAAATGTCTGCTACTTCCCGGCGGGCAACGTAAGGGTCACCATTTACTTCTACGAGGATATTCCAAGGCTTATCGTCGAGGTTTTTCGGGTTATCTTTCAGGATGATGATCATCGGGCTGTTCTTTTGCAGGATATTACGCAACTGGAAGTCACGTACGATACCAGCCAGCGGATGGGTTCCCCAGTTGGTAAGATCAATGGTGGTGGCATCGTCAGGCAATTCCAAAGCACGCATAGAGCTTTCGGAGAGGAAATACCGTTCGGAATTAGCCACATGATTGTCACGCAGAAATTCGAAGCCAAGGATATCGGCAAACGTTTTCTCGCAACGGATCATTTGGAAACTGATCGTCTTACCGTTCGGGTAACGGGAGGTGTAATTCATCCCCATATTGAAAGGCGTACCTAATCCGGCACCGACCCGGTTGACGCTGGCTAATTGTTCCAACTCGTTCATAAGCGTGAAACAGGTCTGTTCATCAGGCAGCTCCATACCGTTTATGTCGATAATATTAGTCGTATTGTAACCCAGAGGTGCCTTAATCATATATTTCACCTGCAAAAACATGGTAAGAGAGGCGGCAATCAGACAAATGGTAATAGTGTTCTGGAAAACAATAAAGAACTTACTGAATACCATCTTCGTCTGCTTACGGAACGTGCCGCGTACTACCTCGATAGGCTTTGCATTGGAGATCACAATGGCCGGCAGCAACCCGGAGATAAAACCGGTGAAGGCGATCAGAAGTATCATAATTATACTGTTCAATGGCGTGAACATGCCCGGTAGATCGATCTTTCTTTCCAACAGATTACCTGCATAGGGGGAAAATACGAAGGCTAATAGCAGGCCGAACAGGAAAGAAACAGCCGTCATCAACGTCGATTCCATGATCAGACGCGAGAAGAGTTCCTTACGCGACGAGCCCAGCAGGCGACGGGTAGCCATCTCCTTGGCACGGAAACCGGTTTGTGCCACTGTAAGATTCACATAGTTGATGATGGCGAAGATCAGTATGAGCAGGCCTATGGACATCAGGATCATAACAAACTGCCAGTTACCACGTTCGATGGTGTAAATACCCCAGGGGCTGTTTTGTTCCCAGAAATAAAGTTTCTTCAGGGGTACAAAGTAGACACCTTTCGATTTATCCTGTTCGAATGACCGGAGGAAAGTTGCAAAATATTCGCGGATATCGGCCGAGCGGGCAGTAAGGTCAGCTCCTTCACGTTGCATCACGAAAACGTTGGTAGCACCGTAACTGTTATAGTTGCCGAACATGCCTTCCTCTCCTGTCAGAAGATGGATATTTTCAACCCGGAAAAGGATATCCTCGTATGGAATAACGGAATTGCTGATATCCTTCATAATCCCGTCGACCGTCAGCGATAGCCTATCGTTGATACGAATCATTTTACCCATCGGATCTTCATCCGCAAAATAACGATTAGCAAAAGACTGGGAGATCACGGCTGAGTTTCTGGCTGCCAACACGGTATTCTTATCTCCTCTAACCAGTGGAAAACTGAAAAAGTCGAAAAAGGTAGAATCAGCAAGCATCAAATTGGCAGTCAGGTTCATATCGCCTTTCTGAAGCGGTGTCTTGTCAAAGATGCGTGTCATAACATGGCATACTTTTTCAATCTCCGGATAACGTTCTTCCAGGCGGTAACCTATCTGATAAGCAGAACCCATATAATTACCATCAGTCAGCACATAGGTACGGTCAACGTTTTCATGATAGCGGTCGGTCGATAACTCGCCAATCACATAAGTAGCGATCAGGATAACGAACATTAATGATACTGACAGACCGAACAAGTCAATCATGGTGTATCCTTTATTCCGCCCCAGAAACTTAAAGAAGGATTTCAAATTTAACAGATTATTCATAATATATTATTGTTTAATTATTCACTCTTTACACTGTTCACCGGATTCTCATTCGCCGCTTTCCAGTTCTGGAAAGTGACCGTCAGCATGGTGATCGCTGCCACAATAACAAAAGCCAGGGCAAAGACCCACCAGTAGATCGGTGTCTTGTCGGAAAAGCTTTCCAGCCATTTATGTACTCCGTAATAAGCAAACGGAATGGCTATGACGAAACAGATACAGACAACTTTCAGGTAAACTTTATTAAACATATTCAATATCTCCTGTACCGTTGCACCGAACACTTTACGTACACCGATCTCTTTACGTCTATACTGTGTATCAAAAACTACCAACCCGAATACACCCACAATCGACAAAATAATAGCCAGTAAGCTGAACAAGGTTATCATCTTTTTCAGATATTGTTCTTTATGATAGAGGTCATTGAATACCGTATCGTAAAACTTAACCTCAAAAGGATAAGCAGGATCAATATCGGCAATTACCCGGTGAATATGGTCGACCGCCTCTTCTACATTTGTTCCGACTTTCATTCGTATATATGAAACAGGCAACGTAGAATATCTTGCACTAAGCCTAAATAGTAACGGTCTGTTTACCGAACGAAGAGAAGAAACCTTTATATTATCGATGAAGCCGACTACATTACCTGTACCCATCCAACTTTTTTCCAGCGAATGACCCGGCTCCATATCAGGAACAATATCCAGCACTCGTTTGGTGAAGATACAAGCATAAGCAGAATCTTTTTGTGCATCCGAACGGCTAAAGTCACGTCCGTTAATAACGGGAATCCCCATTATACTCAGGAAGTTCCATGAGACATCGATAATTTCAGAATTAAAACGTTGATGATTGTAATAGAAATCATTGGCCGAATAAACATCTGAAGCTCCGACCACGGTATTGGCAAAACCAACATCCTCGATACCGGGATATTCTTTAAGCCTATTTATCAACTGATCGCTGGATTTTTTGACTATATCCAGGCTCAATGTTACCATTGCAATCTGGTCTTTATCGAATCCCAGATTGTAAGAACGCATATAATTATTTTGTATCTGTATGAAGGAAGAACCGATGATCAAACCGATGGAAACAACATATTGAAAACCAATCAGGGCTGTACGCAACTTCCGTCCTGAAACAGAAAGGCCGAAACTTCCCTTCAATACCAATGCCGGCTGGAAAGAAGTCATATACCATGCTGGATACAAACCAGCCACCACCCCCAATAAAACAGAAACACCCAACATCATAAACAACAAAGGCATATAATGCAACAGATTCGTATCTGCTTCGACAAATGACAAAACTCCCGTCCTGTTCAATACCCAGGTGAGAAAAAAAGCCAACAGGCAAGCAAATACACAAATAGATACCGCCTCAGCAACCAAATTCGCCCGCAGGCTTGCAGTCGAACTACCCAATACTTTTTGTGTATTAATGCTTTTTATCCGTATTGGAGCCAGTGATGTACTAAAGTTCATAAAATTGATACCGGCTATAATGATGATCAGCAAAGCGATCAATACCAATAACCGTATCGTACCTATATTTCCCGTTTTAATAAAATCATCCAACTGACCGGGCATATAATAAATGTCAGTAATGGGTATCAACTGCAAGCGGGTTGCCTTATTAACATTATATTTAGCAAAATCGAATGTGCTATTGAAGTTATCCTCTACCACCTGGCGAGATTCAGGCGAATCAAGCAATAAGTATCCCATAAAATTCTGAGAGAGCCAGTCATCTTTGTAGTAATCATTCATACGGACATAAATTCCGTTTTCCATCTGTGAGTTCTCCGGAAAATCTTTATAAACTGCCCCGACAGTAAAATTCATTTCATCTACATAAGATACATTATCTTTCGAACGAATACTTTTGCCTATAGCTAATTCCTCCCCAAACATTCGCTTAGCCATACTTTCGGGTATCATAACCTTTTCCGGATCTTCCAGACAGGTTGCAACACCTTCAACTAAAGTTGGTTCGAATACTTTTGGGAAATCCGAATAACAAGGAATAAACAGTTCTTTAAAACCTCTTTCATCATTTCCCTCCCCTACGATCACATAAGTTTTATAGCCAAAAGAATTCAGCAAGGTATAACCTTCAATATGCGGTGATGAAGTAAAAGCGGCATTCGCCAACGCCTGAGGGATCACCGATGCATAAATATCTCCTTCACCACGATTCATATCTACCCGGCAAATACGAGATGCAGTCGGATAACACTGGTCGAAAGTCTGTTCATATTGAACCTGCATCATAATCACCAGAAAAGCAGTCAAAGCAACAGTTAACCCTACCACATTCAGAAAAGACGCCATTTTGAAACGGCATAATGTGTTTATAAAATTTCGTAATATTGTTTTCATCTATGCTTATGTTTTTTATTTACCATTTCATACCATCCCATATCCAAAATACGTGCCAAAATAGCAACAACTTAATTATCAATAAAATAGACTTATGTTAAAATTCAAGACCTGTCAAATTATTTGACACTCCTGTCTAGTTTTTTTACATCGTTTGGACTTCAAAACGATGAAATATCAGCACCTGAGATAGATCGATAACATGACGTTTCACCTTTCACTGCGTTCATCCTACTGTATATCAACTTTATATGGTGAAGGGTAGCCATTCATAATAATCCTGGATTCGGTTGACAAATTATTATCAAAATCCTACAATACATTGTCAAAAAAGTCCGGTCTTTTGAAATGTTAAGTCAGAACTTTTGTATTCAAAAGACCGGACTTTTAAACGCAAAAGACCTATCTTTTTCCAGCGATACAGCTCTGTCCCTCAACGGACCGGCAGTCATAAAAAAGCGGATAGGCAGCCATAAAAAACAGGTAGGCATCTATTTCAAAAAAGGACGGCAGCTATTTGAAAAAAGCCTTACGGTTTCCGGATGAAAACCGCAGGGCTTTTTCTACAAGAAAAGCACGTTTCACAACAACTTTATGATACATAGTCATTTGAAGGCCGTGAAAGGTGAAACGTAAAAATGAATACTTCTATGAGAGGGCTATTTATTAGCTATACTATCCACCGGATTCGCATTCGCCGCATAATAACTCTGAACAAACACAGCGGCAAAAGAGATCAACAGGCAGAAAGCTCCGGATGCGATAAAGATAAGCGGATTCAAACTGATCCTGTACGAATAATCCGACAACCATAGCCTCATCACATACCATATAATCGGCGTAGCTATGAAGAAGGCAATCACTACATAATTCAGAAATGTGCTGACCAACCGCACCAGGATCGCCTTATTATCAGACCCAAACACTTTGCGGACAGCCACTTCCTGCGAACGTTGCTGAATAAAATAGGTAGACATAGCCAACAATCCCAACAAAGAGATCAAGATGGCAATACCTGCAAATATCGAAACGATCTTAACAAGACGTATCTGCGAGTCGAACGATTCCTGAATCTCGTCATCCAGATATTTACCTTCAAACTCCACCTTCGTTACATCCTCGATCACTTCACGTACTTCGTTGTAAGCCTTATAAGTATTACCTTCCACTTCCACCAGAATATTCCAGGGCCAGCTGTTCGGCTCATTAAAATCTTTAAAACGCAGCATGATCGGAGAACTTTCGTCGGTGATACGACGTAAATGGAAATCTTTCAATACACCCAAAATCGGAGCCGGATCATTATTCTTAATATTAAATGATTTAGCATCTTCCGGTATTTCCATATCCCGGAAGGCTCGTTCAGACAGGTACCAACTCCAATTATTTGTAGAAGCAACCTGGTTATCATGTTTAATTTCAAGCCCCAACATCTTAAACGCTGCACTGTCGAGAACCATCTGCTGGAAACTGAGCGATTTACCTTCATATACTCCCGTCAGGTTATTTGTTCCGCTGAAAGGAGTCCCATTACTGAACCCGATAGACTTAACGCAGGTCAGCTGACGCAGTTTGTCTACCGCCATTGTCCGTTCACTGTCCGAGCGAAACTGATTTTCAGCCACCAGGATATTATTTGTATTATACCCCAGGGGAGCTTTTATCATATGATAGATCTGAAGTCCCATTACCAGGGCAGCCGCAAGCGTAGCAATCGTTATTATATTCTGGAAGGTGATAAAACACTTACTGAATACCATCTTGGTCTGCCGACGAAACGTACCGCGTACCACTTCAATCGGTTTCGACGATGAGATAAGCACAGCAGGTAATAATCCGGCAAGAAAGCCTATCAATAAAATAACTCCGGCCGCAACCCCGATCCATCCCGGTGTACAAAGATCTGTCAGGTACAGATGCGTGTTCAACAAACCATCGGCATAAGGAACCGCCGCCATAGCCAATAACAGGCCAAACCCGAACGATAACAGGGTAAGAAACAGTGATTCAAGCATTAGACGCAGAAACAGTTCTCCGCGTGTCGAACCAAGCAAACGACGGGTAGCCATCTCCTTCGCCCGTTGCCCGGCCTGTGCAACCGTCAGATTGATATAATTGAATATGGCAAAGATCAGGATCAGGATACCGACAGACATAAGTACAAGTACGAAATTACGGTCGCCATGCTGCAAAGTACTCCACTGGAAAGAAGTAAAATATAAATCGTTCAACGGTGTTATCGTCACCTCTTTCCATACATCTATATTATAAGGCCAGAAAGATTCCTTAAAATAAGTATGAATATCGTCAATCTTATCTCTCAGGTCTGCACCTTCATGCATCATCAGAAAACCAACAGTAGCACCGGCGTTGTTATCGGTCGTTTTTGTCAATCCCCCGTTAAACTCACCGGCACGTTCTATACGGATCAGTATATCGCTGGAAGGCAGAACCGACTTACGTATATCCTCTATCACACCTGTGACGATCACAGAGGTGGAGTCGCTGATACGGATACTTTTCCCCATCGGGTCATCTTGCCCGAACATCTTATTAGCAAATGTTTGGGAGACAACAGCATTATAGCGATCCTGCAATGCCAGGTTACGATCTCCGTCCAGTAACTTGAAAGAAAAGAAATCAAAAAAAGTAGAATCGACGCACATCAAAGAAGCTTTCAGTTTCTTATCTCCATAGAAAACCTGGGAGTTTTCAAAATTACGTGCAATAACAGGACAAACTTTCTCTATCTCGGGATAACGATCCTGTAACCGATAAGGTACAGGTACGGCCGTCATCGGCCCATTCTCATTTCCTATAACATAAATGCGATCTCCCTTTTCATGGAATTTATCGGTGGCAAGCTCTTGTACCGTATATACAGTGATCAGGATTACGAACATCAATGATATCGATAATCCAAAAACATCGATCGCGGTATATGCTTTATTTTTACTCAAGAACTTGAGAAAAGATTTAAAATTCAATATATTACTCATACCCTAAATGGTTTTATAGTTCTTTTTAGGCGAGAGAAAAAAACACTTAAATAAATTCGCTCACTGAGGATACGATGCTACCGTCGAACAGATTGATTACACGATGGGCAAAACTGGCATCATGCTTGGAGTGGGTCACCATAATGATGGTCGTTCCTTCTTTGTTCAGTTCCGTTAATAGCTGCATTACTTCAGCACCGTTTTTTGAATCCAGGTTACCTGTCGGTTCATCGGCGAGGATGATCTTCGGATTGGAAACTACGGCACGGGCTATCGCCACACGCTGTTGCTGACCTCCGGAAAGCTGCTGGGGGAAGTGGGCGGCACGATGGCTGATGTTCATACGTTTCAGGATATCGTTCACCATCTGTTTACGTTCGGATGCTTTTACTTTCAGATAAGTTAAAGGCAACTCTACATTTTCGTAAACATTCAGTTCGTCGATCAGGTTAAAACTCTGGAATACAAAGCCGATATTACCTTTACGAACCTGTGTACGTTCTTTTTCTTTCAGGTGCCCTACTTCTTTATCGATCAGATAATAATCTCCCGAAGTGGGATTATCCAATAGTCCCAGGATATTCAACAAGGTAGATTTACCGCAACCGGAAGGTCCCATAATAGCAACAAACTCGCCATCCTTCACCTCCATCGATATACTATTCAATGCAATTGTTTCCACTTCTTCTGTACGGAAATGCTTACTTAAACCTTCAATCTTGATCATACTATTATTTGTTTTTAGTTCTACTTTATAAATACTACGTTATTCTTTGTATAGTCTCCAAATAACGTGCCAAACAAGTAAATAATTGAATATAAGAAAAATACGAATACACATCCCTATTGCTATTGTCTAATTATTAGACAGTCATGTCAATATATTAGACAAATGTAGCATAAAAAAACCCCGCACTAGAAAGTGACGAGGTTTTTTACTGTTTAAGAAAAGTGTCGATAAGATCGATTCACTTTTCTACTCTTTCATATACGGTTTCCCATCTTTCCAGAACACTTCGACATTAGAGAGATACCAGGTTTTTCCATGATCGTTATTACCCTGATAAAACAGATAAGTACGTCCGTCGAGATCTGTAAAGATATGTGGATGCCCTGATTCGCTCGAATTCCATTCTTCCGGTTTCCCGTTCCGTAAGAAAGGTTCTTCCGATAAACGTTTCCAGTTTATACCGTCTTCACTGACTGCAACACCAATCTGCTGAGGTGCATTATTGTAAGCACCGGCATAAAACATATAAAGTTTATTATCTTTCTTCGCAATTGAAGCAGCTTCAATACACTCCCCTTCCCAAGGATATTCAGGATAAAGGATCGACTTGTCACAAGCCTGCGTCCAGTCTTCCCTGTTAAAATCGGTATCCAGAGGAGCTGTTGCCACACCTTGCATCTGAATTTTGAAATCTTTATCACGGGTCGCAAAATAAAGGAAATACTTTCCATTGAACTCACAGACCTCTGCATCGATAGCCCGTCCACAGTTCCAGCCACCCGTCGGACGAAAAATCGGATTGGTCGGATTACGGTCGAAATGAATTCCATCAGTCGATACAGCATGGCAAATGGCATCTTTTTTACCATTTCCATAGGTCTGGTAGAACAGATGTACCTTCCCGTCACGCACCAAGGCACCGGGGGCGCAAAGTCCTTTCCTCTCATAATCAGCACCTGGAGTAGGTATTATCTCACCCACTTTTGTCCAGTTTTTCAAATCTTTACTATCTGCGATACCGATATTCCAACCAGAACCTGATACACCTTGCTTTGGAGGTATCGAGAAATACATCAAATACCTGCCATTAAAATTCACAACATGCGGATCCTTTGAATAAGGGACTCCAATACGAGACGTATCACCATACATCATACGGGGGCGCTGAGCTTGACCGATAAGCGGCAGAAACAGTACAAGAAATAATATTATACGCATGATCATTTATATTGTTCTTTAAATGAATAATCAATTACCATAACCAGGGTTCTGTGTAAACTCTGTCGGATTCGAGACATTAGTGAGTTGATCACGAGGTATCGGCCTCAAAACATGATAATCCTTAAATTTGCCAGCTGTTGCAGGACTTATATTCGGATCATTCATGCGTTCAACCAATTTACCTGTTCGTTTCAAATCATACCAACGATGCATTTCTCCCATCAACTCACGAGCTCTCTCATCCAAAATAAAATCGATCGTTATTTCAGATGGCTTCACTTCCATATCCGCTTCATATCCGGGGATAGCAGCACGATGACGTATTTCATTCATATATGCAGCAGCTTTTTGTATATTGCCAGATAAAAAAGCTGCTTCTGCTGCCAGCAAATAAGTATCGGCCAAACGAAAGACAAAGACGTTCCGTGAACCAGCTGTCCAATTCACTTCCGGACGCTGGGGATCCAAATGTTTCACCAGATAAGCATACATCTTATAATTAGTAAAACGAGTATTTGAGGGCCACTCGGCATTCGGATTCTGCTCAGATTGGACATCTTTTTGGGGATCAATCTGTTCACGCATATATTCCGGTTGGAATACTAACACAGGCCAAACTGCTTCAACCTGTTCTCTTGTCCAAGGTCTCTTCGGATCAATCATAGCCAATTCACCTTTTGTCCATTCCTTCTCTTCCATCTTCTTTGTAAACGGACTAAAGATATCTTCTTTTACCGAATTCTCTGTAACGTTCCACCTGGAAATAAAGCAATCCTCCCAACGTTTATCAATCGATTCGTCAAACAGGTTGATCGCGTAATCAGTTGAACGTTCGCGACTCCAAGGTCTGCCATATTCGATAACGCGTTTTACAGCTGGATGTTCTTCTGAATAAGCTGAACAAAAATACATATGAGCAGTATTACCATTCCCGTTCAACTCAGCATTTTGAGTATATAAAACAGAGAAAAGAACTTCTGAATTATTTTTATTATTTATATCCCACAATTCTGCATGTGATTTAACTAATGAATACTTACCAGAGTTGATCACTTGTTCTGCATAACTCAGAGCATTCCGCAAATCATTGTCATTTCGATTTAAAGTCAGATATACTCTCGACAAATGGTGCATTGCTGCATATCGGGTCACGTGTCCAAATTCAGAAGCTTGATATATTTCCGGTAAATTCTTTGCAGCAAAGGTCAAATCAGTAATAATCTGCTCCCATACTTCATCCGCACTTGTTTTGTAAGCTGCAGTTTCAACAGAATTAGTCGGCTCCAAAGGCATAGGTATATCTCCGAATTGCTGAACCAGGTGATAGTAATAATGCGCCCTGATAAATAAGGCCTCAGCTTGAAAACGTATTCTCAAATCACTATTTAATCCTGGTATCTCATTTTTTTCAAGACTTTCAATAACCGAATTGCATTGATTGATTGACTTATAACAGTTATACCAAAGACTCTTCACACTACCATTAGTAGCATCTATCGTCCAGTTTCGCCACTGATCTCCACCATTATAAGCATTCCAAAGATCAGAAGGGCCTTCGCATACATAAATCAGGTATTCATTGATATACATATTTCTCAAAGTGGAATACAATCCGTTCACACCATTGGTTATTCCTTCCTTAGTAGTATAAAAATTACCTACAGTCACTTTGTTATAAGCTGTTTCATCTAAAAAGTCGCAAGCCGACAAACATAACAGGGACAGCAAACCTATTAGTATTTTATTTAGTATTTTCATATTCTATTTCCTATTAGATTATTAAAAACTTGCATTTACCCCGAAGATAAATGAGGTTAAAGGACGGTGATCGGTATAACTGTTACAATTCTCCGGGTCTAGTCCGACGTAATCGCTCTTTGTCCATGTATAAGGATTTTCGACCATAAAATACACCCTGAACTTCTCACTATAAAACTTCTTGGAAATCTCTTTAGGCAATGTATAGCCTAAATTGATATTTTTCAATCGAATGAACGATAAATCCCTGTAAGCATAATCACTCGATACCAACAAATCCTGCGGATTGGTTATTGCCGGTTTCGGACATGCATTAGTTGGATTATCCGGCGTCCAGAAATCAACATTCAGATGATTGTAACGAGTTGAACCTGCTTCGTCAGTCAATAGCCCCAGTACCTGACCGTATTTTTGACGTGTATAGAAATAAATATTCAGATCGAAGTTTTTATAATACAACCCGGTGGAAAGACCGGCAGTCCACTTCGGTATCTTATTATACGTAAACAGGTCGTCCTGATCGTATTTACCATTATTATTTACATCCTCAACTTTAGGTGCTCCCGGTTCACGGGAATATTTAGCCGCTTCTGCTTCTTCACCGTATTGCCAAACTCCTGCATATTTATACAGCCGTTCTACATAAAGAGGCTGACCGATAAACCATTTATTACCGGGGCTGTCTTCCTTACCATTGAATAATTCGACAATTTCGTTTTTGTTATAGCCGAAAGAAAAATCAACAGTCCAACGAAAATCCTTAGTTACAACAGGTACAGTGTTTAAAGCGACTTCAATACCCGAATTACGAGTTTTGCCTACATTCTGCCAGGTAAATTCATATCCGGTGGTAACCGGCAAATTACGCTTCATCAACAAATCGTGGGTGTTCCGGATATATCCGTCGACCGAACCGCTGATCCGGTTATTCAGGAAACCGAAATCGAAACCGACATTATATTCTTCGGTCCGCTCCCATCCTAACAGATTATTGGCTAATTCAGTCGGCAGGTATCCCATTGCTGACTGCTCGGTTGTTCCAAAATAATAAACGTATTTACCTAAAGCACCCTGAGTTGCGTATTCGGAAATAGCCGTATTACCTGAGTTACCCCAGCTCAAACGCAATTTCAGGTTCGATAACCACTCCACATCCCTAAGGAAAGTTTCGTCATTCATACGCCAGGCCAAAGCTACGGACGGGAAAAAATCCCATTTATTACCTTTAGCCAGACGGGAAGAGCCATCGTAACGACCGGTTAATGTCAACAAATAGCGATCCTTAAATGTATAATTAATTCTTCCCATAAACGATAACAAAGCCCATTTACGAACGGAAGCCAAACGAGTAAATACATCCGGTGCTTCATTTACGTTAAACCAAGAACCATAATAAGGCATATCCTGCCCGGTCAAACCTACCTGTTCAGATTTATCAGTCTGCATATCATGTACCAATGAAACATCGAAACTATGCTCATTCAAAACCTTTCTATAGTTCAATACATTTGTAAACGTGATCTGCTGTTCATTCGTCTTTTTGTATTCTGCTGAAGGAGATGCCAATTGACGTGCCTGCGAGGTCGAACTTTTGTAAACGCCGTTCTCGATAGACGACAATCCATACGTCAGACTTGTACGGAATTTCAATCCTCTAATTATTTCCCAGTCTGCATATAAGTTCAAAAGTACCCGGCTACGCTTTTCTTTATTATCGACATTATCCTTATGGGTATCAAACATCGGATTTGAATGCAATACAGTCTGATACCAGCCGCTATTATAGAAACGCATATCTCCGTTCTCATCATATACTTCCGTCAACGGATCCAGTACTGTTCCATACTTCCACACACTGTTATCACCGTTATTACGGGTAGTCAAAGCCAATAGAGAAGAATAACCGACAGTAAAATTCTTAGCCAGTTCCATATCTCCATTAATACGAGCAGAAAAACGTTCATACCCCATATTATCGATAATACTCTGATCTTTATTATAACCCAATACCAACATATTCCGATTACGTCCGTTCGATTGATTGATACTTACATTGTGATCTGTTTTATATCCTGTCCCACTGAACATGAGATCCTGCCAATCGACAAACTGTCCGGAGTTTAGAGCATTCAATTGAATATCATCGAAGATCTCTTTATCTGTTTTTCCGTAATTAGCAACTCTCTTCCAATCGGCATATTTTTCACCACTCATCATATCATAATTCTTGAACGACTTGGAAACACCGACATAGCCATCATAATTGATAGTCAACCGGGCATCTTTCTGCGCACGCTTAGTAGTAATGATAATAACTCCATTCGCTCCGCGTGAACCATAAATAGCAGTTGAAGATGCATCTTTCAAAACATCTATCGACTCTATCTCTGCCGGATTGATCTCATCGATCTTTCCTGCAAACGGAGCATCATCAACAACGATCAGCGGATCGTTTCCTGCATTGATCGAATTATATCCACGAATGACAATCGTAGAAGCAGAACCCGGTGCATTTCCCATCGTTATATCAGCACCGGGGATCTTTCCTTGCAAAGCCTGCATAGGATCTTTCATTACCGCCTGGTTCTGAATAGTTGAAGACGAGAGCTGAGATACAGAACCGGTTAAATCACGTTTCTTTACGGAGCCATAACCGACAACGACTATTTCGTCCAGCTCTTTTGTGTTCTCCGACAATTCGATGTTAACCGTCGATTTATTACCAACTGTTATCTCTTTTTGTGTATACCCAATATAGGAAACTAATAAAACAGCCTTATTCTGAACTTCCAAAGAAAAACGGCCATCCATGTCCGTTACCGTTCCATTGGTCGTCCCCTTCTCTATTACATTGGCTCCAATAACAGGTTCGCCCGTTTCATCCCTGACAATACCGGTAATACGTTTATTTTCCTGAGATGTTATAGGAACAGGTAAAGCTGCATATTCTTTTTTCTCTGCCGGATTAATTAGAATAAGGTTATTTTCTGTCACAATATAACTTACACCTTCTTTTTCGAAAAGACGTTTTAAAATCATTTCTACTGTCTGATCTTTTGCACGAACAGATACTTTTTTATCCAGATTGATCTTATCGCTTTCATAAATAAACCTAAAACCGGACTGGTTTTCTATCAGGTAAAGAACTTCTTTTATCGACTGATTCTTCACATCTAATGACAACTTCGTTTTTTGAGAATAAACGGTAGCTGAGACAGTGAGTGAGAATACAATCAAAGCCAATGTTGTTAATCTCATAATAGATAATAGTTTTTTAAGGGCCGGAGACAATTCCTGCCTAGACTTACGAAAAAAATCCATATATTTGTAATTTGATTGTTAGTTAACAATAGTGTTTGCGAGCACTAAATTAATTATCAAGAATTAGCGGGAAATGTTTGCACCATTTCCCGTTTTGTGTTTGTTATGATATTATTTTTCTACATAGGCGGTATTATTTAGAGGTTATACTTATATTCTTTCCTTTCACTTGAAAACTTATATTACTTAAACGTGACAAAGCTTCCAATATATCTATAATTGTTTCTTCCTGAATCACTCCGTTATAATGAATACTATCTCCCAACTTCTTATTTACAGTTATATTTACATTATACCATCTCGATAAATATTTGCAGACTTCCGACAGGGACATATTATCCATATATAACTTATTCTCCAGCCAGCTATATGAATGCGATAAAATTCCTGAAACCCGTTCAATCTGATCAGTCTGCTTATTAAAGATAGCCATCTCACCGGCATTCATGATCAATTTATCATCGTCATGATTCAATTCAATACAGCCCTCCACCAAAGAGGCCTGAACAAGTTCATCGTCAGTATACGCACGCAAATTAAAGGAAGTTCCCCACACTTTTACTTTTAAACCGTTAGCCAGATTCACGACAAACGGTGTTTTACTTTTCGATACATCAAAGAATGCTTCTCCCCGAAAATCAACCTCCCTGATCTTTTCTTTTGAATTATAAGAATAGACCAGATTCGAGCCGGCATTGAGTTTGACCGTCGACCCATCCGGTAATACGACTTCCGAACGACTACCATAATCAGCCGTCATACTCACCATTACATTTGATTGTTTATCCAAAATTCCCCAGAAAGAAAGTACGAATATAACCAATACGGAAGCTGCAACCCCCGATACTGTATACAAAAGATTCCTCAGAAGCGTTCGTTTGTTTTCCTTTTTCTGGTTAATCTCATCGATCTTCATCCATGCATTATTCTCATCAAATGTTGCAGAACCAGTATAGCGCCCGGACTCCTGCCAGATACGTTTATATTGGTAGAAGTCTTTTTTATTAGACTCATTTTCCTTCAGCCATGTATCCAAAGTCGAATCCATATCGCCTCCTTCCAGAAAATAGTTTATTATATGTTCGCTTATACGCTCCTTTTCCTCCATAAATATAGTTTTTACTTATATGACACTGCAAACAAAAAAAGGTCCTATTAGACCTTAAAAAAAATCACATACCTTTTAGCTCAAGGCATTTTCTCAGCTTTTGAAGGGAAATCCATATTTGATTTTTAATGGTCTTGACCGAAATAGTTAACTTTTCTGATATTTCTTTTTGCTTCAGACCTTTTATCCTGTGAAGCAACAACACCTCACGACTTCTTTCCGGGAGTCGATCGATACAATCATAAAGGGCAACACGAAATTCATCGGCTTCTAATTGGTTTTCCTCATAATATAAATGATATTGCTCCTGATTTTCTGGAAAAGTAGTATAACGACTTTTTGTCCGGATCTGATTCAATGCAAAATATTTTGCCATTTTATAAAGATAAGCAGATGCATTTTCTCTGATCTCTATTTTTGACCGGTTTTTCCATAAGCTTAGGAATAGTTCCTGAACAACATCCTCCGTATCATCTTTATCCATCAACAAGCCATATACATATTGACACAAACGGACATAATAACGATCAAACAAGCTGCTATAGCTATTATAATCATTATTTCCAATCCTCTCTATCAAATACTCATCTGTAATTTGTGTATCAAACATATCTCACTGGCTTATGACCATGCAGTCAAATATACAACAAATTCCGTATCTGTTTCATTAAATTACAATTTAATACAAAAAAGTCTTGCAGCTCCCCAAGAGAACCACAAGACTTTTCATAAATATTATCTTACGATCTTTCACATAAAATATTCTATTCTTATTTATTAGCTATACTAGTAACCGGATTGGTATTAGCAGCCTTGTAACTTTGGAAAAAGACAGTTACAAACGATATCAACAAACAGAAAATACCGGAAGCGATAAAGATTAGCGGATTCAAGGAGATCCGGTATGAATAGCCAGATAGCCACTGATTCATAAAGTACCAGATAACCGGTGTTGCAATTATAAATGCGATACCGACATAAATCAAGAACGAACTGACCAGGCGATATAAAATACCTTGATTATCCGAACCGAACACTTTACGGATAGCTACCTCCTGCGAACGTTGCCGGATAAAATAAGTCGACATAGCCAGCAAGCCCAACATAGATATCAGGATCGCTATCCCGGCAAAAATAGATACGATCTTGGTGGTACGTACCTCGGCTTCAAATGATTTTTGCACCTGTTCATCCAGAAAGCTGCCATCGAAATCCAATCCGCCGGAAATGTCCTTATGGATCTCACGTATTTTCTGGTAAGCTGTGTAGGGATTACCTTCTACCTCAAGAAGGATACTCCAGGGGAAAAAATCACTCCGCTTATCGATACGAAGCATGGCCGGACGAGTATTATCCGTAATGTTGCCCTGTTGGAAATTGCGGACAACACCGGCTATTGGCGTTGCATTCTTATCCCAGCTGAAATTAGGTGCATCCTGCGGCAGATCCATATCCTTCATGCCCTTTTCTGTAATATACCAACTGTTTTCTGCTAAATGATTCTCAACGATAATTTCATATCCCAGCATGTTGAATGCTGTACTATCCATGATAAATTGCTGGAAACCCAGAAACTTACCTTCGTAATCCGACGACATATTATTGCTTCCGCTCATAGGCATGCCTGCTGTCAGCCCGACGTGCTTAATGTAGGATTGGCGGGAGAACTCGTCAATGGCGGCATTGTAGTCTGATTTATTTGCAAAGTTATTACTAACTTCCAGGATATTTTTCGTATTGTATCCAAGCGGTGCATTGATCAGGTAGTACGATTGCAGGATCATCACGATAGAGGCAGCAATCATTGCTATTGTTATTGCGTTTTGAAAAGTGATGAACACTTTGCTGAAGACCATCTTGGTCTGCCGACGGAACGTGCCACGCACTATATCGATCGGCTTCACCGACGATATCAAAATAGCCGGCAGTAATCCGGAAAGTAAACCGATCAATAAAATCAAAACTATTGCACCAATGATCCAGACCAGTGTAAAAGTAGCCGCCAGCTCGATACGTGTCTGCAACAGATCGTTCACAAAAGGTACAGCCGCTTGTGCCAACAACCAGCCTATCCCGAAGGAGATGAACGTCAGCAGCGTCGATTCCACCATCAGGCGAGAGAACAGTTCTCCGCGCGTCGATCCCAACAGGCGCCTCGTTGCCATCTCTTTGGCCCGCTGGCCGGCCTGAGCAACCGTCAGGTTGATGTAGTTGAATATGGCAAAGATCAGGATCAGGATACCGACGGATAATAAAACTATTACAAACTGCTTGTTGCCGGTATTGATGGCACCATTTTCATTTATATCAGTAAAATACAAGTCATTCAACGATATCAAATCTACAATTTTAAACATTTCCTGCTTATAAATCCAATATCTCTCCTTAAAATAGTCAAGGATATCCGGTATTTTCGACATCAGGTCGGCACCGGGTTTTATCTTCAGGAAAACGACTGTCGAGCCGGCATTCATGGGGTTTGTCATGCTGATATACTCATTGTACTCTTCGGCGCGCTCCACACGGATGATGATATCAGCGTAAGGAATGCTCGATCTTTTGATATCTTCCATGATACCGCTTACCAGATAGGAGGCGGAATCGCCGATAAGGACGCTTTGTCCCACCGGATCGTCTGTCCCGAACAGCTTATTGGCAAAGGTACGTGAAAGGACAACATTTCTCGTGTTCTCCAGTACCCGGTTTTTATCCCCTTCAAGTAGCTTGAAAGAAAAGAAATTGAAGAAACAGGAATCGGCAAGAACAGTCTTTGCCCTTAGTTTCTTATCATTCGCTGTCACCATCTGATTTCCGACGTTGCTGGTAATGACAGGGCAGACTTGTTCGATCTCCGGATAGCGTTCTTGCAAGCGATAGGCGATTGGCAAAGCCGAAGTCGGCCCTTTTTCATTAAACAGGACACAAATACGATCTTTATTGGTATGGTATTTATCGACCGACAATTCCTGCACCGTATAAACGGCTATCAATATAACAAACATCAGCGATACAGACAACCCGAATACATCGATGGCTGTATAGGCTTTATTCCTGCTGAGAAATTTCAGGAATGATTTTATGTTTAATAAATTGTTCATCTTCTTATTGGCTTATTGTTCTGAAATCAGCGAGAGATTAAAAAACATATCCCGCCTTCACAGGTAGGATATGTCCATGTTTATTCTTTTCTAATTTAACTATATGTGTGTGTCTGGAAAATCATAATTAAATAAATTCACTTACTGAAGATACGATGCTACCGTCGAACAGGTTGACAATGCGATGGGCGAAGCTGGCATCGTGTTTGGAGTGAGTTACCATAATAATGGTCGTTCCCTCTTTATTCAGTTCTGTCAACAACTGCATTACTTCAGCACCGTTCTTTGAATCCAGGTTACCTGTCGGCTCATCGGCAAGGATGATCTTCGGATTGGAAACTACGGCACGGGCTATCGCCACACGCTGTTGCTGACCTCCGGAGAGCTGCTGGGGAAAGTGGGCGGCACGATGGCTGATGTTCATACGTTTCAGGATATCGTTCACCATCTGTTTACGTTCGGATGCTTTCACTTTCAGATACGTCAAAGGCAGCTCTACATTTTCATATACATTTAGTTCATCGATCAGGTTAAAGCTCTGGAATACGAAACCGATATTACCTTTGCGAACCTGTGTACGTTCTTTTTCTTTCAGGTGCCCTACTTCCTTATCGATCAGGTAATAATCTCCTGAAGTCGGGTTATCCAGCAACCCCAAAATATTCAGTAAAGTAGATTTACCGCAACCGGAAGGTCCCATAATAGCAACGAATTCACCATCCTTTACCTCCATCGATATATTATTCAATGCAATTGTTTCTACCTCTTCAGTACGGAAATGCTTACTTAATCCTTCAATTTTAATCATGGCTATTTATTATTAAATTATACAATTCTATTTGAGTTGACTCTTATGCCTATATAAGATCAAATAGTGTGCCAAAAGTGATAATTAATTAATAGACAAACAACTAGAACAAAAGTTATTTTATCGATGTGTCAAAATATTAGACAGTAGTGTAAATTTATTAGACAGTAGCTTTTTGAGACGCAAGTACCCGACCTTCACAGGCCGGATACTTTCCAATATAGTACATTTTAATTACTTGGTGTTATGGACACCGATTTCATGTCTGTATCAAACTCGTAATTAATGCTTGAGCCTAAATCAAAGTCGAAATCAAAATTCCCACCCTTTTTAGGGTCATAGTCAAAACGTTCGATCTTACTGACTGTCACCTTACCGGATTTCGAAACAGATAACGAATAAGAAATATCCGTTTTTCCGCTTCCGAAGCGGTAGAATGAAGGCAACAGTTTCCCACTCTTCTTGTCATCGATGATTTTATATGCAGCATTTTTGTCCTTTTCAAAGGCTGCCACAAACTCATCCAACAATTTCTGATCGTTTGAGAAAGTAACCGTTTTGATGATCTTCTCCGTCTTTTTCGTCTCCCGGTTCTTGTTATAGATCACGTTCATATCGATCGTATCCATGTTCTCGCACTTTTTCATAAGAGCATTCAGGGTTTCCTGTGCCTTCAAACCTTCCGTCATACATCCTGCTAAAAAGATTACACACAATAAAATAATTTTCTTTGCTTTCATACTGTTTTATCTGTTGATGATTAATATTGTTTATTCATTATATATGATCCACTTCATTTCCTGCCGGAAATACTTGTTCGGATTCTCTTTCAGGATTTTCCGGTAAGGATTAGTTGCATTCACTTCCCTTTCATGGAGGAACTTTTCTTTTTGGTTCACCTGATAGTCAACTTGTTCGGCCTGTTCCTGATGAAGTTTTGCTTCGCGGAGCGTATATTCCAGTTCCGGTAATATTTTATCCATGTCAGTAATGCGGACACCGTTACGAACAATGTAACTCCCTTCGTAAGGATTGAATGGGTCCAGACGGTTATTTCCCCGGAAATAAGCCAGAAAGGCCAACAAAGAAGCGGCTACACAAGCGGCCGTCCACAACCATTTTTTCGCAAGAGGCTTCCGCGAGAAATGTCCGCTCCCTGTAACCGGTTTATTTAACTCATTTTTGATCCCTGTCTCAAAATAACCGAATACAGCCTGGTAAGATCGAAGTGCTTCCGGTACATCGGGACCGGCGAAGAAGGAATATAGTTCCTGTTCTTCTGCATTGGAGGTTTGCCCGTCAAAGAAACGCTCCAGCAAATATTCTATATGTTCTTGTTTTTCTGTTTGCATAACTGTCACATCTTAAAAAATAATTCTTTAACTCGTCTTCTGGCACGTGAAAGGTTCATTCGTACCGCATCAGGCGTGCTCCCGGTGAGGGCGGCTATTTCTTCTACTTCGCATCCGTCTACATGTTTCATACGGAGAATTATCTGCTGAAGCCCGGGTAGCCGGTCGATAATACGCATCACCTGGCTCACGTTGTCTTTTTGTTCCAGCTCAGTATAAGGAGTTACTCCGTCGCTGATAAATTCCGACTCGTTCAGTGTCTCTTTCTGCCGGAGTTGAAATGACTTCAAGCGGTTCAGACACAAATGCTTTGTTGTCTGCATGGCCAGGGCCTCAACGCTGTTATAGCGATCCAACTCTTCACGGATATACCAGAGCTTCAGGAAAACTTCCTGTATGACGTCTTCCACATCTTCCGGATCATCCAACAGACGATAGGCACAGCAGGTCAGCTTCTTCCGTAACGGTACCACTTCTATTTTAAACTGTTCTTGTTCCATTCTACTATAAAGACAACTGAAAAAAAGGAATATAACATGACTTAATCGAAAAAATGCAATTTAAATAAAAAAAGCATCCTAACCTCACAGGAGGGGGATGCTTTCTGTTTTACAAAAGATATAAATATAGAGCTATTCGGCTTTCAAACTATCCACCGGATTTTCATTTGCCACATTCCATGCACGCACTAATACACAGCCTACAATAATCACATAGACAAACAACGCCGCACCGATAAAAATAAAGAAACTGAGGTGAATGCGTTCGGCAAATTTTTCCAGCCAACCCGATGCACTGATATAAGCAACAGCTACACCGATAGCAAGAGCCGGAATGGCGATATAGGAAATATCGCGCGAGATCATGCGAAGGATGCTGAGGGCTGTCGCACCATTTACCTTACGGATCGCTATTTCACGTCCACGACGGTTGGTTTCATCGGCTGTATATCCCAACAATCCGATAAGGGCGATAATCAGGGTAACGATACCGCTGATAAAAATGGAGTCACGGAAATCACGGTCATCCTGATATTGACGGGCTAAATTCATCTTATAAACAGAAGCTTCAACCACTTTGTCAGGCATTGTTTCTGTGAGAATATCGTTGACTTTAGCCAGATTATCCGACGACATTTCATTCATCTTTATCAGGATATTTTCAGGAGTAGTAAGACCCGACTTACCTTCGTAGAAGAAGACCGAAGCCCGGGTATCGGGGCCCTTAAGGGAACCTATACGGAAATCTTCAAAAACACCGCAGATAGTGAATACCTGATTATCTCCGCTATGCTCGGAAATCATAACACCTTTACCAAGCGCACTACCTGTCCAACCGACTGTCTTCTCCATCAAGTCGACAAATTTACGACTGACCATTATTTTATCCGCATTAGCCTCACCCGGACGGAAAGCTTGACCTTCGACAACGGGTATCTCCATCAACTCGAAATAATTATCGCCGACACTATACATATCAGCTATATTGAACAAATCGCGATCATCTCCCGGTATGCGTACATTATTACCAGAGGGGTAACCGAAAGGTAACTCATAACAACTCGACACCATAGCCACCTGAGGCAGACGGCGTAGTTCATCCATAGCACGTTCACGTTCCTGATTGCTCACACCACGAGTGTTACAAAAAATCAGGTTCTCGTAAGCATATCCGGGATCACTTGAAATCATTGAATTATATTGACGGCTGATCGTAATCAACAAAGCCACCAGATAAGCCGTAGCCACGAATTGCACGAAAAGCAGACACAGTTTCCAGTAACGTTTCGACTCTTTTACACTGCGAAAAGCCGAAGCTACGGGAATACGCAGGAAAAGCCAGGTCGGTACAAGACAAGTCACTCCGAATACCAATACACAAATACCCAGCAGGATCATCAATGTAGGTGCCGTGAACAAAGCCGACAAAGAAGCCGACAGCAATTCTTCAACTTTCCCTTTGAAAAGAATAATCAGGAAAGCGCCCAGCAACAAAGCCAGCAACAAATGTAACAGTGATTCGGAAAGGATCATCCCGAGTATATTTTTACCGGATGCGCCATAGCATTTATGCACGGCAACCTCTTTGGTACGTCCTATCAGGGTAGAGATAACCACCAGGATATAGTTTAATACAGCTATGACAATAAGTATTACAGCGAGCAAAAGCAACATGTTGTTCATGTCTTTCACATCTTTGTTATTATTATGGATATCCTGTAACGGAGAGACAGTATAGAACAGGTCGACACCTGCTTTCTTCAAAGCTTCCATATCCTGGTTACGTTCCTGCATACGGCGAAGGGCCGGTGCTATCGATTCCGGATCGGTACCCGGAACCAGTTTCACATAAGCAATATAACGGTCGTTACCCAACCAGTTGGTGGTACTCCATTCGGGCATACCAGCCAATGAACCCAGGGCATCGTAATGCAAATGGCTATTTTCAGGAATATCTTCAAACACGCCACCGATAGTCTGCGGGGCATTACGGTTGGCATCACGCACAAAGGTTTTACCAACGACATTGCCTACGCCCCCCATCTTTTCCGCCAGCGAGCGGGAGATCATAACATAGCCGGGGCGGGCCAGGACATCTTTCGGGTTACCTATTAATATCGGACGAGGAAAAATATCGAAAAAGCTGGTATCGGCCAGCAGGATGGTGGCGGTGTAATATTGCTTTTCGGGCGTCATAATCAGTTCGCCGGTTGCACCGATACGGGTGTAGCGGGTAGCATGTTCCACCTCTGGGATCTCGGCTTTCATGCCCGGAGCGATAGCACCGCTCACCTGCCCCCAGGTATCTTTCTTCCCGTCTTTGTTCAAACCGGACTTAACCAGGAAGATACGTTCGTTGTCAGGGTAAAAATTATCGTACGAACGCTCGAAACATACCTTTGCTATCAGTACCAAACCCATTGCCAGACCGACAGCCAAGGCTAAAATTTTGATTCCATTGTTCCTCCCTTTCTTAAAGAGCGAACGGAGTGCCATCTGAAAATTCTTCATATCTATTCTATCTGTTTTTATTCTGATTTCAAACTTTCCACCGGGTTGGATACAGCGACCATCCATGTTCGATATACAACCGTTGTCAGGATAAGGAAGAGAACCACCATTACGCCTATCGACAGCAATCCGACATTGAGCGATATCTTTTCTGCAAATTGCTGCAACCATTTTTCACCGGCAAAATAAGATGTTCCGGCACCCAGCAAAAGAGCCGGAAGGGCCATCCAGGCCACATCGGATGCGATCAGAACAAGAATATTCTTTTCTGTCGCACCATTGATCTTACGAACAGCTATTTCTTTTCCGCGCCGGTTGGTTTCATCATTGATATATCCGATCAGCCCGATCAGCGTAATGATAAGGGTAACGATACCGCCCAGCATAACCGCATTACGGAACAGACGCGAAGAGTTATACATATTGGTCATGCTCACATTGTATGACGACACAGGTATTTCCTTGTCCGGCAATATGGCTTTGATGGTTTCGTCGAGCTGCGTCATATTCTCCTGTGTCATTTTATTCAGTTTGATGACCAGCGTATTGTTCGGACGGCTGCTATAAAATAATGCCGAAGGCCCCATCAGTTCGCTACCGATAGCCCCGATACGGATATCTTCGTACACACCAGCCACCTCAAAATCATTGGGCGTGCCATGGCCGCTCACATATATCTTCTTTCCTACCACACCATCTTTCCAGTCGAGAGCCAATGCCAGTTTGTCGGCCATCATCCGGCTGACCATCACCACGCGGGAAGAGTCGGAATAGGAATTATCGAATGCTTTTCCCTGAATAACGGACATCTCCATCAGAGAGATATAATTGGCATTCGCCCCGTAAAGGTCGCTGAAATGAAGCACGCTCTCATTTGTACCCGGACGAAAAACCATATCTCCCGATCCGCTGAAAGCCGGCAAGCTGCTGCAGGTAGATACGTCCTCCACCTCCGGGAGTTTTTTAAGCTCGTCTATCAGGGCCCGGCGACTCGAACCCGGTACACCTTCCAGCCAGCAATAAGCCAGCCGGTCGTACTTATATCCCGGATTATCGTTCACCATCTTATTATACTGCAAGCCGATCACCACCAGCAGGCATACCAGGAAACCGACAGCCATGAACTGGATAAACAACAGCGCTTTCTTCCATGAACGGCGTGATTCCTTATAAGATCGGAACACGGACGCCACCGGTATCTTCGAAAACAACTGCGAAGGCAACAATCCTGCCACTAGGAAAACGATTACGCAAACGGCCACCAGCATCAGGACGGTGTCGACCGTAAACAGCGACAGCAGCGATGCACTCAGCAATTCTTCCACCATCTCGCGCAGAGCCAGTATCAAGAGGGCGGATATTCCTAATGAAACAAACAGGTTGAGGAAAGTTTCAGAAAAGATCATATCCGAGATATTCCATCCCGACGCTCCGTAACATTTATGTACGGCAATATCTTTCGAGCGGGTCACCAGCGACGAGATCACCAGTAATACATAATTCATAAGGGCAGCAAAAAGGATTGCAAACGCGATGGCAACCAGCATGACGGCCATCCGCTTCGTAGCCGGCGATTTGGCATAAAGCTCCTCGAGCGGACGGAGCATCAGGCTGTAATCGATTCCCTGCTCTTTCAACTGCGCGGAGTCGACATGACGGTCGAGCATTTCGGCCATGGGCTGCAACAGATCCGCGGCATGAATACCGGATTGCAGGCGGACATAGGCGTTATAACTATCGCCGCCAAACCATTGATCGAGGTTCGACCATCCCATAACCTTTTCGAAAGAAGCCAGCGAAACCAGTATATTATATTTCAGATGGGTATTGTCCGGCACTTCTTCAAACACTCCGCCGATCGTAAAGAGATGTCCCGGAAAAGAGGCTATTTCGAATGTCTGACCTACAACATCTTTTCCTCCGCCTATCTTTGCGGCTATCTTTTCGGACACAAGGGCATATAAAGGACGCGAAAGGGTTTCCTTTGCATTACCGGCCAGCACCTTACGGGGAAGGACATCGAAGAAGTACTCGTCTGCCATCACAAAATTGCCGGTGTACTTCGCCTTGTCGGATGTAGTAAAAATATACTCTCCTATTACATTGGCACAGGTAGCCGACTCCACACCCGGTATCTCGGCTTTCATACCCGGCGCAATACCACCACTTACATGCGGATACCCTTCTATCTTCTTCTCTCCCAGGGATACATTTTCCTGTATGGCATAAACACGCTCCGATCCGGGATAAAAATTATCATAAGACAGTTCGAAACATACTTTGGCTATCAAAACCAATCCCATGGCCAGTCCTACACCTAATGAGACTATTTTAATCCCATTATGTCTTCCTTTCTTAAAAAGGGAACGAAAAGCTACGTGTACATTGTTCATTGTGGTTGATTTATTCAGTTATTATCAAATAATTCTATTCCGATTTCAGGCTCATCACCGGGTTGGCATTCGCCACCAGCCAGGTACGGTAAATCACCGTGGCGAGGATAACCAGCAATACAGCTACGGAACCGGCGACGAACAGGCCCGCATTCATCGGGATCTTCTCCGAAAATTGCTGCAACCACTTTTCACCGGCGAACCATGAGGCGCCTGCACCGATCAGAATAGCCGGCAATGCCATCCATACGACGTCCGACGATATCAGACGGAGTATATCACGCTCGGTGGCCCCGTTGATTTTGCGTACGGCGATTTCTTTCCCTCGACGGTTCGTCTCGTCGTTGATGTAACCGATCAGGCCGATCAGGGCAATGATCAGGGTGATCAGGCCGCCGGCCATCACCGAGTCGCGGAAAATGCGCGAAGTATCGTAGAGCTTCGTGAGGCTGAAACGGTAATCAACAAGGTTGATGTCGCGGTCGGGCAGAAATTCTTTTATTACATTATTTATATGGGCCAGATTCTGCGCATCCCTTTGATGGAATTTAATGACAAGGGTTTGCTCGGCTCTCTTACTGAAAAAGATGGCGGAGTTGAGCATACCTTCGTGATCGATCTGACCGATGCGTACATCGTCGTAAACGCCGACTACGGTGAAGGGATCTTCCGTACCGTGACCGCCGATATCCAGCTTCTTGCCTACCACGCCGTCTTTCCATTCGAAGGCGTTGGCCAGTTCTGTGGCCATCTGGCGGCTCAGCATGACGAGTTGCATGGAGTCGGAGAAAGATTCGTCGAAGGCCTCTCCCTCTATTACCTTCATCTCCAACAGTGGGACGAAGTTGGCATTGGTTCCGTAAAGATCCTGGAAATGTGCCACGGCATCCTCCGTGCCGGGACGGTAGACGATATCGCCCGAACCGGCAAAGGCCGGCAATTCATAGCAGGTCGTAACATCTTCCACTTCGGGCTGCTTGCGGATTTCATCCATCAGCGCCTTGCGGGAGGATTGGGAAACGCCTTCCAGGTTGCAGAAAGCCAACCGCTCGTATGAGTATCCGGGATTCTCATTCACCATGAAACTATACTGCCAGCCAATAACGATCAACAAGCATACAAGGAAACCTACCGCAACAAACTGGATGAACAATAAGGCTTTCTTCCACGTCCGCCGGGAGTTGGTGTACGAACGGAATACCAACGCCACAGGAATCCTGGCGAACAGTTGCGAAGGCAACAGGCCGGCAACCAGAAACACCAATACGCAGACGCCGAACAGGATCATCAGTGTGTCGGGCGTGAAAAGCGACGCCAGTGAAGTGCCCAACAGTTCTTCCACGATCCGGCGGAAACCGAACACGAGGAGTGTGGAAAGGACAACGGATATCAACAGATTGAGAAATGTCTCCGAGAAGATCATGTCGGTGATGTTCCAGCCTGTCGCACCGTAACATTTATGGATTGCCACATCCTTCGAGCGGGTCACCATCGAAGAGATGACCAGCAGCACATAGTTCATCAGGGCGGCAAAAAGAGTGGCGAAAGCGATGGCGGTCAGCATCACGGCCATACGCTTGGTGGCCGGTGAGCTTGCGTAGAGCTCGCCTAAGGGGCGCAGGAAGATACTGTACGTGATGCCCTGCTCCTTTAGTTTCTCCGAATCGACATGACGGTCGAGCATTTCGGCCATAGGTTGCAGCATATCTCTTGACTTCAGACCGGGTTGCAGGAGAACGTAAGCGTTGTAGCTGTCGCCGCCCAACCATTGATCTTCCTTCGTCCATCCGGCGATGGCTTTGAAGGAAGAAAGGGAAACAAGCACATCGTAATAAAGATGCGTATTCTTCGGAACATCCTTAAACACGCCACCGACGGTGATCTGAACGCCAGGGAATGTTTCCACTTCAAAAGTCTTGCCGATCACGTCTGCTCCGTCGGGAGCGATCTTGTCGGCCAGTTCTTTCGAAACAAGGGCATAAAGGGGGCGTGAAAGTGTCTCCCTGGCATCACCGCCTAGCATTTCGCGGGGTAGTACATCGTAAAAGCAGGAGTCGGCCATCAGGAAAGTAGCCGTATACTTCTTCTTGTCGGGCGTTTTCATTACCAACTCCCCCATTTTATCACAACGGGTAGCCGCTTCCACACCGGGGATCTCGGCTTTCATACCGGGGGCTATACCACCGCTGACGTGGGGGTAGCCGTCATGGCTCTTCCCCCCTATGCCAAAGTTCTCCTGGATAGCAAAAATGCGGTCGGACTCGGGGTAGAAGTTATCATACGACAACTCGAAGCAAACCTTTGCTATCAAAACCAATCCCATAGCGAGTCCGACGCCCAGCGACAGGATCTTAATATCATTATGTCTGCCCTTCTTAAAAAGGCCCCGGATTGCTATGCGGATGTTCTTCATTATAATGGGTTTATTTAATTCAGTTATTCCAATATCAGGACTTCGTTATCCTTATAGCTTTCATAGCTCGATACGATAACCTTTTCTCCTGCTTCCAAACCTTCTGTTACTTCGTAGAACTGCGGGTTCTGACGGCCGATCTTGATCTTGCGACGATAAGCTTTCTTTCCATCTTTGTCGAGTACGAAAATCCAGCTACCACCGGTGCTCTGGAAGAACGTTCCACGCGGAATGATGATACTTTCGGTCGGTTGTCCTAGGTACAGACTGATATAATAAGTCTGTCCGCTACGGATATTATCAGGACGTTCGCCAGTAAAAACAAAGTCTGTACGGAATTTACCGTCGCGTACCTCCGGATAAACCTTACGTACGGCCAGGTCGAAGCTTGTACCCTGACGATCGAATGCAGCATTCAATCCCGGTTTAACACGGTCGATGTAATGTTCGTCGATCATTGCTTCGATCTTATAATCGGAAAGGTCGTTGATCTGGCCGATCTTCAAACCAGCAGATACGTTCTGTCCTAATACGACATCCAGCAAACCGAGTTCACCGTCGATCTGTGAACGTACATTCAGGTGCTCCTTACGTTCGTGTACCAATTGGATATTACGACGCATATTAGCCAAACTGGTTTCCATCTCTTCCATCTGGATCGTACGGGAGATCGAATCCTGGCGAAGGCGTTCCACAACCAGACCATATTTCTTGGTAGACAGTTCGTAGTCTTCTTTAGCTTTAAGATAATCTTCTTTGGCAATCAGGCTTTCTTCATACAATTTCTGTTGTTGATGATAAGCACGACGGGCACGGTTCATATCTACATCCAGCTGAGCTTTTTCCAGTTGGTTGCTTAACTTATCCTGTTCCATGGCAACCTGGGTATTACGAAGGAAGTTCTGTTTTTCAGCCAACTGTGCTTCTGCATCCAGGATCTGAAGATCGAGGCCTGAATTGGAAAGACGGACAATAACATCTCCTTTCTTTACCTGGGCTCCTTCTTCCACTACTTTCTCCTGCACGATACCCCCTTCTTCCGGGCTCAGCTGCACGACTGTGATCGGTTGTACCTGTCCGTCTACACGGACGAAATCATTGAACTGTTCGCGGGTTACATTACCGATACTGATACCGCGGGCATCTACTTTCAGTGTCGATGCATGATCGCCGAAAATGATCCAGCCGACCAATACAAGGAATAAAACGCCACCTGCCACATAAGGTAAATGTTTCTTCTGAATGCCTCTTTTCTTTTCTAATTGAATATCCATGGTTGTATGTTTTTTTATTTCTTATTATCTGTTCTATCTTTTCTGTCTGATTCTTAGTTTACGCCTTCAATCAAAGGTTTACCTTTATAATAGTCAACCAGTTTGCATTTCATCAGATACATCAGTTTCCGTTGCAACAGGTCTGCTTTCGACAAGAGTAGTGTATTGGCACTGGTTTGCAAATCGATCGGACTCATCAGACCTTCCTCGAACTTACGGTAGGTAACCTGGTATGCGATTTCGTCAGCTTCCGCTTTCTTTTGCATCTGGATTGTTTCTTTGGCATACCCTTCGCGGTCGAGAACAGCCTGTTCGATGGCTGTCTGCAACTGGCGAAGCACTTCGGTTTGTTGTTCCTGGGCGATACGGACACTATTACGTGCTTTACGCACATTGGTCAAACGGCTCAAACCGTCAAAAAGCGGGAAACTCAGGTTAAAAGAGATATATTCACCACGGTTGTTCTTGAACTGACTACCAAATGAAGGAGACGGTTCGTAGCCCTCAGCAGTTTTGTCTACTTTTAAATCTTCAAAGTAATTCGTAGAAATACCTGCACTGAAAGAGATACTAGGCAGCAGTCGGCCTTTAGCCATCAGATATTGCATCTTATACGATTTCAATTGCAGTTTGGCCTGTAAGGCAACCGGATTATTATCGGATGCATAACCGTAAATCTCGTCTATAGACTCCATCATGGTTGCATACGATTTATCGAGCAGCAGAGTATCGACATCCAACTCCATATCCGAAGGGAAATTCATATTTTGTTTTAAAGTCAATAAAGCTGTATTAAGCAAGTTCTGTTGATGAGTCAAATTATAATCGTTTGCCGCCACCTGAGCTTCGATCTGTGCCACATCTGCTTTTCCTTTCAGCCCCAGCTCTTCTTGGCGACGGGTTTTATACAGGATCCGGCTGTTCTCTTCCAATTGTTCAGCAGCCAATTTTACTGTCCCTTGATAATATACCACATCCATAAAAGCAATCATCGTATTGATTGCCAAATCATCCTTTTCTTTTTGGATATCGTTCATTCCCAACTGACGATTTGTTTTTGCCATTCGCCACTGGTTTACCAACTGTCCACCATTAAAGATAGGAATAGAAACATCTACTCCATATCCATTATTAAAGGTAGAAGTATTATTATAAGCATTTGTCTTGGGGTCGATAGAACGTCCAAAACCATACTTTGCTCCTACACTTGCACTCATAGACGGGAAAAATGAAGCTACTGCCGAATTTAATTCAGCCTTATAAGAGTCGCTTGTATAAGCTTGCTTTTTTACCTTAGGACTGTTTTCTACGGCGTAATGCATACATTCATCCATTGTCCAGAGTTTTTCCTGGGCCACGGCAACTGTTGCCAGGCTAAACGAAAGAACCGATGTCAATATTATCTGTTTCATCTTTGTGTTATTTTCTGCCTATAGAAGGGCAAAGAACGTGCCAAACTATATAATACTTTATTTATCAACAAATTGACAAATCTGCCAATTCTATGAAGTGTAAAAAAATTAGACAGTGGTGTATAAATATTAGACAAACGATAATTATCCGTTTGACCCTCCTATTTTATCTGTCTAAATATTAGACACAGGTTAGGAAGTATAAAACCGAACCTGTATCTTTGCACTACTAAATACATTATTACGATGGCTAAACAAGGCACCATACTGGTTGTAGACGACAACAAAGGGATTCTGACCGCAGTACAGATGCTGTTAGGTACCTGTTTTGAAAAAGTGATAACGATTTCTACCCCCAACAAAATAAAGACTACATTACATAATGAAGATGTAGATGTGGTTTTGTTGGATATGAACTTCAGTGCAGGGATCAATACCGGAAACGAAGGGTTATTCTGGCTTTCCGAAATAAAAAAAGAAGAACCGTCGGTTCAGGTTGTCTTATTCACGGCCTACGCCGATATCGACCTGGCAGTAAGAGGAATAAAAGAAGGAGCAACCGATTTCGTTGTAAAACCCTGGAACAATGCCAAGTTACTGGAAACGTTGAAAACAGCTTACGACATACGGATGGCAAACCGCAAAGGCATCCCTCATGAGAATGATAAACAAGTCATTTCCAAAGAAAGCGGTATGTTCTGGGGAGAAAGTAACGCTATGCAACAACTCCGTAACCTGATAGAGAAAGTAGCCAAGACAGATGCCAATATTCTGATCACCGGTGAGAACGGTACGGGTAAAGAAATGTTGGCCAGGGAAATCCATATACTCTCGAACCGTAAAAAAGAAGCAATGGTTCCGGTAGATATGGGAGCTATTACCGAAACATTGTTTGAAAGCGAACTATTCGGCCACATGAAAGGAGCCTTTACCGATGCACGTGCCGACCGTCCCGGCAAATTTGAGGCGGCCAACAACGGAACACTGTTTCTGGATGAAATAGGAAACCTCTCCTACCACTTACAAGCCAAATTACTGACGGCCCTTCAGCGCAGAAGTATCGTCCGCGTAGGAAGCAACACCCCTATTCCGATTAATATCCGCCTGATCTGCGCTACGAACCGTGATCTACAGGAGATGGTACAGAAAGAACTGTTCCGAGAAGACCTTTTGTATCGTATCAATACAATCCATGTGGAAATACCATCCCTTCGTGAACGACCGGAAGACATTGTTCCTCTTACGGAAATATTCCTGGCTAAATACACAAATATATATGGTAAATCCTCCATGCGTCTCAGCGCCGATGCCAAAGAAAAGCTGAAACAACAGCCTTGGTTCGGTAATATCAGGGAACTGGAGCATACCATCGAAAAAGCGGTCATAATCAGTGAAGGCGACACACTTGAAAGTACCGACTTCGATTTTCCCCGTAAGAAGGATTCACCGATGAAAGAAGTTACTACCCTCGAAGAGATGGAATACAACATGATTAAAAATGCCATGGATAAGTACAATGGTAATCTTTCACTTGTTGCAAGTCAGTTGGGTATTTCTCGTCAGACATTATACAACAAAATAAAACGCTACGAATTATAATGTCTAACAGGCAATCATTCTTATGTTAAAAGGCATTTACCACAGTCTCACTTTCCGTCTGGGCTTGTTTGGAATACTAACCGCAGCCGGGACTTATACGGCAATCACCCATAAATGGGAATGGTTCATCCTTATCTTTATCGGCTGGTTGTATTCCATGCAGATGATGCGTAACCTATTCAAACGAAATGCCCAGAAGGTTGCCTTTATGTTCGATGCAATCGACAATAGTGATTATGCCTTCCAATATGCCACCCGCGGACGTTCATCGAACGACAAACTGGTAAGCGAATCGCTAAACCGTATCACTCAAATACTTTTCCAGGCAAAAGCGGATGCCGTACAAAAAGAAAAGTACTACGAGTTGATCATGAACTCCGTAAATACAGGTATTATAGTCCTGGATGATATAGGAAATATCTTTCAGACCAACAACGAGGCCTTGCGTTTACTCGGTCTTTCCGTATTCACCCATGTCAAACAACTGGCACGTATAGACGAAAAACTACAACAAACGATCACCGATATACGTCCGGGAGACAAGCACCAAATTTCATTTATCAATGAACGCGGAACTGTCAACCTGTCGATCCGTGTCTCCGAAATGACCTTACAGGATAAACATGTGCGCATCCTGGCAATCAACGACATCAACAGTGAACTGGACGACAAGGAAATCGACTCATGGATACGCCTGACTCGTGTATTGACACACGAAATCATGAATTCCGTTACCCCGATTACCTCCCTGAGCGACACGTTACTCTCTTTACATGAAGATGCCGATAGTGAAATACGTAATGGGTTGGAAGTGATCAGTACGACCGGTAAGACGCTGATATCATTCGTAGAGTCTTATCGCAAATTCACGCACATACCAACCCCGGAACCTTCGTTGTTCTATGTGCAGAAATTCGCAGAAAGAATGATAAATCTGGCACGCCATCACAACAATTATCCTAATATAACGATTAATATAAGTATAGAACCGGCCGACCTGATTGTTTATGCCGACGAAAACCTGATCACTCAGGTTGTTTTGAATCTGCTGAAAAACGGAATGCAGGCAATAGGCAGAGAACAGCCGGACGGACATATCGAACTGAAGGCTTATTGTAATCCGGATGAATCCGTAATCATCGAAGTCAGCAATAACGGTCCGGTTATCCCACCGGAAGAAGCTGAACATATATTTGTTCCGTTCTTTACTACCAAGGAAGGCGGAAGCGGTATCGGACTTTCTATCTCGCGGCAGATCATGCGGCTTTCAGGAGGTAGCATTGCTTTAAAGAGCAATCCGGCTATAAACCGAACGTCGTTCGTTCTGACATTCCCCTAAAGGAATTCGATGCAACGCTGCATCGACATCAAGTGTAACGTTGCACTTGACCTCAATACAAAATGATAACAAAAAGATAAGACTAAAAATGAAACTTCTAGACAAACTCAAAATCAATCACAAACCGCGCTCCGGCGGATTAGACTTACTGAAATACATTGGCCCCGGCCTACTGGTCACCGTCGGCTTCATCGATCCCGGAAACTGGGCGACCAACCTGGCAGCCGGTTCTGAATTCGGATATGCCCTGTTATGGGTAGTTACCTTTTCTTCCATTATGCTGATCATCATCCAGCACAACGTGGCCCACCTCGGAATCGTAACCGGACTGTGCCTGTCGGAAGCAACCAACAAATACCTGCCCCGTACACTCAGCCGCCCTATCCTCGGCTCTGCTATGTTGGCCAGTATATCCACTTCACTGGCGGAGATACTGGGTGGAGCTATCGCCCTGCGTATGTTGTTCAGTATGCCGATCAAGATCGGAGCAGTCATTATTACCCTGGCCTGCCTGATCATGTTGCTCAGCAACACATACAGTAAAATAGAACGTTGGATTATCATGTTCGTCTCCATCATCGGACTGTCGTTTCTTTATGAACTGGCATTGGTAGACGTTCATTGGGGAGAAGCCATACAAGGGTGGGTAAAGCCTTCGTTTCCACCGAATTCCATGTTGATCATCATGAGTGTACTCGGTGCCGTGGTTATGCCGCATAACCTCTTCCTGCACTCGGAGGTGATCCAGAGTCGTGAATGGAACCTCGAAGACGAGTCTGTGATCAAGAAACAATTGAAATACGAGTTTTACGATACACTTCTTTCGATGGTGATCGGCTGGGCTATCAACTCGGCTATGATCATCCTGGCCGCCGCCACTTTCTTCAAAGAGAAAGTAACGGTCGACGAACTCGACCAGGCACAACAGCTATTGGTTCCTCTCGTTGGAAGTAATGCCGGTGTTATCTTTGCAGCAGCCCTGTTACTGGCAGGCATCTCATCCACCATCACATCCGGTATTGCAGGAGCTTCCATCTTTGCCGGCTTTTACGGGGAAGCATATAATCACAAAGACTTACACTCCAAGTTAGGAGTTATCCTGTCGTTCGTTCCGGCATTGCTTATTATTTTTGTGATCGGCGACCCGTTCAAAGGATTGATCCTTTCACAGATGCTACTGAGCGTACAGTTACCAATCACAGTCTTTACACAGGTATATCTTACCTCGAGCAAGAAAGTGATGGGTGTATACGTCAATTCACGTTCGACCACCATCCTTCTCGTATTATTGGGAACGTTGGTTACGGTATTGAACATTGCCTTGTTGATCAGTTTGTTTTAACGAAATATTTATTTCTGACAACTTCAAAAACTCCCGGCAGAATGGAGATAAAGATGATAAGGACAATCAAAAGTTCCAGATTCTTCTGAACGATCTCCATTCCGCCGAAAAAATAACCGGCATACGAAAAGAGAACCACCCAGATCACCCCTCCTATCACATTGTATGAAGCAAAATGCCGGTAACTCATATGTCCCATACCGGCTACAAACGGAGCAAAAGTCCTTACAATAGGGACAAAACGTGCCAGAATAATTGTCTTACCTCCGTGCTTTTCATAAAATTTATGTGTCTTCTCCAGATAACTTTGTTTAAATATCTTTGAGTTAGGATTACTAAACATTCTCTCCCCGAACAGCCTGCCTATTATATAGTTAGAGGCATCTCCCAGTACTGCCGCAACGATCAAAACACCTACAATAAGATGCACATTCATCGGGTTACCCGGCAAAGCAGCTAAAGCTCCGGCCACAAATAACAATGAATCGCCAGGAAGAAAAGGAGTTACTACCAGTCCTGTTTCACAAAAAATGATCAGGAATAAAATGGCATATATCCAAATACCATAAGTCGATACAAGTGCTGCCAGATGAGCGTCGATGTGCAGTACAAAATCAACCAGAAGATTGAAGTATTCCATACGGATGTATTATAATCTGTTCGATAAAATTAAGCCACAAATATAGGAAAAAACTTGTATCGCTATGTAGCAAGTAAAGAAATCGCTACCTTTGCTCCGTTAAAAAGAAATAACATATTTATAACAGATATGAGCGATATCAGAACGAACGAAGAAGAAGGCAAAAAGAGCCTGAATTTTATTGAAGCAAATGTTGAGAAAGATTTAGCAGAGGGTAAAAACGGAGGACGCGTACAAACCCGTTTCCCCCCTGAACCCAACGGTTACCTGCATATCGGACACGCCAAAGCAATTTGCCTGGACTTCGGCATGGCAGAACGTTACAACGGGGTTTGTAACCTTCGTTTCGACGACACTAATCCGGTAAAGGAAGACGTAGAGTATGTCGATGCAATAAAAGAAGATATAGAATGGCTCGGATTTCATTGGAATAACATCTATTATGCATCCGACTATTTCCAGCAGTTATGGGACTTTGCCGTCCGTCTGATCAAGGAAGGAAAAGCCTATATCGACGAACAAAGTTCGGAAGTTATCGCCCAGCAAAAAGGAACCCCTACCCAACCGGGTATCAACAGTCCGTACCGCGACCGTCCCATCGAAGAAAACCTGGCTTTGTTCCAGAAGATGAGTGACGGAGAAGTGGAAGAAGGTGCTATGGTATTGCGTGCCAAGATCGACATGGCTAATTCCAATATGCATTTCCGCGACCCGATCATCTATCGTGTGGTAACATCCGCACATCACCACCGTACAGGTGACAAGTGGAAAGTGTATCCGATGTACGACTTTGCACATGGACAGAGCGACTTCTTCGAAGGCGTTACGCATTCACTTTGTACCCTCGAATTCGTGGTACACCGCCCGTTGTACGACTTGTTCATCGACTGGCTGAAAGAAGGTAAAGACCTCGACGATAACCGTCCCCGTCAGACCGAGTTCAATAAACTGAACCTGAGTTATACGCTAATGAGTAAGCGTAACCTACTTACACTGGTAAAAGAAAAGTTGGTCGATGGCTGGGACGATCCCCGCATGCCGACTATCTGTGCATTCCGTCGCCGTGGTTATTCTCCCGAATCCATCCGCAAGTTTGTCGATAAGATCGGCTACACCACTTACGATGCCCTAAATGAGTTTGCCTTGTTGGAAAGCGCCGTTCGTGAAGACCTGAATGCCCGTGCCACACGTGTATCGGCCGTTCTTGACCCGGTCAAACTGATCATCACCAACTATCCGGAAGGAAAAGTGGAAGAAATGGAAGCCATCAATAACCCGGAAGATGAAACGGCAGGAACCCACCTGATCGAATTCAGCCGTGAGCTATGGATGGAAAGAGAAGACTTCATGGAAGATGCACCGAAGAAGTTCTTCCGCATGACTCCGGGACAGGAAGTACGTCTGAAGAATGCCTATATCGTGAAATGTACCGGTTGCAAAAAGAACGATGCCGGCGAAGTAGTTGAAGTATATTGCGAATATGACCCGAATACCAAAAGCGGTATGCCCGATAGCAACCGTAAGGTAAAAGGCACCCTGCACTGGTTGAGTTGTGCTCACAGCCTGCCTGCCGAAGTCCGCTTATACGACCGTCTCTGGAAAGTAGAAAATCCACGTGACGAACTGGCTGCTATCCGCGAAGCAAAGGACTGTTCCGTTCTGGATGCGATGAAAGAGATCATCAATCCGGACTCATTAAACATACTTACTAATTGTTACGTAGAAAAATACCTGGCAAATGCCAAACCGTATGATTACCTGCAATTCCAGCGTATCGGTTATTTCAACGTAGACAAAGATTCAACGCCAGAAAAGCTGATCTTCAACCGCACCGTATCCTTGAAAGATACCTGGAGCAAGGTGAAGGATAAAGCGTAATAAACAAGATAAAAGAGAATTTACCTGATATATGAAAAAAGATGATATTTCACGCCTGTTACAACGCTACCTGGACGCCCACGAAAAAGGGAAAGAGCCCTATTTCGATGCGGACGAACTGAGTGACCTGTTGGACAGTTTTGAAGAATCGGACGATTATAAATACTTTGATGAAATTTTAGCCTTAGGGCTAAAACTTCATCCGGGTAATATTGACTTGCAGATCAGACAATGCCGTTTTTATGTTTATAATGAAGATTATGAAAGCGCACTTGCTTTGATCGACACCATTGCCGAAACCGACAGCCAGGACCTGGACTTATTACGACTCGAATGCTTTTGTATGCTCGACCAATATGATAAAGTGGTCGAATACACGGAAGACATCGCAGCGAGAGACTGTGATTATCTCGAATTGGCTTTCGAATACATCGCTCCTCTTTTAAGTGATATGGAAATGAATAAGGAAGCCCGTGATTATATCAAGCGCGGTATTACTTTGTTTCCGGACAACCTCAACCTAAAAGACGAGTTATGTTATAGCCTGGAAATGGAAGGCGATATCGACGGGGCGATTACAATATGTAACGAACTGATCGATAAAGATCCTTATTCGCACGATTATTGGTTCTCACTGGGACGTCTCTATTCCATCAAGGCTGAATTCGACAAAGCAATCGAAGCATTCGACTTTGCCCTTACCTGCGACGATTCGGACCCCGAACTGAAAATACTGAAAGCCTATTGCCTCTATATGAATGAAAATTATGAAAAGGCATTGGAGGTATATAAAGAGATCGAAACCGATTCGGATATGACGGAGCGTATCAAACCGCTCATGGCTGAATGTTATATCAAGCTGGAGGACTATGAAGGAGCATACAGAATGCTAAAAGATATTATCGGAAAGAAGATCGTAACCAACGAACCGGCAGCTTATATCAATTATATCCGGTGCTGTACGGAAACAAACCGTGACCGCGAAGCATCCAATACACTGATAAAAGCAGTTGAATTATTTCCAAATAATGTCCGGATACTATCTTTACTGGCACTAACTTACGTCGAGAACGGAGAAGACAGGCTTGCTATCGACACTACCGAACGCTTGTTTAATGTACTGGATCAGGGAAGTGATTATCTACCCGAAGATTACGAAAGCCTGTTTCATGCAGGACAGTTTCTGTATATGAAAGGAGAGATAGAAAAGGCACTCAAATATTATCTAAAGGTATTGGAGGTTAACCCCGACATGCCTTATATCCATCTTCACTTGGCGATGGCTTATCTGGCGAAAGGCGACATGAAGCATTTCGGTGAGCATTTCTCACAGACCTCTCCCCAGGAACTGGTAGAGTATCTTGAAAGCTCGGGAGTCGACTTTAGCGATGTGGAACAACAGCTAATGGGCAAACACATTCCCCCCGAAGATCTGACGAAGGAATTCCTCAATAATAAAGACAATAACAATTAAATGAAGAGAAATCTAAAAGACTACGGTCTCTTACTTTTGAAAGGCATGGGGATGGGGGCGGCAGATGTCGTGCCCGGAGTATCAGGTGGTACGATTGCCTTTATTGTAGGTATTTATGAAGAACTGATCGATTCGATCAAAAGTATTAACGGAGCCAGCCTGAAATTACTGTTTACAGGAAAGATCGCAGCTTTCTGGAAAGCGATCAATGCAAACTTCCTGTTGGCACTTGTTTCCGGTATCGGTATCAGTATCTTTTCCTTGGCAAAGATTATTACCTGGTTGCTGGTCACACATCCGATCCTGGTATGGGCATTCTTCTTCGGGTTAGTATTGGCGTCTACCTGGTTCGTATCGAAAGATATCAAACAATGGAACTGGAAGTCAGTCCTATGTTTTATCATCGGGGCTATCATCGCTTATTACATTACGGTTGCTACACCGGCCGAAACTCCGACCAACCTGTTCTTTATCTTCCTTTGCGGAGCAATTGCCATCTGTGCAATGATCCTGCCGGGTATTTCAGGTAGTTTCATCCTGGTATTACTGGGTAAATACTTTTATATCATGGAAGCGGTAAAAACATTCAACATCCCGGTCATGCTTGTTTTCATTTGTGGAGCAGTTTTAGGTATTACTTCTTTTTCCCGTGTACTTTCTTTTGCCTTACGAAGATTTCACGACACCACAATTGCCGTATTAGCCGGATTTATGCTAGGTTCGCTGAATAAAGTATGGCCATGGAAGAAGACAGTCGAAACATTTACAGGTGATGGACAATCTTTTCTGGAAGAATCAAACATCCTACCCGATCAATTAGTATGGGAAGCTGTCGGATTAATGATCTTCGGTTTTGCTATCGTATATTTCCTTGAAAAGTTATCCATGAAAGGAGCTAAGGCTTAAAAAAGAAATCTCTTCCCTATGCTCACGCACGAGGAAGAGCTCGTTCTCTCGCCAAAGAGAACCTCATCAATTATGTTAACCTTATTATGGGTTAAAGAGGGAGCGATTCGCCAAGAGTTGCTCCCTTTATCGTTGAAAACACACATTATTCTATTATTGTTCATCTTTTACGCAAAGATTGTGCCAAAAACTTATCTAACTGAGAACTAACCTCATAACTAAACCGAACGTTGTCCATTAATGGACAGTTGTCCGGTTTTTATTTATTTCATGCTTCCGGCACATCACCCACACTATTGCAAACAGCGTGCCAAAAACACATCTCATTAATTATCAACGATATACTAATTCAACAGTTATTCAGTCATGTCAAATAATTAGACACTGACGTCTAATTATTTGACAATTCAAGTTATCTCACATCATATCTTGTAAAGAAATAGAAGCAAGCCATAAACAGTACGGCAATCGTGATTATCATAGCGATCAGATAGCCTCCGATAAATTCGAAACGCTGTCCGAAAGAAGCAATCTGCTCCTGATACTGCGGGATCTGGTCGACTGCTACCGGTTTCTTACTGGTAGAATAATCTTCGTACGGATTATACCAGTGCGGACTGTCGGAATCCTTTGCATCGATATCCTTAAACCATTGCAGGAACCGTTCCTGGAAAATATGTAAATCATTCCAGTTCTTCTGGAAACGGAGATAACCACCTCCCAGGAAAGCTTCGTTCATATAATCAAACTGTGCAATCGGTGAAAGCAAGGTGAAATTACGGGTTTGCTCAAACTGCCGGAATTGTTGCAGGTAATAGGCGTCATTGAACTTTTTTGCGTTATTCATCAAGTTAGTCTGATTATTTGCACGTAACTCATGACGGGGATAGAATGGATTATTGCCACTGGATGACCAACTTCCCTCCGGAGCATTACGATTAATATCATCACTAGCTTCCCGGAGTTTTTGGTTTACATCTTCCGATGAAGGTATGCTGAACAGCTTTTTCGCCCAAAACACAGAAGTATTAGGAATAATAACTGCAGCAAACAACCAAAAACAGAGAGATATTAATAGACTGATATTTGAATAACGCGTTACGACCGATGAAAATAGACCGAATACCGCGAAAGTAGTAATAAACAACAGACTGATCAGTATAAACCCGGCGGTCTCCATCAAAAAGCTACCATTCAACTGTACTTGCCCGGAAACTGCCAGAATAAGCAGACTGATTATAATGCCAACCAGTTCCATCATCCCCACAACCGTAACAATACTCACCAGTTTACTACACAGAAATGTACGCCGGGGTACAGCATTTGAAAAGACCAGTGCCAACGTCCTCTCCTCTTTCTCTCCTGAGATTGCATCAAAAGCAAAAAGCAAAGTAATAAAACTCAGAAACATCGATACAATGAACGACCAACTCAGGCTCTCTCCACGGCTTAACAAAGGATTGTTGCTATCGTGACGTACCGAGTAATCAAACACATTGTAAGCGCTGTAACGGATTCGATTAGGTAAATAACTTTCTTTACAATCAGCAATTACACTGTTTTCACGCGGAGAAGTGACAAAGTTATTCCTTGTTGTTGCTACTTTTGAAACATTTTCAGCTTGTTTAGCCACAGACTCTTGTTGTGCCTTGCTATACTTGGCGTAATTATTATGCATATCTTTAAAAGAAGAAGTAAACGAAATACTCCCCAGGGTAAAGACCAACACGACAATTACAAAAGAAACCTGAAAACGCAGACTATACAAGTAGTTCTGCAATTCCCGTATATATAAAGTTGTAAACATAACTGTAATTATTTATTATCTGACATCATATTTCATAAACGATACGATCGTACCGACCAACAAGACGATCGCCAACCCCAACAAAGCACATAAACGCCCCAAAGCATCACCCAAAGCAGCAGAAAGTGTTGCAGGCTGAGGAATATAACGAGGCATAGCACTTGTATCCAGATATGGGAACTCACTATACCCTCTATCGTATTTCCTCCTTGCCGTTTCATCCCCCGAATCCACCTCTGCCTGTGTAGGAAACTCGTCCAAAGGCTGAGGGGTAAAATAAGCAGTAGATTCGAATAACTTATGATCTTTAAAATAAGTTATTACACTCTCACGATAATTACGAAGGCCATCCATGTATTTCAGAAAACTATTCGCATTTGTATGGCACAAAGCTTCAGTGGTTTGACCAAACAGCTCGGAAGGCGACAACCAGGCGATGGCCTGTTGCAAGTGTTGTTGACGCATCAATCCATCCAGGTAATCGCGTTGCAAAGCCCATTTCTTATCCGCATTATTTAGCATGACAGGAGTTGCCCAAATTTGCATCTGCTGATGGAATAAAGGTGTTTCCTTCGGCCCTCCGGCTAATTCCAGATACTCCACATTATCCCCATTACAATTGTTATAACTCAGGAACTTCATATTAACCCTTTGGGCTGCATGCGGCCATTCTTCATAATACTCTTTATAATAAGTATCATCATAATCTTCCATCGCAGCCTGCACATTGTCATATAACGGCGCCTTTGAAATACTCTGTGCCAGGTAAGTTGCAATATTAGGCATCAGGAAAAGAAACCATATCCAGCATAACAAGCTGATAATAATAGATGATGACGAATGCGTTACCCTGCTGGAAATAAACATTCCTAACAAAAGAAATACCAACATATAAATAACAGAGGTCAGGAAAAGCAGTAACAGGCCACCCCAGTCGGATGCAGAAAAGGATATTCCCGGATTAACCACGATAATCAGGCAAGCCAACAGATAACAAAATAACAGAATCGGCAGCAACGTAAGCAACAACCCCAACAACTTCCCCATCAGGAAAGAGATACGGCTCACTTGTCCGGTAAATGTCAATTTCATCGTTCCATCCTCCCGTTCCCGTGTGATGGCATCATACGAGAAGACAAGCGCCAACAACGAGATCAGAATAGCGATTACTTTCGAGAAGTCGATCGAGAAAAAAGCATTCAGCAGCGGATTATCACGGGTGATCGTATGTCCTTCCGGAAACAACGGATACTCCCAGAAAGCAATCTTTACCTTATTTCCTATATTGCTGATAATACCCGTACTAAAGATACTAAGAGGTTCAGGTTCCTGAACGATAGTAGGCCGTACCGCCGACCACACCCGGCTCTCCTTCAACTCCTTATCGGCTTGTGCCTGTTCGATCTTATAGACACGTACCTGGTTCTCATAATTATCCACACTGACGATAATCGTGAACGGTATCACCAGCAGACACAATACAAACCCTATAATAAACCTGACTGACAACAAGTTCAGCAGGAAATCTTTTTTTGCTATTAACCAAATCATAGTATTTAATATATTATATCGTTTGTACTCTTATTCCAGGACTGCTTCCTGCATATAATCCAGATAGATACGTTCCAGGTCGTCCTGAAGGAACTCTTCACGGCTACGAAGCATGACCAGGCGGCCTTCTTTCATGATGCCGACCCGGTCGGCAACCGCTTTGGCACGGAAGAGGTCGTGGGTACACATCAGGATACTTTTACCGGCATTACGCAGGTTGATCAATATCTGCATCAGTTCGGCAGCACTCTTGGGGTCGAGGCCGGTGGTAGGTTCGTCCATAACGATGTTGTCGGCATCCTTAATGATGGCGATGGCCAGACCCACTTTCTGGCGCATACCTTTGGAGAAGGTCTTCAGCTTACGTTCGAAAGCTTCTTCCTGAAGGCCGACACGGCGCATAACGTTATAGTACTCCGTCTTCGTCAGTGTTGTCTTTCCTCCCAGGCGGGCAAAGAAGTCGAGGTTCTGGCGGGCGGTGAAGTTTCCGTACAACATGACATTTTCAGAGACGAAAGCGACATGGTTCTTTGTCTCCAACGGACTCTCCATTACATCGATACCATCGATCAGGGCATGGCCCGAAGTCGGTTCGATGAAATTAAGGAAGATGTTGATGGAAGTTGTTTTACCTGCACCGTTAGCTCCCAGAAGAAAGAATATCTCACCCGGTTTGATTTCCAGGTTCAGTGAATCGAGGGCCAGGTTGCCGTCTTCATATCTCTTTGTTAAATCAATCGCTTGTAACATAGTGTTTATTTTTTAGTTGTTTTTATTTATTTCAATTATTATCAGAGTTGAGCCTATTCGTGTCGTTGTCTTCAACAAGGCTCCACCTTGTGCCGCAGGCTCTATTTTGCCGTCTGCTTCAGCTGACGGACTAATAATCAGGAGGCAAAGCCTCTTCCTCTGTGGGCTTAAGCCCCTTTCTTCAAAAGGGCTGTCCAATATATTTTAAAGGGGTTAAAACCCACAGAGGATCCGGCAAAGCCGGAGCATTTAAATATCCGTTTGCTGAAGCAAACGGCAAAAGAAAGCCTGCGGCATGAGGCTCCGCCTCATAAAAGACTCAGTTTTTCTAGTTCCGATCGCGAAGCCCAACTGTCAACTGTAACTTGTCAACTGTCAACTGAAAAAGGTTTCACCTTTTTCTAAATTACCGCTTACTCAATCTCATCCCGAACCAAACAATTCCGCCTATAAAACCAACTAGCAGCAGGATCAGGAAGAGGGTTCCGAAGATGGAAGTGGCAGCATTTACCTGGATGCGGACTGTCTTATCTTCCGTATCTACCTTGCGGTTGTCTGCCATCGCTTCTGTCTTGATCTTGACTTCCTGGGCACCTACTCCACCATCCGACGGAGGGATGATAGTAACCTTTACTGTGACTTCTTTTTCCGGGTCGAGGCTACTGATCACGTCCGGTTCAATGTTCGTATTCCATGCCAGGGGTTTCTCGGTTGTCAATTTGATGTTATCCAGGCGGCGCGTTCCTCCGTTGCGGACAGTGACATCCATCGTAATTTCCTTGCCGACCGTTGTCTCATGATAGAGGTTGTTTGCACGTACTTCGATCTTTCCTCTTCCGCGGGGAATGATTTCCAGGTTTTCGCTTCCGGCCTTTTCGCCGTTAGCTGCACCAACGGTCTGTACCTGGAATTTGATCGGCTGGTCGATGACTACCTGCTGATCGTCGCGATCCGGTAAATAGACCTGCAAAGATAACTTCTTTATGTTTACCCCCTGTGCAAATTTAATCTGGGTCACCTTACTTTCACCATCAGTAAAGTCGTAACTGATCTGGCGCGGCAGGTCTAAAACCTCCAGGCGGTAGACATCGTCGGATGTGGAGAAACGTTCGAGCGTCAGATCATAGGTCGCTTTACTGCTCAGGTCGGCTTCCTGGCTGAACTGCATGGAAGAGATATCGATCACATTCACGCTTGCGTCTTTCTTCAGATAGATATTTTTCTCGTCCTTGCGATTGTTGTAATTCAGCGATACGGTCAAATTCTCGGCATCCTTCAACAGTTCGAAATCGGCTGTTGCCACCTTTCCCAGCTCAATAAAGGGGACGCGGAACTCATACGGCGAACCGATTATCGTCTTCGATTCATTATCTACTAACGATACATATATATTATATATTTTACCGGAACGCATTTCTGGAGTGAATACGTCGAAATGTTCCTGGAACTGGCTCAGATACTCTTCGTTCCCTTCGAGCGCACTTTTGAGGGTGATCTTTACCTTTCGTTCGCCCCGCTGATCCTGATATTTCACGGCACGTTCGACGGTGATGTAACTCTGCTGCGAGATCAGTTTAAGGATCAGTTTCTGATAGTCGACCTCCTTACTCAACAACTCGTTCTTCGAACGGTTGAAGTCGTTGGCCGATATGGCTTTTTCGTTGAAGAGCTTCGTGTCGTTCTCATACTTCTGCTTGGCTACTTCATAGTCGGCACGTGTCTTTTTCAAATCGAGCAGCAAAGCAGCCTCACTGTTTTCCTGCGACCGGACGGCAAAGGGCATCAGTAAGAGAACCAGCAATACCGTGATAATACTTTTCATGTGTTCGTTCATTTGTCTTTTTCTTATTATGTTATTTTTATTTGCTCCTTGATCTGTTTCAGTTTCCTCAGCAGGAAACCGGAGTTTCCAAAGCACGAAACTACGAGGAAACTGTAATAGATTATAGATCATACTACTAACCATTTTTGATAACATTACGATTCCGGCAGAAAACTGCGGTTATGTTCGAAGTCGTACATCGTCTTCCGATTCAGGTCGGCTACCGACAGACGATAAGTAATATAACTGTCGATATACGCCAGCTGTACCTGCGAAAGGCGTTCCTGTTCGATAGAAAGCTCCTGGCTGGTCATATCCCCGTTCTCGAAACGCATCTGGCTGATCCGGTAACTCTGTATGGCAACCTCCTGGTTACGGCGGTTGATGCGGTAACGCTTCTCGGCTTCATACACACTGCGTACGATCTCACGGATTTCCTGTTCGATGGTTCTTTTGGTGTTATCGAGGTTCAGCTCACGTTGTTTAAGACGAACCTGCTCGCGGCGTACCTGGTTCTTGGCACGTCCCCAGTCCAACAGCGGGTAAGAGACGGTCAGGGCGACACCGCGGTTCGAAGGGCGGTCGCGCATATTATCGAAGGAAGAACCGACCAGCTGGCCTACCGTCCCCTCTCCTCTCGTACTCAGTCCTGTGAAATCATAATAGGCGGAGATATTTCCTTTGAACTCCCGTTCACGTTTGGCGCGTTTCACTTCGATGGCCTGTAACTCGATATCCAGATTATCTTCCTGTATCTCCATGCGGTTCCTCAGGGCCTCGTCGATGGCTTGCTGCATATCTACGATAAAAGCCTCGAACTCCATATCCGCTTTCAGGTCGATCTCTTCTTTCAGGTCAAGGCCGATCAATAATTTGAACTGGTCTTTGGCGGCGGAAAGCTTACCTTCGCTTTCCATCACGCGAGCCTCGTCCTGTGCGACGGTGATTTCGGCAATCAGTATTTCCCCTTCGGGAAGGTTACCTGTTTCCTGTTTCAGTTTGGTGATGCGGTAGGCTTCACGGGAGTTGGCCAGGCGGTCCTGGTTGATCTTATGTTCGTAGGCCAGTTTGTATACCGTATAAAAGGCTTCGGTTACATTATATACAATATTCATCTGGACACGGGTAAAATAACAGGTGCTCTTCCGAAAGTCCAGTTCGGCCACCTTCATGTTCTCCTTCAGCTTATTGGCCGTAAAGATCGGTTGATTGAAAGAGAGGGCGAAACGGCTATACACCTGGTCGCGTTCCAGTTCTTCATAATCCTGTTGTGAAAGCGTGGTACGGTAGTTTTCCCAGTACATTTTGGAGGAAAGGGCAAAATTACCTCCGGTAGGCAGTACGTACGTGAAATTCAAGTTCCCGCCTACTTGCAGCGAACCGATAGAGTTGTAAACCGGCAAACCGTCGGCCTGCGAGATCTCCGTCATCCCTTCCGCCCACGAAGGGGTAAAAAGATCGAAGTTTAGCAACGGTTTGAATTGTGCCTTTGTGTACAAGTAAGAATAGCGGGTTGCGTCCATGTCTTCCTTATAATACTTCACCGTATAGCTTTCACCCAGGGCGATATGAATAGCCTCGTCGTAGGTGATGGTCCGAAGGTTCTCCGTCTCCGCATGCCCCGCCAAAGCGAATCCTATCAATAGAGATACTAACAAATTTCTTTTCATATTATATTGAATTAAGTCTTTCCGGGTAATACATTACCCAATTAGCGTTGTTTGTTCTTTTATCCACCCCTGGTAAGGCAAATGGCGTGCCAAAATTGCAATCGATTGATTATACACTCCTTGCAGAAATGGGTAACTTTTTACTCATGGGTAACTACCCGCTGCTTTACCCAATTTGGGTAATTCTTTACCCATCCGGGTATCTATCGGAAAATAATACAATCGATTCGGCAGAAAGTGATAAACCAGACAAGAGAAAACCTATATCTTTGCCTGTCGTAAGTAAATAAGCAATACCATGAATATAAGACAAGTAGCGCGTTACGCGTTTTTATCTTTCTCACTTCTGACCACAGTGGTTTCGGCAAAGACAAAAGAACCTGTGGATTATGTAGATATGTTTATCGGCACTTCCAATTCCCGTTGGATGCTCGGGCCGTATGCCCAGGAACCGTTCGGTATGGTGCAACTCGGCCCCGATAATCAGGGAAATGTCTGGATGGGCGGATACGAATACGCCATCAACAGCGTCTCCGGTTTCAGCCACCTGCATGCCTGGACGATGGGCGGACTGATGATTATGCCTACAACAGCCGACCTGGCCCTGTCGAACCCGTCGGTTGACTCGCCTTACAAGGGTGCAAACGCCGGTTATCACTCCCGCATACTGAAAGAGACGGAGAAAGCCTCCCCGGGATATTATTCCGTCTATCTATACGATCATGAAGTGAAGGCCGAACTATCGGCTACTACCCGCTGCGGTATTCACCGGTATACTTTCCCCGAAAGAAAGGAGTCGAGAATACTGATCGACCTATTGTTCCCTACCGAATGGGATTACGGATTCAGCGTGAAGGATGCCTGTATCACCAAAGTAAGTTCTACGGAACTGGAAGGATATGCCGATTACCAGTCGGGTTCGTGGAGTAGCTGGAATAATTATAAACTACATTTCATCATCCGTTTCAGCAAACCGTTCTCTCGCTTGAACGGATGGAATGAAGGGAAAGAGGTAGAAGATATACAATCCATCGCCGGTAAAAACGATATAGGAGTTTACGCCCTCTACACCACCGGTGAAGGGGAAAGCATCACGGTCTCCACCGGGTTATCGCTGGTCAGTATCGACCAGGCGCGGTTAAATATGGAGACGGAGCTGGCTCCTTTACAATACGATTTCGACCGTGTCGTAGCCCAGACCCGCAACAAATGGAACGAACTGCTCGGCAAAATAGAGATCGAAGGACAGGACGAAGTGGATAAAACCAAATTCTATACCAACCTCTATCGGGCTTATGCCGGAAAACAGACCTGGAACGACGTGAACGGTCAGTACCGGGATGCTTGCGAAAACGTGCAGCAGCTGGAGCATGGTAATATGTACGGCGGCGATGCTTTCTGGAACAGTTTCTGGAATCTGAACGGCCTCTGGTCGATCATCTCCCCCCGCATCGTAGACGATTGGGTGACCACGCAACTGGAAATGTTCAAACATACAGGATGGACAAGCAAAGGCCCGGCCGGACTCGAATATTCAGGTATCATGGAAGGATCGCACGAAACCGCCTTGATGGTGGCCGCCTACCAGAAAGGGATACGCAAAGACGGGGAAGCTATTTACAAAGCCGTATCAAAGAATGTGACGGAACCCGGTATCAACCATCCTTGCGGCGGTAATTGCGGAAATCCTTTACTGGACGTTTATATTAAGTATGGGTATATGCCGATGGAAATGAGCGTCGTATCCAAAACACTCGATTATGCTTACGACGATTGGTGTGTCTCCCAGTTGGCCCTGGCTCTCGGAAAGAAAAAAGAAGGAAAGGCGTTACTGGCGCGTTCCATGAATTATAAGAATGTATTTCATCCGGAAAAGAAATTTGTCATGCGCAGGGATAGTCTCGGTAACTGGGATAAGGAGTTTGATGTCTTTTCCAACAAAGGGTTTATCGAAGGAAACAGTTGGCAATATTCCTGGTATGTACCGCACGATATTCCGGGATTGGTCGACTTCCTGGGTAAAGAGCTCTTCAACAGCCGCCTGGAAGATGGTTTTATCAAGTCGGAAAAGCATAAGTTCGCAGCCCATGTCTTCGACCGTACATCGGGACAGTCTGCCGAATTTTATATCAACCAGGGAAATGAGGTAAACATGTGTACTCCGTTCCTATTCAACTACTCGGGTAAACCGTGGCTGGCACAGAAATGGTCGCGTGCGATCCTGGATAGTTTCTACGGCTCGACTCCCTATCATGGTTGGGAAGGCGACGAAGACGAAGGACAGATGGGAGGCTGGTATGTCATGAGTGCGTTGGGCCTGTTCGAAATGAACGGAGGTGCTTCCACCCGGCCGGAACTGGAACTGACCAGCCCGCTATTCAATAAAATAACCATTCATCTGGATCCGGATTACTACAAAGGTAAAACCTTCACGATCGAAGCACGTAACAATTCGAAAGAAAACATCTATATACAGAAGGCTCACCTCAACGGTAAAGAATTAAAACAACCCCGGATACCTTTTGCAGCAATTGCCGCCGGTGGAGAACTAATTCTCGAGATGGGTGATAAACCAGGGTATCAGTGCTTCTAAGGTACATCCTCTTTGCCGGACGTAAATCATTATTATAGGTAACCGTCCGGCAAATTCATCTGTTTTTTATACTTTTGTGCAAAGATAAGAAACAACATGCCACTATTTAAGAAGAAGGAACAACCCGCGCAGCCCAACCTGGAGCAATTGCTCTCGGAGTTTAACCGGTCGCTGGCATTGATCGTCGACAAACAATTACTTATTGGCAACATCGTTGCCAAAGTAAAGCAGATATGCCCCGTAGAAAGCATTTATATCTTTCTATTGGACGAAAATACCGGGAAATACAAACAACAGAATGAAGCAAAAAACAAACCGGTTGTCCTTACCAGCCGGAGCCGTCTGGTAAGCTGGCTATCGGTCAACGAAAAGCATTTGATCGTATCCGATTACCCGGACATCATAAACTATTTCCCAAAAGAAGAGCAGGAAGCATTACGGCAACTGGGAGCCGAACTAGTCTTTCCCCTTAAGGTGATGAATCAAACGAACGGAACCATTTTCATAGGAAAGAAAAATGACGGTACACGTTTCACCGAACAGGAACTGATCCTTCTCTCTATCCTGATCAACCAGGCAAACTTTGCTATCGAGCATGCTTCGTTGTATGAGGTACAAACAGAACGTCTGAAAAAGATGTATCGTACCGACCGCCTGGCAACACTCGGCGAACTGGCCGCCGGTGCAGCGCATGAAATACGAAACCCGTTGACAGCTATCCGCAGTACTATCCAGTACCTCAGCAAAGACTTCAGCTCCGATCACGTGAAAAGCGAAATGATGACGGAACTGATCTCTGAAGTGGAGCGCATCAACAAGATCGTACAGGGATTGCTCTCGTTTGCCCGTCCGTCTGCCCTCGACACTTCGGAGGTAAACATCGAACAACTGATCAATCAGACGCTTCTGCTGGTGACCAACACATTACGCAAACAAAATATCGAGGTTGAGTTCGAATACTTCACCGACAATACAACGATACAGGCCGATGCGGAGCAGCTGAAGCAAGTCTTTCTGAACATCATTCTGAACGCAGTCGAAGCGATGAGTAAGAATCCACCTGATCGTTCGCGTACATTAATAATAAGTATAGAAAAAGGAGCTCCTATCAACTCTCATTCCCGTTACCTCATTCTCTCGTTCGAAGATACCGGCAAAGGGATCGAACAGAAAGATGTCGAGAATGTATTCAACCCGTTCTTTACGACAAAAGAAGAAGGGACAGGGCTCGGTCTTGCCATCTGCTACGGGATCATCAACCGTCACGAAGGCGAGATAGAAGTAAAAAGCACGCCCGGTAAAGGCACTTGTATGAATGTAAAATTACCGCAACGCATATGAAAGCAAAAATAGTTGTAGCCGACGACGAACCGCATATCCGTAAGATGATCTGCCGCCTGCTCACCGACGAGGGATACGAAGTGAAGCCTGCCGAAAATGGTCGGGAAGCGGTGGAAGTTTTCCTCTCCTTCCAGCCTGACGTCGTTTTGCTGGATCAGCAGATGCCTGTTATGACCGGCGTGGAAGCCCTGGAAGAGATCAAACGTATCTCTCCCAACCAGACTGTTCTTTTTGTAACCGCTTTCGGTTCTATCTCCCTCGCAGTCGACGCCGTAAAGAAAGGTGCTTACGATTTCATAGAGAAACCTTTCGACAACGATAAACTGTTGCTCACCGTTAGCCGTGCTGTCGAGCACAGCCGGATGAAAGGAGAAATATCAAACCTGAAGAAAAGCCTGGGTGAAAAGCAAAGTTCCGTCATCGGAGAAAACACCGGCTTAAAGCAGGTTATGGCACAGGTCCGCCGGGTAGCGGAAACAAATGCAACCGTATTGGTACATGGCGAAAGCGGAACGGGAAAGGAACTGATAGCCCGCGCCGTGCATAATAACAGTCTGCGTAACAATGGCCCCTTTGTTGCCATCAACTGTGGAGCGATCCCGCTAACATTAATGGAAAGTGAACTGTTCGGACACGAACGCGGCGCCTTTACCGATGCCAAGGAGGCAAAAGCCGGAACCTTCGAACGGGCCGATGGCGGTACACTTTTCCTCGATGAAGTAGGAGAACTGCCCCTGGATGCACAGGTCAAACTGCTCCGCGTACTGGAAGAAAGGAAAATCACCCGCATAGGTGGTAAAAAAGCGATTCCGGTAGATGTCCGTATCGTGGCAGCTACCAACCGTAACCTGGATGATGAAGTAAAGAACGGGCATTTCCGTCTCGACCTTCTCTATCGCCTGAATGTGTTTACACTGATCCTTCCGCCTCTCCGCGAAAGGAAAGAAGACATTCCCTTGCTGACCAATTTCTTCATCCGTAAATACAACCGGACGTTGAGCCTGGATGTACAATCCGTTAGTCCTGAAGCGATAGCGCTTCTCTCCGCTTACGACTGGCCCGGCAATGTACGTGACCTCGAAAACGCCATACAAAGTTCCATGATACTTTGTACCGGAGGCGTGATCCGTCCCGAACATTTACCCGACCGGATAAAAGGTTACGAACTGGCCGAGGCACAAACCGTTACCGGTTCCGGTGGAAACAGTATCCGGGAGGTCAATGCCCAGATGGAAAAAGAGCTTATTATTGAAGCGCTGAAAAAGCATAACTTCAACCGTACACTAACGGCAGAAGCCCTTAATATCAGCCGAAAAACATTGTTTAACAAAATGAAGCGGTATGGGCTGTCATCTGATGAAAACTGACACTGTGCCTTTGCTATTCATTGGCTATCTGTCATCATTATGAGGGGTGATCTATTAAAAAACAAAACATCCCCTTGTTTATATAACATTAGTTCTTAACTTTGTGGGTCTTACACGACATAAAACATAATTAGTTATACTATGGCAAAGATAAAAGGAGCGGTCGTTGTTAATCAGGAACGCTGCAAAGGATGCAACCTATGTGTTGTTTCCTGCCCGAGCGATGTTCTGGAATTACACCCGCGTGAAGTGAATAACAAAGGGTACCATTATGTGTACATGAAAAACCCTGATGCTTGCATCGGTTGCGCCAGTTGCGGATTAGTTTGTCCGGACGGCTGTTTAACCATCTACAAAGTAAAAATATAAAACAGATATGGCAGAAGAGATTAAATTAATGAAGGGGAATGAAGCCATCGCACATGCGGCTATCCGTTATGGTGCCGATGGATACTTCGGTTACCCCATCACTCCGCAGTCGGAGATCCTGGAAACCCTGATGGCTGAAATGCCCTGGGAAACAACCGGAATGGTAGTACTGCAAGCCGAAAGTGAAGTAGCAGCAATCAATATGGTGTATGGCGGTGCCGGTACGGGCAAACGTGTAATGACATCATCCTCCAGTCCCGGTATCAGCCTGAAACAAGAAGGTATTTCCTATATCGCAGGTGCTGAATTGCCTTGTCTGATCGTGAATGTAATGCGTGGCGGTCCCGGCTTGGGAACTATCCAGCCAAGCCAGGCAGATTATTTCCAAACTGTAAAAGGTGGCGGACATGGTGACTATCGCCTGATCACCCTTGCTCCTTCCTCTGTACAGGAAATGGCAGACTTCGTAGGCTTGGGCTTCGACCTTGCTTTCAAATATAACAATCCGGCTATCATCCTGGCAGACGGTATCATCGGCCAGATGATGGAGAAAGTGGTTATGCCTCCTTTCCGTCCCCGTAAGACGGAAGCCGAGATTATCGCTGAATGTCCGTGGGCGGCACAAGGTAAACTGAAAAACCGTAAACCCAATGTGATCACTTCCCTGGAACTCGATCCGGCAAAGATGGAAGAAAACAATATCCGTTTCCAGGCTAAATATCGTAAAATCGAAGAGAATGAAGTGCGTTACGAAGAGTTCCATTGCGAAGATGCAGAATACCTGCTTGTCGCTTTCGGTTCTTCCGCACGTATCTGCCAGAAAGTAGTGGAAATTGCCCGTGCAGAAGGTATCAAACTCGGTTTGTTGCGCCCGATCACTTTGTGGCCGTTCCCGACAAAAGCAATTGCAGCTTATGCCGATAAGGTAAAGGGTATGCTTTCTGTCGAACTGAATGCAGGCCAGATGGTGGAAGATATACGCCTGGCTGTTAACGGGAAAATAAAGGTTGAACACTTCGGCCGCCTGGGTGGTATCGTGTTTACTCCGGATGAAGTACTGAACGCGCTGAAAGAAAAATTATTTTAACTCGTATGACACGCGGAAGTAAAATTGATAGTATATTGACAATCCTGTTCATGGTGTTAGCGGCAGCAGCTATTATCTGCTACTTTGCCGTTCCCGACCGTCACGTATTCTTATATTGTGGTGGTGCTGCCATCTGCTTCAGACTTGTTCAATATCTACTGAGATTTATTAGTTAATTAAGCTACAATTATGGAACTCAATGAAATAATTAAACCGGAGAATCTGGTCTATACAAAGCCAGAATTGATGAACGACAACCCCATGCACTACTGCCCCGGTTGCAGCCACGGTGTCATACACAAGTTGATCGCTGAAGTGATCGCCGATATGGGAATGGAAGAAAAAACGATCGGTATCTCCCCGGTGGGATGTGCCGTATTCGCATACAACTATCTGGATATCGACTGGATAGAGGCCGCTCACGGACGTGCTCCTGCCATCGCATCTGCTATCAAACGTCTGAACCCGGAAAAGATGATCTTTACCTATCAGGGTGACGGTGACTTAGCCGCTATCGGTACAGCCGAAACGATCCATGCTGCCAACCGTGGCGAAAATATCGTGATCGTATTCGTTAACAATGCTATCTACGGTATGACCGGTGGTCAGATGGCTCCTACCACACTGGAAGGTATGCCTACTGCAACTTGTCCGTACGGCCGTAACATCGCCCTCAACGGTTATCCATTGAAGATCGGTGATTTGTTAGCTCAGCTGGAAGGAACTTGCCTGGTTACCCGCCAAAGCGTACAGACGGCCGCTGCCGTTCGCAAAGCCAAAAAGATGTTGCGTAAAGCGTTCGAAAACTCAATGGCCGGCAAAGGTACTTCAGTTGTCGAATTCGTCTCCACCTGTTCATCCGGCTGGAAGATGACACCTGAAAAATCAAACAAATGGATGGAAGAGAATATGTTCCCGTTCTATCCGCTGGGAGATCTTAAAAACAAAGAATAAGTAAATACAGAAACGACATGAAACAAGAAATTATTATAGCAGGCTTTGGAGGACAAGGTGTTCTGTCGATGGGTAAGATACTTGCTTATTCAGGCTTGATGGAAGGCAAAGAAGTTACCTGGATGCCTTCATACGGACCGGAACAACGTGGTGGTACAGCCAACGTAACAGTAATCCTGAGCGATGATCCCATCAGTTCACCGATCCTGAATGAATATGATATCGCAATCGTACTGAATCAGCCATCTATGGACAAATTCGAAAACAAGGTGAAATCAGGCGGTATCCTGATCTACGACGGCTATGGTATTCATACACCGGTGAAACGTTCCGATATCAACGTTTATCGTGTGGACGCTATGGATGCAGCTACGGAAATGAAGAATGAAAAAGCATTCAACATGCTCATTCTGGGAGGTTTGCTGAAAGTCGTTCCGATGGTGAAATTAGAAAACGTCCTGCTGGGTCTGAAGAAGTCCCTGCCCGAACGTCATCACAAGCTGATCCCGATGAACGAGGCTGCCATAAAGAAAGGTATGGAGATCATACAGAAAATGTAATCTTGCAAAAAGAATATAAAGAGGGGCGTTTCTTTCGTAGGAACGCCCTTTTGTTTTATCTTTGCAACCCATGAAGCATTGCTTATACATATTATTATTGTTGATAGTATCTGCCGCAACTGTTCAGGCTCAAAGAGGAGCACGTGGCAGATCGGAAAGTGGAGGAAGACAACGCGGTGGCTTCTCTCTGTCAAATCTTTCTTCATCACAGAAGGAGATACCTGACAGTTTATTAGTAGTGGACAGTGCCGCTCTGAAATCCAAACGTCTTATCGCTTATCGCCTCACCCCTCTTCTAGGGGAGGCTTATGTAGCTCCGCTGGATACTAACAGGCTGAACTTCGGAAATACGACATTGGTCGAAAACAAGTCGCTGGCTATCGGATACCTGGCAAATCTGGGTGCCCCGGCACAGACAAAGATATTTTCCGAACGGAAAGAACCCCGCGACTTTATTTTCGCCGATGCCTACGACTACTACATCACGACACCGGAGAATGCTTATTTCTACAACACTAAAATTCCTTATACCAACATCATGTACACCTCCGCCGGCGGTAGTACCAATAAGGAAGAACAGTTGAAAGGAACTATGACCATGAACTTCGGCAAGAAGATCAACGTGGGTGGAGATATCGACTATATCTATGGACGAGGACATTACAAAGACAATGGAGACAAATTGTTAAGTTATCGTCTCTTCGGTAGTTATCAGACCGACCGTTATGAAATGCATGCTTACCTGAGCAACTTTAACTTTGTAAACTACGAAAACGGTGGCCTTGCCAACGACTCGACAATCAATCACCCGGACGAATATTTCCCCGAAGGACGTCCTTCCGATACCAAATCGTACGACGTGCGTTATCTGGCAAGTGCTTGGAACCGTGTACGCGGTAAACGGTATTTCCTTACTCAACGATATAATCTCGGATTTACTCGCGAACTGGAAGAAACCGACGAAGAAGGGAACCCGAAAGAAATATTCGTACCTGTATCCAGCATTATCCATACAATCGATTATGAAGATAACCGTCGCCGGTTTATCTCCCATAGCAACCTGCTCGACTCGGCATATATAGTTAAAGACGGTAATCAAAGTTATCCGCGTATCTACGGGCTGGGAGCTACATTGAACGATCAGACTTCTTCATGGAATTTAAAAAACACAATCGGTCTTTCTCTTCGGGAAGGATTTCAGGACTGGGTCAAATTCGGACTGACAGCATTCGTTAGTTTGGAAAAACGCCGATTCAAACTAGACCCCAGGATAGAAGGACTTGATTACGGAGAATATGGTAGAGGTCCTAATTTCTCAGTCGACAATGTCGATCTGAATAATCTTCCGAAAGAAAAGATATACGATGAGTTTTCAACTTATATCGGAGCTGAATTATCTAAACGCATGGGAAGTATTCTGACCTATAATGCCCGGGGAGAACTTTGTCTCATTGGTAGCGATGTCGGTGAATTCCGCGCCACGGGAGATTTACAAACCCGTTTCAAACTGTTAAGAAAGGATGCAACGATCAAAGCGAACGCTTACATTAAAAATGTAACACCCGCTTTCTACATGCGCCATAATCATTCCCGTTATTTCTGGTGGGATAATGATCAGTTTAAAAAGATACAGCAGATATATGTTGGTGGAGAAGTCAATCTCGAATCGACCGGAACTACATTATCAGCTGGAGTGGAAAGTATTCAGAATTATATTTTCTTCAACAAAATGGGTATGCCCGAACAACACGGAAGCAATCTGCAGGTGGTAAGTGCCCGTCTAAAACAGGACTTCCGTTACCGCGCTTTCGGTTGGGAAAATGAAATTTGCTGGCAGATGAGCGGCGACAACGATGTATTACCCCTTCCGAAGTTCAGTGCTTACTCAAATATGTATCTGGCCGCAAAAGTGGCAAAAGTATTGACTGTTCAGATAGGTGCGAACGTATATTACAATACAGCGTATTATGCACCCTATTATGAACCGGCAACCCAGCAGTTCCAGGTTCAGGATGAAGTTAAAGTAGGTAATTATCCTCTTATAAATGCCTATGTAAATTTCCATCTGAAACAGGCCCGCTTCTTCATTATGGCTTACAACCTGAGTAGTAAATTCGTCGAGCCCAATTATTTCTCCTTGTCACATTACCCTTTGAATCCGATGGTTCTAAAAATGGGTATTGCCGTTACATTCAATAATTAAATAGTATGAAATCGCGGAAGTTACTGGTAGTCTATATGATTCTGCTGGCAATTGTTTTGATTGCCATGTTCCAGTTGTTTCAATTCAAAAAGGCGCCGCTCCTCCCCAGAGATTATCCTGAGATAAAAGAGGAAGGTATCCTGAGGATCGTAACGGAATATAATCAGTCCGGTTATTATGTAGCCGGCGATACGATCGAAGGTTTCCAGTATGAACTCAGCCAGGCTATAGCCAAACTATCCGGACTGGAAGTTCAGACCCATCTGGAAATGAGCCTGGCCGAAAGTTTCCGGGAATTATCAGAAAACAAGTGCGATGTAATTGCCCGCAATATCCCTATTACAAGTGATAATAAAGAAGAATATCTATTCACCGAACCGATCGTATTGAATAAGCAAGTCCTGGTACAGCGTACGGAAGAAGCAAACAATGGACTTAAACCAATCCGTAACCAATTGGATCTGGCTCAAAAAACGTTATATATCCCCAAGGACTCTCCCGCCAAACTGCGACTGCAAAACCTGGCACATGAAATCGGCGATACGATATATATCAAAGAAGACGAACTTTATTCCAGCGAACAACTGGCTATTATGGTTGCCAAAGGAGATATCGATTATGCGGTTTGCGATCAGCAGATAGCAAAAATATCCAAAGAAAATCTGCCTGAAATAGATATCGATACAGATATCAGTTTCACGCAACTGCAATCATGGGCAGTACGCAAAGACTCTCCTATCCTGCTCGACAGCCTGAACAGCTGGCTTTCACAAATTAAAGAAAGCGGCTTGTATAAGGAAATATACAAGCGCTATTATGGAAATAAATAATGACTAATCGTGGGTAGGTAGAATGAACGAAAAAGTCGAACCTTCACCCAATTTCGACTCAACCTGGATCGAACCTCCCATTTTGGTTACTAAACTTCTGCAAATCGCCAGGCCAAGACCGATACCTTCCATATAATCGTTGATCTTCACAAAACGCTTAAACAGATTTTGTAACTTGTCTTCAGCAATCCCCAGGCCGGTATCCTTTACATAAAAATTCAAGCGACCGTCTCCCAGGTCTTTATATCCCATAGTGATACTCCCCTGCTTCGTATTCTTGATCGCATTATTTGCCAGGTTATTTATAAGCTGCAACAAACGGATCTGGTCTGTGCCAAACGTACATTGCTCCAATCCTTTTTCCAGTATTAAATCTACACCTTTCGGCATACGAAGTTTGATAGAAGCATACGTGTTATCCATCATCTCATTCAGATCGATGGGAGCATAACTAATTTTTATTGCATCCGCTTCGATCTTCGACAGATCGAGTATATCGTTGATCAGCTGCATAAGCAACTGGTTATTTGACTTGATAATCTCATAATATGACATACGCTCCTCGTCTGTATCCGCAAACGCCATCAGCTCGGAAAAGCCGGTTATAGCATTCAATGGCGTACGGATCTCATGACTCATATCCGCCAGATACTTCGATTTCATTTTATCGGCAACCTCTGCCTTCTCGCGAGCTTCTTCCAGAGATAACTCCTGATCCTTCCGATCTTGTATATTGGTAGAGCAACCGAGAATAACCAAAGGACGCCCTTTGGCATCTCGCTCATAAATGTAAGCAGACGATTCGCGCCAATGATAATCTTCCAGTTCCGGGTACTTCACACGCATCTCCATTTTCACCTCTGTCAACTTACCGGCACACATCTTTTCAAAAAGATCCCAATAAACTTCCCGATCGTCAGGGTGAATATAAGTCATAAATGTTGTTCCCGGCATAGTAGTATGACTATCCGGATGATCATCCCAACTATTCAGTTGAACCAAAGCATCTTTATAACCGTTTTTACTGTCGGGATTAATAAAAATAGAACAAGTCCGGATATCACTCGACTGCAAAGCCATCTTCGTGAGCGTCTGCGTTCTTTTAAGCGCATCTTCAACAGCTTTTTTAGCTGTTATATCCCGCCATAATGCAAGAAGAAGCGTTTTTCCACAACTCAACGAAATCGGAAATTTTGTAACTTCAATATCTTTAAATTCACCGGTTGCGGTTTTCACCTTTCCTTGAAATTCTATGGTCTTCCCGGTATTGACCACCTCCCTGTCAATCTCACAACGCTTTTCAATCGACAGTAAAGCATCATAATTTACTTCGAAATCGTCATGTCCCTCTATCTGGGAAGTATTAATTCCAGTAATATCTTCCATGAACTTATTCCAGTAAAGATAATTGAAATGATCGCCTGCATCTTTTACAAATACACCTAATGGCAGATGATCCAGGATCGTATTCAGTAATTCGCGAATACTATCTTGTTCCTTCTTTAAAGTTAACTCTGACTGAAGGTCGTCAAGGCCGTCATTTATCCCCATAACACTTGCTGTTTTTATCAAAATCGGGTATAAAGATATTTATTTTTATTATACCGTGCCAGAAAACATCAATAAAATCAACGTCTACAACAAAAAAAAGAGTATTTATAACAAGAGCACTTACTTCTATATAGAATTTGACAAATATTATTTACCTTTACGGTGAATTTAATGATAGAAGATGAGATTTGACGAATTGGATTTAGAGGAGGCCGTACTGGACGGACTCGATGCTATGAATTTTCAGGAAACTACTCCTGTACAGGAATTAACAATTCCGGTTATTTTAGAAGGGAAAGACATCATAGCCTGCGCGCAGACGGGAACAGGGAAAACCGCTGCTTACGTATTACCTTTGATTAACGAACTAAGTAAAGGTAACCATCCGGATAATGCCATTAATGCAATCATTATGGCTCCAACCCGTGAGTTGGCTCAACAGATCGACCAACAGATTGAAGGTTTTACATACTTCGTTCCCGTATCGGCCGTTGCCGTATATGGCGGAACCGACGGTATTGCCTGGGAACAACAGAAACGGGGTATGGAAATGGGCGCCGACATTGTGATCGCTACCCCAGGACGTTTATTATCACATATCAAACTGGGCACGGTGGACCTATCGCAGGTTGCCTATTTTGTTCTCGATGAAGCCGACCGTATGCTGGATATGGGATTTTACGACGACATCATGCAGGTACAAAAGCAGCTGCCTCCTACCTGCCAGACCATTATGTTCTCTGCCACCATGCCCCCTAAGATCCGGACACTAGCTAAAACAATCCTGAAGAATCCCGAAGAAGTCAAGATCGCCATCTCCCGCCCACCTGAAACGATCATGCAAACGGCTTATATTTGCTACGATCCTCAAAAACTAAAGATACTTGAAGACCTCTTCCTGCAAAGCCGCCCGCAGCGTGTCATCATTTTCTCTTCGTCTAAGATGAAGGTGAAAGAGCTTGCCTCTACCCTGAAACGGATGAAGTTTAATGTCGCTGCCATGCACTCCGACCTGGAGCAGTCGCAGCGTGAAGAGGTGATGAAGGAGTTTAAGAACGGACGTATAGATATTCTGGTTGCAACCGATGTTGTTTCACGCGGTATAGACATCAACGATATACGACTGGTGGTCAACTACGACATACCTCACGACCCGGAAGATTACGTACACCGCATCGGCCGTACGGCTCGCGGAACCGGAGGCGAAGGACTGGCTATCACATTTATCAGCATAGAAGAGCAAGCCCAGTTCAAACGCATCGAGGATTTCCTGGAAAAGGAAGTATACAAGATCCCCGTCGATCCGAAGTTCGGCGAAACACCACTATACGAGCCAGAGAAATACGGAAACATGCGTCGCGGACGCGGACGTCCACGCAAAGAAGGAGGCCACCCTACCAACAGAAAGCCGTCTAACGGACAGAGTCGCAGAGGAAGACCTAGAAAGCAATAAAAGAGGTTAAGGCTTTATTAGAATAAAGTTTCCTACCAAGAGAAAAGCTGCCTTTCCTTCTATGGAAAGGCGGCTTTATATAAATAAGAAGAGATAAAAATAGATTAAAAAGCAAAGCAGGCACGGACATAATAAAGACCTTGATTCTTAAGCATAAAACCTATACTAGTAACTTGATTTATGTAAGCCATAGTTCTAGGCTCAGCTTTCTCTGAACTTGTCCAATACTGCCTTTCTAGCATATTAACACCTGTAATCTTTTGGACACTTGCAGATATTATTACTCTATTATTTACCCAATATTGACACTGTCCTGAGGAAGGAAGAAACCAACCACTACTTTTCTTAGGAGCAGGATGGCTTTTTTCATAGCCAGCTATAGCATCTGTTGCTGGATGACTTTCCTGATACTTATTGATAGCTATCGTATTCTTATAGCCATAAAAACCAGTATTCTCCTCCTTATTCATTTCGTCTGTCGACTTATAATTGTTTGACCATATGCATGTATTACCGTTATTAGCATCATGAAGAGCAAGTACATAACCTTGTATAACTGGCATATCGCTGCCGTCTTTACACTTATAGTCACAATCGTCTTTCCAGTCGCCATCAGTATCCCTGCCTACTTTTAACACGACACCAAGACAATTTTCTTTAATATCACCATCCAGTACGTCAACCTCGCGGGGTATAAAGTATTTTTCGCTCTCATTTTTTTGGATATAATAATCTCCGATTCGGACAAATGAATAAGGACCTATATCAAAAGCGAAAGTGAAATTGTAATACTGTCCGGCACTGAGTGTTTCATGACCAAAATCAAGCTTAATTCGTGTGTTATCTACTACATTGTTGCATGCCACCTTTATTTCCCGGTCTGCACTTTTCACGATTAGGCGGGCATACTTCTCCTCTTCATCTTCCATCCAAGGCCTATAGGGTTTACCATCTATGTAAAAAGCCACATTGGAAAGGGGAGCTTTAAACTGATATCCACGTCCATCACAAGTACATGTCATCGATATTCTTTCCATCCGCAACAAAATGAACTGATGCGAAAGAGTTATTTGCAAATTCTTCTTATCCTTGTTCCACATAGGACTTTCACATGCCATTAAGTCGGAAGCAGCATAGCCTGTTGCATAATCAGATTGATCTTCCTTAGGAGTAAAGGCTTCTTTTATTTCCTCTAAAGTCTTACCTGTCATCCCTTTCTGATAAGGATAATAGGCGGAATAACTAGCTTTAGGATCATAATAAACCGTAGCGCTGGTAGTCCAACCAGTACTACCATAGGTATATATAACGTGCTCCGGACTTCCACTTTCATAGTCGATGATTAGGGCAAGCTGATCTCCAATAGCGAATGAAGTAGTCAGTTCTGACTCGCTAGCCCGTGTGCCAGTAGAGCTACTATAGCCCTCAGCCTCTACTTGCAGGGCGAGGGCAAAAGGTGTATCATTGCCTTTCTGCGGTGTATCGATCTCTTCTTCAGTACAGCAACCCACAAAGAGCAGACCGCAAAGAGCCACTATATAAAGTATATGCTTCTTCATTGTTTTATTACTTTAATCTGTATTTAAGGAAAAAAATGTAAGTACGGCACGGGCTGGGGTACTGTAATCGTTTTTAGTACGACCGGTGTATTCCGGACTCCGACCATAATAAAATCCTACAACTCCTGTTGTTGCAAAAATATCTTCCGTACACGACATTAGGTTACCGTCTAGTCCCACCTTATCTTTTACCGGCAAAATATCTCTCAACATAGCGGCAGAAGGGATATACCATCCACTGTTATTGCTATTCATCATATTAGGTTCATATTTTAAACAGGCGGAGAATGCGGGGAACTCATACTTTTCCTGTTTAGTAAGGTAGTTCTCCCGGATAATCTTATTCCGGGCATAGCCGTCGTAAGAAATACCATTAAAGCCAGACGAATAACCTGAGTAATTCTCCAACTCCGGTACATCGAAGGGACCTAACTGTTGACTACTCTCATCTCTTGGCAAACTACCTCCCCAACTGGTATTAGAATTAGTCTGAGCATCCCCATAATACGGATCCCCAGGTAAATTAGTCTTCGCCACTACGTAGCCGAGTATCTCTTTTACATTTTCCCCATAGTGCTTAATATCGTCATCCGGGCCTATACCAGAATGAAATACAACACCAATATATGTAGCGTCTAGGTTACTACTAGTCTCCTCCGGTCCCCAAGTACCATCGCTGTAGTAATAGTCGCCTACGGACACATATTCTTGTAAGGAAAGGGTGATGTCGGATATTACATTAGTTAAATTGGTCTTGTACTTTCTCTCATCAGCAACCCAGGTACGATTCATACGACAAAGGCCAAAAGTGGGAACCAGACTTTTAGTAAGATCCTTAGGGGTATAACTGATAGTAAAGTTAGTCATGATGGGAGGCAGTTTGTAGATGTTATTGGACAAACTTATCTCTTGTCCCTTTTCATCCATTACCTTAATATCCGTTATGGCACCAGTAGCATAGTCAAGGGTCAATATATGATGTGTTACCTCCTGCTTATTATCCCCATTTATGTCGCTACCCCCACCCCATGGAACAGGAGCTTCTACCGTCACCTCTATTTTGTCGCGCTTCACCTTTATATTATAGGTATATATCTTGCCGGGTTCGAGATTGTCAGCTCCATCTTTGGGAGTATAAAAGAACTCGCTAGGCTTTCCGTCTATGGTGACTGAAACACAGATAAACTCCTGCCCCTCTATATCCAACCCAGGCACAAGCCAAGTCTCACCGTCTTTCTCGGATGTGGCTGTTATCCAGCCTTCATCAGAACCGGTCAAAACTCCCTCCTTAAAAGAGACCTGGGTATATCCATAGAAAGAGACCTCTGCAGCCTCCCAAGCTTCATCCGATATGTCGGCATCGTTCGTCAGCGTATACTTTACTTTTGCCATTTGGTGGGTGAACTCCAATTCAACAGGACTTGAATAGGAAGCGCCTTGACATTCTGCTTTTAAGAAGTCAATAGGTTCAAAGCCTATTGTACTTTGGTCAGTCAAATCAAGTTCTTCCGGTTCCTCATAAGGATACCATGCCGTAACCGTTGCCTGCGACGTATTACGCCAATAGAGCGGATCCCCTTCATCAGCAGGCACCGCGCTGAATTTGCTATCACCTTCATCGGTTATCTTATACTTACCTACTTCGCCATCCCCACCGATACGCACACCTATCTGTTCATCTTCGACCCATTCATCCATGCCTCCGGCACGAGTAACCATCCCCTCCATACCGACAGTGAGCCGAAGCGGGTATTTACCCTCCGGCAGCGGTCTGCCTTTTCCGTCGGCAGATGGATCATCCTCACTACATGAAATAATGAATAGCTGCGACAAAAGCAGCCACAACAACGCCAGAAGGCAGAAATTCTTTCGTTTCTTCATTGATTCTATTCGTTCTGTTTTACTATTTTAAACATCATAAATGTACCTCTTACTTTACTACAGGAAACAAAAGTCCCGCCTTATCTCCTACTAAGAGATAAGGCGGGACAGGAACTATCTTTGAGCTAATCAATAAGCTACTTCACCTCTTCTACCAAGGTGTCAGCATCAAGAGAGTCGGTATCTTTCCAAACGCCGTAAAATTGGCTGGCAGAAACCGGCTTTACTGTTTCCTTCGATTTCATTGAGTTACTGAGACGAGATATCAAATCCAGCTTCATCTCATTACTCAAGTCCTTCAACAGAATCCAATACTTATCTGTGTTTGAAACGGATATATCCATATTTTTCCTCCTGTATATTAATTGTATAAGACAAAAGTAGAAAAAAAACGATAGCCAATGATTCATTCCTTCATTTTGTTTCCAATATATCAAAGAGCACTTTACCCGCCCATCCCCCTCCTTCCAACGACCTAAGGGAGGGAGACCGGCGGGAAGGAGTTTATTCGATCACCGGGCGATCGTCGTCGTCCTCATCTTCTTTATCGCTACCGGCCGGACGCTGGATAGTGTATTTGATTTCGTCGACGATGCGTTTGCGGAAAGCCGGGTCGGGCTTAAACAGGACGCGGGGATTCTTCATCGCCGTTGTCTTGAATTTGTCTTCCGATTCTGCCCCGTCGCTGGTGAAGGAGATACGGAAGGTTCCCAAGCCATTAATTTTTACCGTCTGACCCAGCAGCATATAGGTAGGCAACTCGTCGAAGAAGTTGCTCAACACATTCAGAATGTCACCGGTCGTCAGTGAGGAACGGCCTGCTATTTGGCGACCGATGAAATCGGTGTCAATAGTGCCGTCGTACACCGGTTGTGCGTAAACTTTAGGAGGATCGTCCTTCTTCTGCGGATTCTTCCTCGGTACTAATTTATACTTCATGGAATTTTAATTTAATGTTCAACAATGAATGATACTATTTATGTTATTTGTCGTTGCTTGCGTATGTAAGGGAGGGATACGTTTTATGTAGCAGACGGATACACTCAGTGTAGGTGGCAGCTACATACGTACCTGGCAGGTGGCTACATACGTATGTAGAGGGTCGCTACATACGTACCTAGCGGGTAGTTACATGCGTATGTAGCGATACCTTACATACGTATGTAGCCGACAGCTATAAAGTAGCGTCTACATTCCTATCCTGCTCTTCTTCCTCCCAGTCCTTGATTGTCACACTCCCAAACCCTAATTCTTCTTTATAGGAAAGAGTTACGGTGTAAGACATTCCGGCTTGGAAAGTTTTACCCAGCTCAAGCTCTTTTGGGGTATCACCTTCTATTGACCAGGAAAGTTTAGCGTCTCCATCTGTCGGCAAACAAACGGTTGTCCCATCTACAAGCAATGGAAAACCCTTGTCCACCGTGCCCGAAAAGGTTGCTCCGTTCAGGCAAAAGCCACCGCACATATTTACCAAAGAAAAAGACGGCTTCTTCTCACCGAAAGAAAACTCTTTTTCATCCAACACCAATTTCACCTGGCAAGTGGCCGGTTGCAAGTCGGCAGCGTAAACGTTCGTATTTGGAATGGTCACATCTACCATTGGGCTTAAAAGAAATTCGGACAGTGTAGTTGGATTATTTAAAGAGATAGCAGCATTGTATAAAAGCCCATCCGTCTTCTCGGCTTCCAGCAGGTCGAACTGCTCCGCTCCGGTAAGGGAGACGAAATGGTACGTGCCTTCGTCCAGCGTGATAGTCAGCGTCGTGCCGTCAGCCGGAATGGATTGGTTGAGTACACACTTCTCATCCTTTGTAGAGAATGCCAACAGGCGATACCCGCCCACTCCGTCGGCGCGGGTTTGGATGGTGATGGAGCCGGTAGACGGAGCCTCCGGCAACGTTTCCGTCCCGTCACTGCAACTGCCAAGGAAGAACAGGAGTGACAGGGCGATGGATTGTATCGTATTTTTTCGCATATATGATTTGTTTTAAAGGATCAGTTTGTAAGTCTTATCTTCGAAGCGAAGCAGGTACATGCCTTCGGGCAACGTCAGCGTCTGTTCGTCGCCCTCCAGGCGAGTGGTCCGTATTAATTGTCCGCTTATAGTATATATGTATAAGAGGCCGATACGGTCGCAGCCGATACGAAGAACTCCCTGCGAGGTAGACAGACGGAGAGCATCCGGCCGGTCGATCCGCTCGTTTGCCACAGGCGACAGATTGGGACGGACGCTGTCAATCGAGACAGTCAGGTCGCTGCGCACATACGCAAGTTTGTATCTTCCCTGTGCATCGGGCTTGAGTGTTTCTCCCCGGTTGGTCGTAACGACCGGTTGCGAATCTTCATAACCCTCTTTCAATGTCAGCGTAAAGAAGAAAGAGCTCCAGGCTTCTACGGCATAAGCCCCGGCAATGGGATCGGTCACGGCTCCCTCCACTTCGGGCAGGGTGACGGTGTAGTAAACCACGGGACTGGGGTCGGGAGTCGGTTCGGGATCAGGGTTAGGAGTCGGAGTCGGTTTCTCTTTCTCTTCAAACACAAAACTGAGCGTTATATCGGTAGCAGGCATCGTAAAAGTAAAGCTCATCGGCAAAGCAGGTTCCGACAAGGGAGTGAGAAACCAGTTGCCGCCCTTATCCGCCTTGCCTGACAGGGAAACCAGGTTTACCCCTTCGGGGGTGGTAGAAAGAGAGACGGTTACCGACACGCCTGTTTTCACTTTATAGGGAGATGAATCGGTAACGTCATCACCTGATCCAGCATTCACCTCTATATTCACCGTCCCAGACTTTAAACCGGTTGTCTCGACAGTCAAGCTGTAAGCGTCTCGGGGTGTCTCCCCTTCTTCATCAACATCTACATCAAAGCCTCCCGACTGCGCATAAAGTGGCGAAAAGGCCCCGGAAAGCAGCAGGCATAACAGCCAAAAACAGGTCGGAATACGGAAAAAAAGGGATCTTCCAGGTAGAACCATGGTAGATAATAACCGTGATAATCGGATTTTTAAAGGGTGTGTTTCTGTTTGCGTCTGTTTAATAGACTTGTTTTTCAAGATATTCTTTTGCATACTAGTGAGTGACATTGTTCTCCATGAACTAACATGCAAAAAGCCATACAAATCAAGTATTTCTTAAGTTATATAAAATATTCTCCTCCAAATTTCTTGTATATAAGAAAATAATACTTAGCTTTGACAGCATTAACAACTTAGTTCATGGAGAACTACGTCATTATAAGGAACAATTTTAGGTTTTAGTCTTTATTATAAACAAAAAAGGAGATACGCCGTCGTTGCGTATCTCCTTTTTTTATAGGATTATATCTTTTCTTTTATCCATTCATCGAAGCCAGGAACTCCATATTGTCATAAGTCTGCTCCATACGTTTCTTTACAAACTCCATTGCTTCGAGTGAGTTCATATCCGACAAGTACTTACGAAGAATCCACATACGGTTCAATGTACTTTCATCCTGCAACAGATCGTCGCGACGGGTACTTGAAGCTGTAATATCGACAGCCGGATAAACACGTTTGTTTGACAATTTGCGGTCTAACTGCAACTCCATATTACCTGTACCTTTAAATTCCTCGAAGATCACATCATCCATCTTAGAACCTGTTTCAGTCAATGCCGTTGCCAGGATTGTCAAGCTACCGCCATTTTCAATATTACGGGCAGCACCGAAGAAACGTTTAGGTTTCTGCAATGCATTAGCATCCACACCACCGGAAAGAACCTTACCGGATGCAGGCTGAACAGTATTATATGCACGTGCAAGACGTGTTATAGAATCTAACAGGATGACTACATCATGACCACATTCCACCATACGTTTAGCCTTGTTCAATACAATCTCTGCAATCTTAACGTGGCGCTCTGCCGGTTCGTCGAAAGTAGAAGCGATCACTTCCGCATCGACACTACGGGCCATATCCGTTACTTCTTCCGGACGTTCATCGATCAACAGGACGATCATATATACTTCCGGATGGTTGGCTGCAATTGCATTAGCAATATCTTTCAGCAACATTGTCTTACCGGTCTTAGGCTGTGCCACGATCAGACCACGCTGTCCTTTACCGATCGGAGAGAACAGATCGACTACACGAACGGAAATATTATCATTCACCTTCGGAGCCTTACGTGCCGTAAGCATGAATTTTTCATCCGGGAAAAGTGGAGTCAGATGATCGAAAGGAACGCGGTCGCGCACTTCTTCCGGCGAACGTCCATTGATCTTGTCGACTTTTACCAGCGGGAAATATTTTTCACCTTCCTTCGGAGGGCGGATGGCACCTTCCACCACATCACCGGTCTTCAAACCAAACAGTTTGATCTGGGACTGCGATACATAAATATCATCCGGAGATGTCAGGTAGTTATAATCTGAAGAACGTAGGAAACCATAACCATCCTGCATCATTTCCAATACCCCCGTACCTGTCAGGATACCGTCAAATTCGTATTGCTTTTCCTGCTGTGCATTATTGTTACGTTGATTGTTATGGTTATTTTGATTATTCTGGTTGTTCTGATTATTCTGTCTGTTATTAGGACGAGGTGTATTTTGTTGCTGTGGTTGCGGAGCCGCTTCCTTTTCAGGGTGGGCTGCTTTTTCCTGTGGTTGTGGCTTAGCCGATGAAGGAGAGAACGGGAAGAGCTGATCGAGAACCGACTTAGTATCAGGATGTCTGAATACAACTCTTTTAGGTTCATTTTCCGAAACCGGAGCATCACTGGCAGGAGTTTCAGAAACCGGTACTGCGGGCACTTCAGGAACTGCTTCTACAACAGGTAATTCTTCAGGAGCTCCTTCTACCACAACTGGTGGTAATAAAGGTTTCTCTACTGCCGGAACTTCTGCTACAACAGGCTGAGGTGTTTTTGATACTTTTACTTCGTCCGCATCATTAGCCGGAGCAACTGCGCCCGCTACCTTTTCTTTTTTCTCTATACGAACTCTTTTTTTACGCTCAGGTTGTTCCTTCTTTTCTGCAGCAACAGCTACTTTCTTTTCTTCTACAGGTTTTACCGCTTCGGGAGCCGGAGTCGTTGCAACTTCCGGTTTTGCCGCTTTCACTTTACTTTCGGCCTTAGGAGCTTTAGCAGCTGCCGTTTTAGAAGGTTTCTTTGCTTTCGTCTGCTTTTCAGCTTTCTTAGCTTCTTTTTCTTTCTCCTTTTCAGCCTGTAAACCAGCATAAGAGATAGCCTGTTCATCAAGAATACGATAAACAAGTTCTTCTTTTTTCAAAGAACTTATTTTCTTAATTCCTAACTCTTCCGCTATACTTTGCAACTCAGGAAGGAGTTTTTCATTTAGTTCTAGAATGTTATATTTCTGCATATTGAGAAGTGAGTAATAAAAACGGATACACGATCAAAGATGTACAATACGTGCTTACCGCTATCATTGTATCTTAATAGTTTTTGATAATAAATAAATCTTTCTTGTAAAAAACCGGATTGTTTAGCTAATTTGAATCATTAGTAACACATCTGCGGAGTAAATCTTTGCAAATGTAAGAACATTTTTAGTTATTCTATTATTTTTGTCGAAAAAAAATTCACAACCAACACACTCTTAGTCGTTTTGTCGATACAAAAACGATTATCGGAGCGCTCTCCCACAATCCAAAGGATGGTTTCACCGCTACAAAGAAGCCATGCCTGCTCCTTATCTATACGGCTGAATTTATGATCCGAAAAATAATCGCTCAACTTCTTACGCCCTTTCATTCCAAAAGGGATGAACCAATCTCCTTCTTTCCATCTACGAAGTGTCAGGGGGAAAGAGAGTTTGTCGTAATCAAAATAAGCGATATGTTTATCCTTCCGGATATTGAAGTCATTATTAATAACAATCTTCCGGAAAGAAAGTTCAATCGGACCTGACCAGATATCTTCCAAGACATCATCAGCAGTAAAAATATATTCTTGTATTTCTTCCGTACAGATGGGCGAAAGCAACAGGTATTCGCGATCTTTCAACAACCGATATTCAGGCGAGTAAAATATCCTTCCCGACTCTTTAGCCAGCGAACGAAAAATATCATCTGCCACCTGTCGGGTAAAACCATACGGTTTCAACAACTCATACAGAATAGTTGCAGGTGAAGGATAGTTCATCAGCCGGTCTATCGGAATACGATCCCCTTCCTCTATTAACTGCTTACGGGCATCTTCCAGAACATGAAGATAAATAGTTTCGGTGTCAGCCAAATGATCTGCAGTACGGGCAATAGATGTCCTGACGGAAGGATTCAACTCTTCCAGTAGGGGAAGCACACGAAGACGAATAAAATTACGCGTATAAGCGTCCGACAAGTTCGTACTATCCGTTACGTAGGTCAAGTGCTGCTCTTCCAACCAAGCTAATATCTCGTTACGACTAACAGTCAGCAAAGGACGTATCACATAACCATTCTTCGGACGAATCCCTCCCATTCCCCGAATTCCTGTTCCGCGAATGAGGTTTAATAAAACCGTCTCTACACTATCGTCACGATGATGAGCGACTGCAATAGCTTGAGCATTAAAACGTTGCCGCATTTCCTCAAACCAATTATAACGTAACTCCCGGGCTGCCATTTCAATAGAGAGACGATGTTCAGCTGCATAAACCGTTGTATCAAAATCTATTTTATGAAAAGGGACACCCAGCGCGAAAGCTGTCTCTGCAGCAAATTGTTCATCCCGGATAGATTCCTCACCACGTAAATGGAAATTACAATGTAGTGCTATACAAGAATAATCCAGCTGCACAAGCAAACCCAGCAAAGCAACCGAATCGGCTCCCCCGCTAAATCCAACCAAAACAGGCCTGTTATCGATCAGCAACTGCTGTTTTTCTATGTACGCACGAACAATGTTCCTCATTTGATTACGCAATTATGGCTTTAGCTAAACATTATATTTCAGCTAAAGCCATAAACCATATATTTACTTATGTAAGTTATTCTTCTACACCAGCCAGTTCCGGGTCGATCATAATACGTCCGCAATATTCGCAAACGATTACTTTCTTACGATACTTGATATCCATCTGTTTCTGAGGTGGAATCTTATTGAAACAACCACCACAAGCACCACGCTGGATATAAACAACCGCCAAACCGTTGCGAGCTCCCTTACGGATACGCTTGAATGCAGTAAGCAAACGCGGTTCAATTGTAGTTTCCAACTTTTTAGCCTTTTCGCGCAGTCTTTCTTCTTCCTGCTTTGTTTCAGAAACAATTTCTTCCAGTTCGCTCTTCTTCTGAACCAGGTCAGCCTTACGGCCATCCAATCTTTCAGTCAGCTGAGCAATCTCTTCTTTCTTATGATTAATCGCTTCACCGAATTCGCGGATCTTCTTTTCAGAGAACTCGATCTCAAGTCCCTGGAATTCGATTTCCTTTGACAGGTTATCAAATTCACGGTTATTGCGCACGTTATCCAGTTGCGATTTATATCTCTCGATCAGTCCGGTAGATTCTGTAATTCTGTGTTTCTGTTCAACAACAGCATTCTCATAATCCTGGATCTCCGCCTGATAGTTCTGAAGACGGGTTTCCAATCCTATAATCTCATCTTCCAGGTCCTGAACTTCCAAGGGAAGCTCTCCACGAAGCGTTTTGATTTTATCAATTTCAGTCATCATCGTCTGAAGTTGATACAGCGAAGAAAGCTTCTCTTCAACCGTATATTCTTTTTCAGCTGATTGTTTATCTGTAGCCATTCTATAAATATTTTACCGGGTTTGAATTAACATTCGAAAAATGTACGGCAAAGGTAGGGAATTTTTTCGATATTATGTTATAAAAGATGTCTTTTGTACATACTTCAGACTCATAGTGGCCTATAACAGCCAGCAGAATACGATCTTCAACATCGTAAAAGTCATTGTATTTGGCTTCTCCGGTGATGAAGATGTCGGCACCATAAGCGATCGCATCCTTAATCAGAAATGCACCGCTCCCACCACACAACGCAACTTCACGTATCGGTTTACCGGTAAAAGCTGAATGATTCACACACCCCACCTGAAACAGTCCTTTGATTCGTTCGAGAAAACTCAGCTCGTCTTCTTCCACAGGCAACTCTCCCACTACCCCCGAACCAACCTGATCCCAGGTATTACTCAACGGATAAAAGTCGAATACCGGTTCTTCATACGGATGCACCGAAAGCAGAGCGCGCGTAATGGTTGCCTTACGGAAAGCAGGAAGTATCGTTTCGATACGTATCTCCTTTTCCACATGCAGTTCACCTTGTTCGCCACAGAAAGGATTAGTACCCTCACCTGCACGAAAAGTCCCGCTACCTTGCAGATTAAAACTACAGGAGTCATAAGCTCCGACATTTCCGGCCCCGGCATTAAACAGGGTGGTTCTTACCAATTCGGCATAAGCCTCGGGAACAAATGTAACCAGTTTCAACAATACACCTTTCTGCGGACTAAGGATACGTACATTTTCCAATCCGATCAGCTCAGCCAAGCGGAAGTTAACACCACCGGCCGCATTATCGAGATTTGTATGCGCGGAATAGACCACCAGATCGTACTTACACGCTCTCATCATGCAACGCTCGATATAGGTGGCACCAGTCAGCGACTTAAAAGCTTTAAAGGCTAAAGGATGGTGAGAAATAATCAGATTACATCCCAGCTCTACAGCCTCATCAATCACTTCTTCCGTGACATCCAGGCAAAGCAGAGCCCCGGTAGCAGGTTGATTTACATCACCTACCTGTACGCCAGCATTGTCAAAGCTTTCCTGCAATGGCAGCGGAGCGTATTGCTCTATTTCTTTCAAAACATCCTTTATCCGTAACATAAGATATATTTTATTCTTTCACGTCTACCTTCAGACATAACTCATCCAGCTGTACATCGTCGATCACTGACGGAGCATCGAGCATTACATCGCGGCCTGAGTTATTTTTTGGGAAAGCAATACAGTCGCGAATAGAATCGAGGCCGGCAAACAGAGACACCCAACGATCCAAACCATAAGCCAGACCACCGTGAGGAGGAGCACCATATTTGAAAGCATTCATCAGGAAGCCGAACTGAGACTGTGCTCTTTCTTCCGTGAAGCCCAGCAACTGAAACATCTTATCCTGCAATTTGCTGTCATGGATACGGATAGAACCTCCACCCACTTCAACGCCATTAATAACCATATCGTAAGCATTGGCACGAACAGCACCCGTATCGGTATCCAACAACGGAATATCCTCCGGCTTCGGAGAAGTAAACGGATGGTGCATTGCATAGAAACGCTGATCTTCTTCACTCCATTCAAACAACGGAAAATCAATTACCCACAAGCATACGAATTTATTCTTGTCACGCAATCCCAACTGACCTGCTACTTCCAGACGCAGTTCGCAAAGTTGTTTACGGGTCTTCATAGCATTGTCACCGGAAAGAATCAGTATCAGGTCACCCGATTTAGCGCCAAAGGCTTCCTTCATCTGTTGCAATGTTTCCTGTGTATAGAACTTATCCACACTCGATTTCACGTTGCCGTCGGCTTCCACGCGGGCATATACCATACCTTTTGCACCTACCTGCGGACGTTTTACAAAGTCAGTCAAGGCATCCAGTTGTTTACGGGTGTAGCTTGCTGCCCCTTCTACACAGATACCACCTACATAAGCAGCATCATCGAATACAGAGAAACCATGACCTTTCATGATATCCATCAATTCAACAAACTTCATACCGAAACGCAAATCTGGTTTGTCGCTTCCGTAATATTTCATTGCATCGTGCCAGGTCATACGTTGGAACGGTTCTTTAATCTCGATACCACGAATTACCTTGAAAAGGTGCTTCGCCATTCCTTCAAAGATATTAAGCACATCTTCTTGCTCGACGAAACTCATTTCACAGTCGATCTGTGTAAATTCCGGCTGGCGGTCGGCACGCAGGTCTTCGTCACGGAAACATTTTACGATCTGGAAATAACGGTCGAAACCGGAAACCATCAACAACTGTTTCAATGTTTGTGGAGATTGAGGCAGTGCATAGAACTGTCCCGGGTTCATACGTGAAGGAACAACGAAGTCGCGTGCACCTTCCGGCGTAGAGTTTACAAGAACCGGTGTTTCTACTTCCAGAAAACCTTGTTTATCCAGATAGTTACGAACTTCGAACGCCATGCGGTGACGCAGTTCCAAATTTGCACGAACTGCATTACGGCGCAAATCCAGATAACGGTATTTCATACGCAGGTCATCACCTCCGTCAGTATCATCTTCAATAGTAAAAGGAGGCGTTACGGCTGCATTCAGGATATTCAGTTCTGAAACAATCAGTTCAATTTCGCCTGTCGGGATATTGTTGTTCTTACTTGAACGTTCTCTTACTGTTCCCGTAACCTGAATCACATACTCACGCCCCAGTTTGTTTGCCTTTTCACAAAGTGCAGCATCTATTTCCTGGTTAAACACCAGCTGGGTGATACCATAACGATCGCGGAGATCGACAAATGTCATACCACCCATCTTACGAGTCTTCTGCACCCATCCGGCCAAAGTAACCACCAGACCTTCGTCTGCCAGGCGCAAGTTTCCACAAGTTCTTGTTCTATACATTTTAAATAAGATTTATCTGTTTTAATTTCATAATTCAAAAGTATAAACAAAGTGTATCTGTAAAATACTATGATGTACTTTACGCGCAGTCGGTTTGCAAAGATAATACTATATTCATTAACTATAATAATTTCATTGAAATTAAAAGGGAAGTACAATAAAATATAAAAGAGAAGAGGAAGCACTAATTAAAACAAAACAAAAAGAGAACCAACAAACTCGTTGATCCTCTTCTTTTGTCGGGGTACCAGGATTCGAACCTGGGACCCCCTGCTCCCAAAGCAGGTGCGCTAACCGGACTGCGCTACACCCCGTTTTACAACCGCTTTATTGTCGATTGCGGTGCAAAGGTAAGCATTTATTTTTAACCACCAAATATTTCGTGTTTTTTTTTAATTGATTACTTTCGCATCTGTTTTATTACCTCAACTAAAGGGAAAGGAGGAAAAGCAAAGGAAAGAAGAGATCATCAAACATGAACATATTGCAAAACAATATGTTATAATATAAACATATCAATATTGAAAATAGTATGATAATTGCCTATACACGAACATATTCAAACAAGCAACAAAGTGACAATCAAAAAAATGCGATTGAACAATTTGCTATGAACAACAATATAACGATAGACAAATGGCATAAAGATTCCCGTAGTACTTCTTCTCGTCATAAAAACAGACTGGAAGAAATAATCAAAAGTATGGACGCCGGCGATACGCTGATCGTGGCAGATGTTACCCGTTTAAGCCGGAAATTGATGGAAATTATGCATTTGATTTTGTTATGCATCGAAAAGAAAGTAACTCTTTACTGCCTTAAAGAAGGATACACTTTCGAAGATAATGTTGACAGCAAAACATTGGCATTTACTTTTGGGCTCGTTTCTGAAATTGAAAGTAAATTGATCTCAACCCGGACAAGAGAATCTCTGGAGATCAGCAGAAACAAAGGAACAGCCCTCGGACGACCGAAAGGAACTCCTAAAATGGATCATCTACTTGCACAGAAAGAACAGATTGAAAAGGAACTCAATGAAGAAAAAGCTACTTATGCCGAACTGGCAGAGTATTATCAGGTTTCATTAAGTAGTTTCAAAAATTTTGTAAGAAACAATATTAGTCCTACACTTCCCGGAAGAAACAGAACCGGAAAGAAAAAGAAAAAAACGGACTAATTAATTGATAAATAAAAAGGGGAATTGAAAATAATCGACAGGCTTATACATTTTCAATTCCCCTTTTATGTTTTATTTATCTTACTTTTCTATCCTGATTCGCGCGTCAACAGCAAACAAACCTCTATCTGTTGCCAATAACGGGTTTATATCCATCTCTTTGATTTCAGATGCAAAACGAAGAATAGTAGAAAGACGGACAATGATATCTGCATACTGTTGCTCATCGATACCTTTTTGCCCACGGGTTCCCTTTATTATCGGGTAACCCCGCAAAGAATGGATCATTGAATAAGTTTCATCATACGATAACGGAGCTAAACCGTATGATACGTCTTTCAATACTTCCACGAAGATACCTCCCAATCCGCAAAGTATAACATGACCGAAACCTTTCTCGTACTTCGCTCCCAGAAATAATTCCTGCCCCTTTAACATAGGTTGAACCATTATTGCCGTTACATCCGGCAGACGCATCATGCGCTCGAATTCAAACAATAAATGTTCCTCACTACGGATATTTAAAGCAACTCCGCCAATATCACTTTTATGTACAGGACCGACAACTTTAGCTACGACCGGGAATTTTACCCGTTTAGCAAAAGCAATCAATTCATCCTTATCGGTTGAAGTGAATTCTTCCACCAAAGGAATATTAGCCGCTCCTAACAAAGTACGAACCTGTTCAGGTGCCAGATAACCGTTAGATGGTAATTGATCGATAATACGACGTACTTCAGGAACATTCACCCCATACAATTGAATATCGGTACTCATTGGCTTAGGGGTGTTGATCACCCGTGAAAGAGCTGTCCCCAGTGTTACTTCATCAGAGAAGTTAACATGTCCCTTCTTTACAAAACTACGAACCTCCGGCCCTGCCGTCACTATGGAGGGTAATACAGGAAAGATAGGTTTCTTGCATTCTTCCATCTTCTTATGAAGTACTTCGTATGTTTCATACAGCTTCACCAGACCGGGACTACCGAAAATAACCATCATCAGATCAATCTCATCGAAATGATTCTCGCAATAATCGATTGCAGTAGCCAGATGTTCAGGCGTACCTGTCCCGATTATATCGATCGGATTGCCGACAGCGGCACCCGGATATAATTTTGATTTCAATTCGGCTGCAACCGGTCCTTCCAGATTAGGGACATTTAAACGTCCTTTAGAAAGAGCATCAGCCAACATAACCGCAGGGCCTCCGGCATGAGTAATGATAGCACAATTCTTTCCTTTCACTTCTTTTAGCGTAAAGATACTGGCTACCGTAGTCAGTTCCTCACGACTAAAACAGCGCACGATACCGGCTTTACGGAACAAAGCCTCAACGGCTGAATCCGAACTGGCTATCGCACCGGTATGTGATGAAGCGGCACGTTTTCCCGATTCCGTACTTCCTGCTTTGATAGCAGCGATATGGCAACCTTTACGAATCAATGACGATGCATGATAAAGCAGTTTATCCGGATTCTTGATCTGTTCGATATAAAGCATCTTAATCTTCGAGTCGAGTATAGGATCAAAATTACGATCCATATATTCAAGGACTTCCTCCACCCCGATCTGTTTGGAATTACCGACAGACCATACAGAAGAGAAGCGTAATCCTTTTGTTAATGCAGACTCGATAATAAAGAGCGCCGTACCTCCCGAACTGGAAATAAAGTCTACCCCGTCCGGATGAAACTCTGGTATAGGTTGCGTGAAGACGCCATGAAACTTCATATTCATCAGTCCGATGCAATTAGGACCGATCATGGAAGCACCGGCTTCGTTTACAGTCGCCAGCATCTGATCTTCCAAAAGGGCTCCTTCGTGAGTCTCTTCGCCAAAACCGGCTGAAACAACGATAAAAGCTTTTACATTCTTCTGATTGGCCAGTATATCGATAGCCTCAGGGCAAGAAGGGCCGGGAATTGAAATAATAGCCATTTCCGTATCCGGTATATCATGTACGGAGTGATATGATTTCAGACCTTGCACATCGTCCTCTCTGGCGTTGACAACATACAGTTCTCCTTTATACTTACCATCCAGAAGATTTCGCACCAAGCGTCCACCGGGCTTGTGCACATTATTTGAGCCACCTACTACAACGATGCTCTTAGGGTCGATTAATTCTCGGTTAATCATAACATTTTGATTAATTAAGTTCAATGAATTGGAACAAATATAGTTTTTTTATCCATTCATTCATCGAATTCACGGTAATTTATTTACATTTTGTACACTCTGAGACCAGCCAATCACACCAGGCATCCATTCCGGTACCTTTTGTGGCCGACACTTCAAACACCAGCAAATGATGGTTCACCTTCAGGGCGTTATTTTTCAATGTTTCTACATTTGTATCTAAATAGGGAACAAGATCTATCTTATTGATCACACAAACATCAGCTTCTGCAAAGATATGCGGATACTTCAAAGGTTTATCATCCCCCTCTGTGGTACTCACGATCACAACCTTTTTTGCTTCTCCAAGATCAAACATAGCAGGACAAACCAGGTTGCCGACATTCTCTACAAAGAGTATCGATCCGTTTACCGGCGCTAAGTGTTTAACGGCATGATTTACCATATCAGCTTCCAAATGACACCCCGTACCGGTATTCACCTGAAAAACAGGGATATTTAGAGCAGCGATACGATCGGCATCATTGGAGGTTTGTTGATCTCCTTCAATTACATATATATGCATTGGGGATAAAGGTGTTTCAGGAACAGTCCCAACAAGACGACGGACAGTTTCTTCAAGCAAGGTTGTTTTACCGGAGCCCGGCGAACTCATCAGGTTCAGGCAAAATATTTCTTTTGCTTCAAAATAGCCGCGATTGCGTTCAGCCAGTAAATTATTGCGCTGAAGAATATCTTGTTCAAGTGTTATAACCTTACCTTCATCGTGATGATGATGATGATGTTCATGGCCATGATCATGGTCGTGTTCGTGATGATGATGCTCTCCGCATCCGCAAGTTCCACACATAAGCGTTTTGTATTTATTATTTAATAACAATCGATTTCACACGAAGTTCTTTTCCTTTAATGATTTTAACACAGAAAGAGCCACATGCAGGACAAGAGGCAAATAAAACATCCATCGGAAAAACACATCCACAGTCGGCACATTGCCCTTCACCATCGATAATATGTCGTACAACCGTCGCATGTTCGAGCATAGATCCTTTCACGGCACTCTCCAGAGCGAAATCGAGTGTTTGCAGTTCTACACCGGCAAGACGACCGATCTCCAATTCCAATTCTTCAACCGCTAACGATCCGCGATCGCGCGCCTGCTCTTCGGCAAGTTCGACGATACTTTGAGCAATAGACATTTCGTGCATATCATTCTTTTTTATTCCGGGAGGCGGCAATTGTCAATTGCCCCAATGCTACTCCCCCATCGTTACAAAGTATACGGCCAGGAACATACAACGGTATGCCGGCTTCGGCAAAAAGACGTTGTAGTTGTTCCGTCAACCTTTTATTTTGAAAACAGCCACCGGAAATAACTACACGGCTGGCTTCATTTTGCTTTAGAAGAAATTTGACTTCCTCCAGCAAGACTTTAGCAATCGTATTATGAAAGCGAGCAGAAATATCACAAACAGATATTCCCGAGGCCAAATCATTCAATATACCCTCAAACAACGGGAAGAAAGATATAATACCTTCTTTTATTATAACCGGATAACGGTCGTCGGGTTCAATCGATGCTATTTGTTCAAGCCGCACCGGAGCTTCAGCCTGATGAGACGATATATCACAAAGACCAAGTAAAGAAGCAACAGCATCAAAAAGTCGACCGGCACTAGAAGTATATGGAGTATTCACTCCTTTCTCCATCATAGCCATCAATATCCGAATCTTCTGCTCCCCTATCCGTTCAACAAACCCATCCGGGAAACGAACGGCATCCCTGAAATAATGCCATAAGAAAGCTACCGCCATTCTCCAGGGTTCGACAGAAGCTTTATCACCACCAGGCAACGGGATATATTCGAAATGTGACAAACGACGATACGACTTACGGTCACAAAGAAAGAACTCGCCTCCCCATACTTTTCCATCATCACCTAATCCCGTACCATCGAGTATGATGGCTATTACCGGTTCATGCAATCCGTACTCCAACATGCAGGCAGCAGCATGGGCATGATGATGCTGCACCTTTATCAAAGGTAATCCAGTCTGTAATGCTACACGTTCTGCCTCTTGTGACGATAAATAATCGGGGTGCAAATCACATACTAAAGAGGTTGGCATAAAACGGAAAAGATGTTGCAACCGTTCTAACGATTCCTTGTAAAAACTAAATGTTTCCCAGTTCTTCAAATCACCGATATACTGGCTTTGCAAGATCGTATCACCTTTCCCTAATGCGAATGTATTCACTTTCTCCGCACCGAAAGCCAGGATTCCTTCTACCTCCATATCTGCGAAGAATGGTTCCGGGGCATAACCGCGCGAACGGCGGATCAGGCAAGGTTGTCCACCGCAAACTTGCAAGACCGAATCATCGACCCGATTGTGGATAGCGCGGTTGTGATGAAGTAACAACGATACTTTTCCGGATAACTGTTCGTCAGCTTCTTCAGGAGTAATGGCAATCGGGTAATCGCTCAGATTGCCACTGGTCATAACCAGTGCAGATATGTCAAGAGTCGCAAACCAGTCATAATGCAAAGGCATATATGGCAACATACAACCCAAGGTTTTCATATCCTTATTGATCTCCGCAGCAAGAGATTTCTTTTGTTTTAGTAAAACGATAGGACGACGCCAGGACATCAGACAGGCCTCTTCCACCGGATCGGCCTCGACATACTCTTTCAGTTGCTCGACAGTACGAAACATCACGGCAAAAGGCTTACTATCACGCTGTTTTATTTCACGCAGGCGAGCTACCGCATATTTATTTGCCGCATCACATATCAGATGATAACCTCCAATACCTTTCGCTGCAATCACTTTCCCTTCACGAAGCAGCCGACAAGAAAGATGAAGGAGTTCCCGATAATCGGTTATCCTTACATTATTATATATAGCATAATAAAATGGTCCGCAATGATTACACGCAACGGGTTGCGCATGAAAACGCCTGTCGTCGACAGTTGTGTATTCTCCCCTGCAATCAGGACACATGGTAAAAGCAGACATCGTAGTCTGCTTCCGGTCGTACGGAAGATCGCAGATAATGGAGAAACGCGGTCCGCAATGCGTACAGTTTATAAAAGGATATTGCAAACGATGGGGCTGCTCCTCCCTGTCAGACAGGCATTCCGGACAAACTGCAATATCAGGAGCCACCTGTGTGACCTCATCCGATTCCGAATAACTGGGTGTAATGGAAAAATCGGCATAGTCGGCAGTCACAACCTCTGTTTCTGTCACCTCGATAGAATGGATCACTGCGACAACTGGATGTTCCTTTTTTATACGGGAAATGAACCGATCACATTGTTCCGAAGTCAGGACAGCACGTATACAAACACCGTTATTCCGGTTATCAACTTCCCCTTTTATCTCCATCTCGTTCGCGATACGATAGATAAAAGGACGAAAGCCAACGCCTTGCACTAATCCACGGATTGTCAATATCGAAATCTTCACCCTTTATGATTTTAACTGTTCTGACAAATATAGATGGTTTAACCTTAATAAACAAACCGACCGAACAACAATACCAATAATCTTTATCTATCAATTAATAGATAATATGTATCATTTCACACACCTTTTCTAAAACATATTACCTACTTTTGAAGTTGTTAATAAAAAACAAATAAGCTTATGTGTCTGGCAATACCCGGTAAAATAGTAAATATAGACCGCTCCGAACCTGACCTGACAATGGCCAAAGTCGATTTCAGCGGTATCATGAAAGATATATGTATCCAATGGGTAGATGTATCGGAAGGTGACTATATCCTGGCTCATGCTGGTATGGCGATCTCCGTAGTGGACGCCCGGGAAGCAGAAGAAACACTGGAAGACCTCAAGAAGCTGGAACGCTTATGAAATACGTTGACGAATACAGAGACAACGAACAAGTACAATCGTTACTCCGGGCTATCCGGAAAGTGACTACCCAACCATGGCATATTATGGAGATATGCGGTGGACAGACACACGCCATTGCCCGCCATCGACTGGAGGAATTATTACCGGAAGAGATCCGACTGCTTCATGGCCCCGGATGTCCGGTTTGCGTAACCCCGGTTTCCCTGATCGACCAGGCATTGGAACTAGCCAAACAACCTTCTGTCATACTGGCTTCATTCGGAGATATGATGCGTGTACCGGGAACAAAAGAAGACCTGCTGCAAGCCAAAGCACACGGAGCTGATGTCCGCATGCTTTATTCCCCGCTCGATGCCGTCGGACTGGCAGAAGCAAATCCGGATAAAGAAATAATCTTCTTTGCCATCGGTTTCGAGACAACAGCGCCTGTCCACATGATGGCCCTGAAAGAGGCACAGCGTAGAAAACTATCGAACTTTTCGCTCCTCACCTCTCTGTTTACAGTTCCCCCGGCTATGGAAGCGATTCTTTCCGATCCGGAATGTAAGGTAGACGGATTTCTGACAGCCGGCCATGTTTGTGCCATTACCGGGAATGCAGCCTATCATCGATTAGCAGAAAAATATAAGACACCGATGGTTGTTACCGGCTTCGAACCAGTCGATTTATTATACGGGATCTACCGTTGCCTCCTACAATTGGAAAACGGAAGCTGTCTTGTAGAGAATGCCTACAAGCGCGTCGTCCCCGAAGAAGGGAATCCGGTTGCCCGCGCCTTGATGGATGAAACACTCGAACCATGTGATCAGGAATGGCGTGGCATCGGTGTTATTCCAAACAGTGGTTTGCAGTTAAAGAAAAAGTATGCCAAATATTCCTCCTGGGAGAAATTTCCGTTCCTTCCGAGAGAAACTGAAATTTCATCCGAATGTATTGCTGGAAACATCATGAGAGGCGTGAATCAACCCTCCGACTGTCCTTTCTTTGGAAAGACTTGTTCACCGGAACATCCGATAGGGGCACCGATGGTTTCGTCCGAGGGAGTTTGTGCGGCATACTATAAATATAGAAAGATATGAAGAATGAAGATTTTAGTTGTCCAATTCCATTTAGCGACTCCGATTGTGTACTGATGGCACATGGAGGCGGCGGGCGGATGACGCATCAGCTGATCAGCAACATATTCTATCCAGCTTTCCGCAATCCGTTGCTGGAACAGGATCATGATGGTTGTGTCTTTCCTGTCCGGGAAGGGCGGATGGCCTGTTCGACCGACTCGTTCGTTGTCGATCCGATCTTCTTTCCCGGTGGCGACATCGGCGACCTGGCTGTGAACGGAACGGTGAACGACCTGGCCTGTTGCGGTGCCCGTCCACTCTATCTGACTGCCGGATTTATACTGGAAGAAGGATTCCTGCTGGCCGACCTACAACGCATCGTACAATCCATGCGCCGTGCTGCCGATAAAGCCGGTGTACAAATCGTAGCAGGCGATACCAAAGTTGTCGAACGAGGTAAATGTGATAAACTCTTTATCAATACCAGTGGCATCGGAGTCGTGCCCGAAGGGATCCGTATCGCTCCCGATCGTGTTCAACCGGGTGATGTAGTCATTTGTAGCGGAGCAATCGGAGCACATGGCATCACCATTCTTTCCGCTCGCGAAAGCCTCGGATTTGAAACAAACCTGAAAAGTGATACAGTTTCGTTAAACAATATGCTTTCTCAGTTGTTAAAAATTATAGAGGAAGTCCATGTCCTGCGTGATCCGACACGAGGAGGAGTAAGCGGAACATTGAACGAGATAGCAAAAACAGCCAACGTGGAAATCGTACTGGATGAAGCAGCCCTCCCGATCCCCGACGCCGTGAAAGGAGCTTCGGAAATATTGGGACTTGATCCGCTTTACGTAGCCAACGAAGGACTGGTATTAGTTATCCTGCCGGAAGCCCGGGCACAGGAAGCACTTGCGATCATGAACAACTTCCCGGAAGGAAGGGACGCTACGATCATCGGCCGTGTAACCGCAAAAGGAAACGCGATCGTAAAGATGAAAACACTATACGGTAATTACCGCATCGTCGATATGCTGAGTGGTGAACAATTACCACGTATTTGCTAAAGCAAACCAATAAATTACTAAGATATGGAAGAAAAAAGACCGACCGTCTACGAGGAGTGCCGACAGAAAGGTATCTCCCGAAGGGATTTCCTGAAATTCTGCACTACCATGGCCGCCCTTATGGGATTGGAAGCATCCGGCGTTGCACAGGTTGTTAACGCACTGGAAACAAAGCCACGTCTGCCGGTTATCTGGCTTCACCTGCAGGAATGTACCTGCTGTACAGAGTCATTCATCCGCGCCGCCCATCCGATCGTGGCGACTCTCCTACTCGATAAGATCTCACTCGATTATACAGAAACACTGATGGCTGCCGCCGGCGAACAAGCCGAAGCGGCCAAGGAGGAAACCATGAAGAAATATCATGGCGAATACCTGCTTATGATTGAAGGATCGATCCCGACAAAAGACGAAGGTTATTGTTGTGTAGGCGGTAAAAGTGCCTTACAGATCACGCAGGAGGCAGCAGAAGGTGCCAAGGCGATTATTGCTTGGGGAAACTGTGCCTGTGCCGGTTGCGTACAGGCTGCCAACCCGAATCCGACAGGAGCCAAAGCGATCCATAAAGTAATAAAAGGGAAACCTATTATCAATGTACAAGGTTGTCCTCCTATCGCCGATGTGATGGCCGGCGTCATTATCTATATGCTGACGTTCGAACGCATGCCGCAACTCGATGGCCTGGGACGTCCGAAGATGTTCTATTCACGCCGTGTTCACGACACCTGCTATCGCCGCGCCAACTTCGATGCCGGTCTGTTCGTTGAAAGCTTCGACGATGAGAATGCCAAGAAAGGTTATTGTCTCTACAAAGTGGGGTGTAAAGGGCCGAGTACCTACAACTCGTGCGGTATCATCAAATGGAACGAAGGAACAAGTTACCCGATCCAAAGCGGTCACCCCTGCCTGGGATGCAGCGAAGAGAATTTCTGGGATAACAGCCCGTTCTATAAACGGATGCCCGACGTCCACGGCTTCGGCATCGAAGCGACAGCCGACCAGATCGGCCTTGCCCTGGGAGCTGCAACAGCTGCCGGTATCGCCGTTCATGCCGTTGCCACCAATATCCGGAAGAAGGAGTTGATCGACAATGAAGAACCGGAAAGTAAATCTAACATCTAAATTCGTATTACCATGTCTGAAAGAATCGTTATAGACCCTATCACCCGTATTGAAGGCCATCTGCGGGTAGAAGCAGCTATCGAAGGCGGCAAGATTAAAGATGCTTACAGTTCCGGTACGATGGTACGCGGAATAGAAAATATAGTACGCGACCGCGACCCGCGTGATGCTTGGGTATTTGTGGGACGTGTTTGTGGAGTATGTACTTCTATCCATTCGCTTTGTTCCGTCCGTGCGGTGGAAAATGCACTGGATATCACCATTCCCCCTAATGCTGAAATGGTACGCAATATCATGGAAGCGGTACTTTATATGCACGATCATACAGTGCATTTCTACCAATTGCATGCGCTGGACTGGGTGGATATCGTATCCGGTCTGAAGGCCGACCCGAAGAAAGCCGCCCTCCTTGCCCAGCAACTCTCGCCGTGGGCCAAGAATACGGAAGGCTATTTCAAAGCGACACAAGACCGCCTGAAGAAGTTCGTTGCCAGCGGGCAACTGGGTATCTTCGCCAACGGTTACTGGGGACATCCGGCCTACAAACTGACACCTGAGCAGAACCTGATAGCCACGGTTCATTATCTCGAAGCCCTGGAATGGCAGAAGGAGATCGTCAAGGTACATGCAGTCTTCGGCGGAAAGAACCCGCATCCGAACTTCCTTGTCGGCGGTATGCCATGCAGCATCGACCTGAATGAGGCCAACTCGATCAATGCCGAACGCCTGGCACTGGTAAAACAAAAATTACAGGAAGGAAAAGACTTTATCGACCAGGTATATATTCCTGACCTATTGATGATCGCCGAAGTTTACAAAGACGAATGGAGCAAGATAGGCGGCGGCGTTAGCAACTACCTGTCGTACGGAGACTTTCCTCTTCACGGATACGCCGGTATAGAAGACTTCATGAGTCCGCGCGGTATCGTACTGGATCGCGATCTCAGCAAGGTACATCCGGTGGATGCCAATTCATCCGAAGAAATAAAAGAATACATCTATCATTCCTGGTATAAATACACGGAAGGCGATAAAGCCGGTCTGCACCCTTACGATGGAGAAACCAATCTGGATTATACCGGCCCGAAACCTCCTTACAAACACCTGGATGTAGAAGATAAATACAGCTGGATCAAAACCCCACGCTGGAAAGGACATGCTATGGAAGTAGGTCCGTTAGCCCGTCTGATCGTATCCTATGCTGCAGGCAAGGAACCCCAGAAATCGGCTGTCGACAATGTGCTGAAAGCACTCAACCTGCCGCCCGAAGCCCTCTTCTCTACCTTGGGACGCACGGCTGCCCGTGGTATCGAAACGCAGCTGGTAGCCGGATGGGCACTCGAATTCTTCGACCAACTGATGAAGAACCTGGAAAACGGGGATTCCCGTATGGCAAACCCCGTCATGTGGGAAAACGAGAACTGGCCGAAGAAAGCACAAGGCGTCGGACTGACCGAAGCCCCTCGCGGAGCCCTCGCCCACTTCATCGTGATCGAAAACAACCGGGTGAAAAACTACCAGATGGTAGTTCCTACCACCTGGAACGCCTCGCCAAGGGATGAAAACGGCAACCTTTCACCCTATGAATCGGCTCTGATCGGCACACCGATACACGACGCCAATCAGCCGCTCGAAATCCTACGGACGATCCACTCCTTCGACCCCTGCCTGGCCTGTGCTGTGCACCTGTATGACGAAGAAGGGAAGTATGTGCATCAAATGGATACGTTTTAAATAGTATTGCTATGAAAAGTCGCAAGAAACGTCTTACTGAAGTATATGTATGGGAACTTCCTGTACGTATCTACCATTGGGTGAATGCCTTGTGTATCGTCATACTGTGCATCACCGGATTTATTATTGCAGATCCGCCAGCCATACTGAATGCATCGGAAGCCTATTTCAGCTATTGGTTCGGCATCGTCCGTTTCATCCATTTTGTAGCGGCATTCGTATTCTTCTTCAACTTTGTATTCCGTCTCTACTGGGGATTTGTAGGAAACCGCTTTGCCCAGTGGACAAACTTCATTCCACTAAAGAAATCACAGTGGCAGGAAGTATTGGAAGTAATAAAGGTGGACATCCTGATGATAAAGAACAAACCGGTCGAAAGTATCGGACATAATGCATTGGCCAGCCTGATCTATTTCGGTACGTTCTGGGCTTTCTTGTTGCAAAGTATTACGGGTTTCGGACTGTATGCTAAAATGAGCCAGTCCTTCTTCCCGCAACTGTTCGCCTGGACAATCCCGTTAATGGGTGGCGACCTGATGGCCCGGCAGATCCATCACTTCCTTATGTGGTTCTTTATCCTCTTCGCGATCGTGCATATCTATCTGGTATTCTATCACGATTATATCGAACAGCGCGGTGAAACCTCCTCCATCATTGGAGGTTGGAAGTTTATCGAAGAAGATATTGCAGACAAGGAAGAGATTACGGAGACAGCCGAAACAATCACAAAGATTGCAAAGAAACATGAATAGCTTAGCACTATAAAGCCACCCCAATAACACTACTGTGCTACTACCAGCAACACAGTAGTGTTACTTATATCAGCACAATAGTGCTACATACAATGACATAGTAGTGCTATTAACAACGACAGAATGGAAAAGAAAACTCTTATATTAGGTGTCGGCAACTTGTTGCTGAAAGACGAAGGAGTCGGTATCCACGTGATACAGGCCCTGGAAAAAGAAAAGCTTCCCGCCCATGTCACCCTGATGGATGGCGGGACGGGAGGCCTTCATCTGATCAGTTGGTTGACAGGCTACGATCATATCATCATGGTAGACGCCACCCTCGATAGCAACCCACCGGGAACCGTCCGCCTGATCCGTCCCCAATACGCCAGTGACTACCCTCCCTTGATGAGCGCACACGAAATCGGCCTGCGTGACATGATCGAAACCATGATCCTGACCGACGATCTCCCCGAAGTACACTTGATCGTGGTCTCCGCCGCCAACCTGAATGAGGTAAATATGGAACTGACTCCAGAAGTAGAGGCTTCCATTTCGGAGGTGATAAGAATAATAAAGAAATTGATTTTGTGATCATGGAATGGAAATAAAGCATAGCCCCCTTCTTTTACAGATTCCTAAAGAAATCATCCAGTGAAACCTCTTTCTCCACTCCCAGCTTCTTCCTCAAACGAAAGCGTGACGTATTTACGCTCGCCCGATTATTCCCCAAAGCAAGAGCAATTTCCTCTGAAGTCAGGTTCAAACGGATAAGCATAGCCAGTAATTCTTCATTCCGGGTAACAGTCGGACAAACCTCACGCAGCCTCAACATAAACGAAGGATGGAGAATACAGAATTGACGACGGAATTCCTGCTCCTCCTCATTTGTTAGCAAATGTGGCGAAAGACTGTTGATCACCTCCTGCATGGTATTCCTTGCATCCGACCTTTCTATTTGTTCCCTAAGTTCCTCGTTCTTACGGTTCATATTCTGACGCTCAGTCAACATCTGTCGAAGCTGCTTTTCCTGTTCCTCTATCAAACGAAGAGATTCCTTATGGCGGATTTCTGTCAGCTCATGCTCACGAAGGTTGGCTTCGTGCTTTAGTTTAAGCGTACGATGCCGCATGACAAGCCATAACAAAAAGATTATCCCTAACAGAAATAACAAAATACCAATCGATGCATAATATTGCAACGTCCGCTCTTTCAACTGTATCTCCGAACGGAGCAGTTTATTAACATGTTCCTTTTCACGGGTTTCATACTTAACGCGAAACTGGGAAATCAATCCTGCATTCCGGCGCTCAGTAAAGCTTCTATCCGCCTCACGGGCCATCAGTAAGAAACGGGAAGCTTCAGCAAAACGCCCCATGCCTTCATACAAAACTCCCAGACGATAATATACCATACGCTGCTGATTCAATAAATGATTTTCCTGGATATAATCGCAACAAACCCTGTAAACATCTATCGCCAACTGCTTCTCTCCCACTTCAACCAAAGCATCCCCCAACAAACGAATGGTCAATACAGACAGGTTATTCAGAGGTTTACTTTTTAATGAAATCACCAACTGACGGACTCCGGCAATTACATCAGCCTCTTTTCCTTCCATATTATGAACAGCCAGAATACTTTTATAATTATCATAAAATTCATGATAAAAAGAATTCTGGGTAGGATCCGGTAGACGACGAGACATACTATCCAGTAGAACCACTGCCTTTTCATACTGTTTACTCTGAAGTGCATAATAAACAGCCAGATTATCCACTCTCAAAAAAGCATCGGGAACATCACTGAGCACCGCCGCTTCCCGTGCCTTGGATAGATGCAATTCCACCTCTTCTTCCAATCCCCATTCATCATATAACTGCACGACATTTACCTCCGCAGCACAAAGGCCATATGGATTCTTCTCGCCCTGTCCGGAAAGTATCATATCATCGTAGGCAGACAATGCTTTTTCAAACTCACCGACCTGCTGATATTGATAGATGAGATTTCCCAACACAAAAACAATCTTGGTTTTATCCTCCAGCGTACGAATGATCTCCAAACTCCGTTCCCCACAGGCAATAGCTTTACGAATATCTCCGACCTGGTTGTAAATAACAGAAGCAATGCCATTGTCGACATATAATTGATCTTTTTCACGACCTTCCGTCGGTCTGGCTAGTGCCCGATCTATCATGACCACAGCCTCATCCAAACGAGTAGCCTCATAAAGCGAATAAGCCAGACAAACCTCCACGCTACGCGGATAGTTACGTATAAACCAAAGCTCTCTTTCATTATATAAACGACTGAAATAATCCGCCCCGTCTTTTCGTTGCCCGGCAAAGATATAACAGTAAACCAATTGCAGGCATCCTTCGTCCATCAGGCCGGCAACAGGCTTTATATCTTCTCCAACAGGTTCGAGGGCGATCAGCTTTTCATAAAACGGTATAGCCGACACAAACTCTTCCTTCTTTTGTAAATCACGTGCCTGATTGAACAAATCCTGAGCCTCATGGTGAATGGAGGATAATGAGTCGGAAGATATCAGCAGAGTCTTTTCAACGGATTGGTCACCTCTACATCCGGTTAACAAAAAGAAGAGGGTTAGAACAAAAGTGGTTATACGATACATTTTGATATTCTTTAAATTGAATCTGAGACTTATCATTCTATCAAGAACAATTCACGAATATACAACATTCTAAGACATCATCAAAATCGTATAACACTCTATTTCAATACATAATACAGCATTGCTGCTATCGCAGATCCTGCAATCGGTGCAATTCCGGGGATCCAGGTATATTCCCAATGACTGCTACCTTTATCTTTAATTGGAAGAATTGTATGCATAAAACGTGGAGCCAAATCACGAGCCGGATTATTGATCTCGGCATTTGTACAGAACACGCCCAACTTTGCCGCCTGACTGTCGGTAGCATCAAAATGGTCTTTATAAACCAACCAGACAACCAAAGCTCCAGCCGCTGCTCCCAAGAACTGGGCCAGGAATCAGCAGCATAGTCCCTATAAATTCCGCAAAAAATAGTGTCATGGCAAGAATGAATTAAATGTAATATCAGATTTCACTATCCATAGCCCAATTCATTGTACGGCCTACTGCCTTATGCCAATCGGTTAGCAGTGCCAGCGCTGTCTCCGGCTTCATCTTAGCCGTGAATATAGTATCCAGCGACCATTGTTCCTTCAGTTCATCCATATCTTTCCAGTAATTCACTGCCAGACCGGCCAGATAAGCAGCTCCCAGCGCAGTCGTCTCCAGTATTCTGGGACGGACCACCGGACACTGGCAGATATCGGACTGGAACTGCATCAGGAAATTATTGGCAATAGCTCCGCCGTCCACACGAATTTCCTTCGGCTTGGCGTGGATATCATTCTCCATAGCCATCAGGACATCGTACACCTGATAGCAAATTCCTTCCAGAGCAGCACGTGTCAGATGGGCAGCCGTCGTACCACGGGTAATACCGATAATAGCACCGCGGGCATACTGATCCCAGTAAGGAGCTCCCAGTCCTGTCAGGGCCGGCACAAAATAAACGCCACCGTTATCCGGCACCGATTTCGCCATCTGTTCCGTCACCGGAGCATTTGGGATCAACCCGATACCGTCACGCAACCATTGGATAACAGCACCACCCACAAAGACACTACCTTCAAGCGCATAAGTAACCCGATCACCCAGCTTCCAGGCAATTGTCGTCAACAGGTTATTTTGTGAGAAGACCGGTTTATCTCCGGTATTCACGATCATAAAGCAACCTGTTCCGTAGGTCGTCTTCATCATACCCTCTTCCAGGCAAAGCTGTCCGAATAAGGCAGCCTGCTGATCACCGGCCATCCCGGAAACAGGAATACCCGCCTTAAATATGGGAGTAGATGTTTCACAATAAACTTCACTGCTACTCTTCACCTCCGGCATCATGGAAGCCGGAATAGTAAAAAGATTCAGTAACTCCTGATCCCACTGCAATGTATTTATATTGAAAAGCATCGTACGAGAAGCATTAGTAATATCAGTAATAAACTGACCACCGCGTGTCAACTTCCAGATCAACCAAGAGTCGACGGTACCGAAACAAAGCTCACCCCGTTCAGCCCGCTCACGGACTCCTTTGACATGATCCAGTATCCATTTTACTTTGGTGGCGGAAAAATAAGCATCGATCACCAGTCCGGTCTTTTGCTGTATGTAGTCGGCATACCCTTCTGCCTTCAGTTCCTCACAGTAGTCAGCTGTACGCCGATCCTGCCATACAATAGCATTGTAAACGGGGAAACCTGTTTCGCGGTCCCATACGATCGTTGTCTCCCGCTGGTTTGCAATGCCGATACAAGCAATATGCGTATCCGTCACATCAGCCTTCGCCATCGCTTCCTTGATAGCGGTAGATTGCGTATACCATATCTCGTTCGGATCGTGCTCTACCCAACCCGGTTTAGGAAAATACTGTTGGAACGGTTTCTGGGAGAAGGTAATAATCTCTCCCTGACGATTAAACAGAACGGCCCGGGAAGTCGTTGTTCCCTGGTCTATAGCCAGCACATATTTATGTCTGAAATTCATATTGTTCCTTTCTGTTAGTTCATTATCTTTTTCTTGTTAATCCAATATATAATGAGTTGCGATACGATTGAACTCTTCCAATTGCCCGGCTCTCCAGGAGGCATCTTTACCTCTTTCTTCAGCTAGGATTGAGGCAACCTTCGGAGCCATGGCCATCGCTGCACGAGCATCCATAAACAGGATACGCAAACGGCGGGCCAATACATCTTTCAACGTACGGGGCATCTCGTTACGGATAATCCAGGTAACTTCCCCGCGGGTATAAGCGTATCCGGGATGCAACTTCTCACCCATTTCCGGAGCTGAAACAACCAGTTGCCTGATCGCATCGGCATCCGTACCATAGACATATAAAGGATCGGAGTAATCGGGAGTGGTTCCGGAACCATGAACCGGGTACGTTTCGGTTATACAATCGCGTGTAGGCACATGCATATAACGAATGGCATAGTCGAGTGTATCCTGTGCCATCTTCCGGTAGGTAGTCCACTTCCCTCCGATTATAGTTATTAAACCCGATTTCTCACGGATAAGTTTATGGCTACGTGAAATCTCCTTCGTTTTTTTCCCTTCGTTGCGGGGAGCCGCCAAGGGACGGAGACCGGCAAATACCGATAAAACATCACTCCGCTGCGGGGCACGATTCAGGTAATTGGCAGCCGTGTCGAGGATAAACCGAATCTCTTCTTCAAGTGCTACCGGTTCGACACTCGACTCTTTCATCAATGTATCGGTCGTACCCACCACGACCTTATCGTGCCATGGTACAGCAAACAGGACACGCCCGTCGGATGTTTTAGGAATCATCACAGCACAATCGCTGTCCAGAAAAGAAGCATCTAATACCAGGTGAACACCCTGGCTGGGACGAACAGTCGGATATTTACCCGGCTTATCCATCTGTAATATCTCATCTGCAAAAACCCCGGTAGCATTAATAACCGAATGTGCCTTCACCTGATAGGTATCACCCGTTTCCTCATCACGGACAATTACACCGGCCACCTTCTTCTTTTCTTTCAGCAGACCAGTTACATTCATATAGTTCAGAACACAGGCCCCAGCCTCCACGGCGGTTTGTGCCATATTAATAGCCAGGCGGGAATCGTCAAACTGCCCGTCGTGGTAAAGCACACCGGCTGTCATACCCTTTCGTCGGAGCATCGGAATTGTTTTTACCGCTCGCTTGGGACCGATACAAACCGACCGTCCCAGACTGAGTTTCCGAGCCATCAAGTCATACAGTATCAGGCCGACCGTATAGAAAGGTCCTTCCCACCAACGATAACAAGGAATCAGGAATAACTGGTCTTTCACCAGATGAGAGGCATTACGGCGAAGCAGACCACGTTCATGAAGAGCTTCAAAAACCAGTGACATATCTCCCTGTGCCAGATAACGAACACCTCCATGCACCAGCTTCGTACTCCGGCTGGAGGTCCCTTTTGTAAAATCCGAACGTTCGAACAAGGCCACGCTATATCCGCGGGTTGCCGCATCGAGCGCTATTCCCAAACCTGTCGCTCCGCCGCCTATCACGACGAAGTCGAATACTTTTTGCCGGTCATCCAGCAGGGAGATAACTGATTCTCGTTCCATAATACCCTAAATAAAATATTAACTCCCACAAATCTAACAAATTATTTAGATTTGTGGGAGCCGGGTATGTTAATTAACTTAGTCTGTTATTCAAACATCTTGTCGATACCTCCGACATCGGTCGGTATATGCCTCCGCTCTTCCTCCGTCGTTGTCTTGCAAGGATTTGCATATTGTTCCGGAACATCGAAATCGTCATCCTCCGAATAACCGAGAGTCTTGTCGGCATACACTTTCTGCATAAATAAGCCGTAGATAGGTAAAGCCATACTGGCTCCCTGTCCTTCCTGCAGACGATCGAAGTGGATCGAACGATCCTCGCCTCCTACCCAACAACCGGACACCAGGCTCGGCGTGAATCCCATAAACCATCCGTCGGAGTTATTCTGTGTCGTACCTGTCTTACCTCCCATAGGCGCCTTTATACCATACCGGAAACGGACACGTCCACCGGTTCCACCATCGATCACACTCCGCAACATATACAGCATCTTATAGGAAGCATCTTCCGGCAAAACTTCGTTCATTTGCGAATTAAAGCTGGCTATCGTATTTCCATACGAGTCTTCGATACGGGTTACATAAAGCGGTTCGACACGGATACCCTTATTGGCAAACACCGTATAAGCAGCCACCATTTCGCCCACCGACACATCCGGCGTACCGAGCGATACGGAAATAACAGGATCGATATTCCCTTTCAGCCCGAACGAATGCAACAGGCGGACAAAGGTATAAGGAGAAAGCTGCTTCATCAGATAAGCAGTCACCCAGTTGGACGAATTCTGCAATCCCCACTGGATAGTCACCATTTCACCTACCCGCTTGGCTCCGGCATTACGCGGCGACCAAAGGATACCGTTCTCGTCGGTCAGTTGTTGCTGCACGTGAAGCATTTCCTCACAAGGGCTAATACCTTCGATCATCGCCAACGAATAAAGGAAAGGCTTGATGGTAGAACCCACCTGGCGACGTCCGCCATTTATCATATCATACTGGAAATCATTATAATCGATACCTCCCACATAAGCCTTCACATATCCCGTACGCGGGTCCATCGACATAAAGGCCGTACGCAGGAAACTCTTATGATAACGGATAGAATCCCACGGCGACATAATGGTGTCGATCGGTCCATTCCAACTGAATACACGCATTTCCACCGGTTTCTGGAACTCTTTACGCATATCGGCTTCGTTCATTCCACTACTCTTCATGCTGCGGTAGCGGTCAGTCTGGTGCATCGCACGCATAATCATCGTATCTACCTGTCCAACCGACACATCACGGGAGAACGGCGCATAACTGCGTCCTTTCTTCTCACGGAAGAAAGCAGGTTGTAATTCTTTTCCGATATGTTCGCGAACGGCATCTTCTGCATACTTCTGCATACGCGAGTCGATGGTCGTATATATTTTCAGACCGTCGGTATAAAGGTTATAGAACTCACCATCGGCTTTTTTATTCTTATTACACCAACCGTACAGAGGATTGGTTTCCCAGGCCAGCGAATCTTCCGAGAACTTCTGACCTTGCCAAGAGGCATAACGTTTACGGTCCGGTTTCTTAGCCGTCAATGTCAGGCGAAGATATTCACGGAAATAGGGAGCCAAGCCTTCCTTATGATCCATACGGCTGAAACGGACAGTCAGCGGCAACGCTTTTAACGAGTCGCAATCGGCACGAGAGATATAACCGGCCTTCTGCATCTGTTCGAGCACCGTATTACGACGGCCACGGGTACGTTCATTCTGGCGTACCGGGTTAAAGTAAGAAGGGTTCTTACACATTCCCACCAGCGTAGCGGCTTCTTCTATCTTCAAATTCTTGGGAGTGGTACCGAAATAAACACGTGCAGCCGATTGGATACCTACGGCATTATACAGGAAGTCGAACTTGTTCAAATACATGCTGATAATCTCTTCCTTTGTGTAATAACGTTCCAATTGAACGGCAATCACCCATTCGATCGGCTTCTGGAACAGGCGTTCCATAAAGTTATCGGCACTCGGTGAGAAAAGCTGTTTTGCCAGCTGCTGGGTAATGGTACTACCGCCACCACCACTCTTCTGCATCAGGATACCGCGTTTCACAACAGCGCGGAACAATCCCTGCGCATCAATACCGCTATGTTGTGCATAACGAATATCTTCGGTAGCTATCAAGGCTTTCACCAGGTCAGGAGAAAGATCCTTATAATTTGTCATGATACGGTTATCCTGACTATGGGCATAACTTCCCAAAGTCTTTCCGTCAGATGAAATGATCTGGGATGCATATTTGTCGATAGGATTTTCGAGCTGTTCCACCGGCGGCATATACCCGATAGAGCCATTCGCTATTGCGGTAAAAATCAGAAATACAGTTCCTACTGCTGCCGCAAACAGTACCCAGAATGTAATTATAATGCCTTTTGTTACTTTTGAAGCCATCTTCTTATTCGCTTAGAAATCGCAAAGATAAGAAATTAAACCAATAATATAACTCCCAGGCTAATTAAACCAATGAAAACCCAAAGCACTACCCCTTGTACCATCGGACGGACACCGACCTGTTTGATTACTTTTCTTGATAATCCGGCTCCAATCAGAAAGAGAGTGACGGTCAATCCCTTCTTAGCCAACCAAACTAACGAACCTGTCACAGTTTCGGGGATCGTTAAAAAGGTGTTGGCAACCATTGCCAGAATGAAAAAGAAGATAAACCAGGGAATAGCGATCTTACCACCTTTTTGCTTGAAGAGGAACATGGTGACGATCGTAATCGGAATAATCCACAAAGCACGTGTTAACTTAACCATCGTAGCGATTTCAAGCGCTTTCTCACCATAAGCAGCACCGGCACCGACCACCGAACTGGTGTCGTGGATAGCAATAGCCGCCCACATGCCGAATTGCTCCTGCGTCATATTGAGTAAATGACCGATAGGAGGAAAAATAAACAGCGCAATTGCATTCAGGATAAAGATCGTACCCAGTGCCATCGACATTTCATTATCGTTAGCTTTCACTACCGGCCCTACGGCTGCAATGGCGCTACCGCCGCAAATAGCTGTCCCGGCAGAGATCAGATAAGCGGTTTTCCTATCCATCATCAGACGTTTGCCCAGATATATACCCAACACCAGTACAGCCGCCACCGACACAATGGTGAAAAGCATCCCTTCCTTCCCTGTCTTCAGCGACTCATGCAGATTCATACCGAACCCGAGCCCTACGACCGAAAACTGTAACAGATATTTGGATGTCTTCTTACTAAACTTAGGAAAAGGCTGCCCGGCCGTCATCCCGAGTGCAAGCCCCAGAAACAGGGCTATTGCGGGTGAAATAAAAGGCAATAGACAAATAGCGAAAAGGAGAATGAAAAGGGGTTTGTTGTACTTCGTCAGAACTTGCTCAATTGTATTCATTACTATAATTTCATTTAGTTATCTTCTCTTTTGACGGCGCAAAGGTAAAATTAAAATACAAGCGCTCCCAATCACTATATGGAATAGCAGATAACTTGAGGTTATAGATTATTTATAGGTTTGCATATATCGCATAAAACTCTCTTCCAATCCCCCACTCTGCCCTTGCAGTTGCACGAAAGAGAACATTCGTTCGGCCGTAAAGTCAGATATATCGATCACCTTCAATATTCCTGATGTCAACTCGCGGGTGACGGCACGCACCGACAAAATAGCCAAAGCATCCGAATTCTCCAGAAATAATTTGATGCTCTCCGTACTTCCTAACTGCATCAACACTTTCAGTTGTGACAGTTTGATCTGATGTTCGGCCAATGCCGATTCGAGTACCTCCAATGTTCCCGAACCGTTTTCGCGAAGTATCAACGGAAGGGTACATAATTGCTCGAGCGTCAGTTCATCGTAATGGGCCAGCTTGCTACCGGTATGGGTCAGCAATACCAGTTCATCCTTCATGAAGGGGGTGTAATGTAAGGAACTCTGACGGGCATTGCCCTCTACCAGTCCGAGCGTGATCTTTCCTTCGCGCAGGGCTTTCTCGATATCGTGACTGTTGCCGTTGAGCAGGGAAACGCGGATATCGGGAAACTTGGTGACAAAAGAAGAAAGGATAGGTGGCAGGACATACTGCGCAATCGTCGTGCTGGCGCCGAGACGCAGTTCGCCACAGACGTTATTGGTCAGCAGGTTCATTTCGAAATCCAGTTGACGGTAAGCCGTCAGCAGGTTATTGGTATGCGACAGGAGCAACTCTCCCGCAGTTGTCAGCACGATACGGCCACCGGTACGGTCGAAAAGCGGCGTCTTATACTGTACCTCCAGCTCATGAATATGCTTGCTGATAGCAGGCTGGCTGATAAACAACTCCTTTGAAGCCTTCGTAAAGCTCAGGTTCGTCGCAACACTGTAAAATACCTTCAGACGAAAATCCATATTCCTTATTATTTCTAAATAAACTTATCGGGAACAAAGATATGAGTTATTGTCAAGTAAATTCCTACATTTGCAATACTAACGATTAAAACATATCATTATGGCGCATAAGATCGAACAACTATATACGGAATGGCTATCCCTTCAGCCTTTAAAAGCAGACGACCAAACACGACTGAACCAAAAATTCATGTTAGAATTCAATTACAACTCTAACCATATCGAAGGAAATACGCTGACTTACGGACAAACCGAGCTCCTATTGCTATTTGGGAAAGTAGTCGAGGCAGCCAACATGAAAGACTTGGAAGAGATGAAAGCACATAATGTCGGACTGAAAATGATGCAAACGGAGGCTATGGAAAAAGAAAAACCTCTGACGGAAACATTCATTCGTCAGCTTCATCTGACACTCTTACGGGAAGATTATACAATCTTCCGTACACTCCCTGACGGACAAACGACTTCCTATATAATTCATGCCGGAACATACAAAACACGTCCCAACTCCGTCATTACTGTAACAGGAGAACGTTTCGAATACGCTTCACCCGAAGAGACTCCTGCCCTGATGAGCGATTTGGTTGCCTGGTATAATGCGGCAGAAGCCGAAGGGGCATTAACGCCGGTCGAGCTGGCTGCATTATTTCATTACCGCTACATCCGAATCCATCCTTTTGAGGACGGGAACGGGCGAATCGCCCGACTGATAGTGAATTATATATTATCCCGCCACAATTATCCGATGATCGTGGTTAAGAGTAAAGATAAAGAAAATTATTTGACAGCATTAAATCGTTGCGACGTTGCTGTCGGCCCTACTCCATCTGTCGGTGCACATGCTGAACTATCGCAAATACAACCGCTTGTAAGTTATATGGAAGGTTGCCTCGAAAGGGCATTGACAACTTGCATTAAGGCTGCCAAAGGAGAAAGTATCGAGGAAGAGGATGATTTTGAGAAGCAACTGGCAATACTAAAACGGACTGCTAAGAAAGAGGTCGATAAGAACGAGAAACAAGATACTCCGCAAAATAAAGTGGATATATTCAATCTGTTTCATCGCCCGTTCGCCCAAAAACTACTTGAAACGTTAAAGCCGGCTACAGAGTTCTTTAATACGTTTACTGTTCACTATAATATGACTAAAAATAGAGACTCTATAAGTAGTGGCAGTTTCTTTAACTTAAATGAAAAGGTAGAATTGTCCATTGATAACTTATCAGAAAAAGATATGGGCATTCTGACTGAAGCTCAGTCAATCATGTTCCATATGGCATTCCAGGGAGTAAGAGCCGAATTTAACATGAAAGACACACCTATTTTTAAACAAGCAAGTGTCCTGTTTGATTATTCCTTTTACACATTCAATGAGAAAAGCTATAAATACGGAACCTTCCCTTCGGAAGATGAGACAACAGCTTTAATCGATTCGATCAAGAAAGATGTTTTACAACGCATCCAAAATGCAATACAAGCCTGATATGAAGAAGATCAATAAAAAAGTCATCACGATTGTTATCGCCTTACTCGTAACCCTGTTCTTTATCCTACCGGGTATCGGTTTCAGTATACTTAACTGGGGAGTACTGCCTCCGGAAAAACTGACTCCGCTCGTTATCGAGCAAACGAATAAATTCCTTGATGCACACCTCGATTGCGAACGGATCGAATTGACTTACTTCGAGACCTATCCGCATCTGGGAATCAAACTGATCAACGGACACCTGATATCACACGCCGCAGAAGATTCGACGGCACATACCGAAGAACTGGCTATCCCTTCCGACTCACTATTGGCATTCAAACAGGTAGTGATCTCGTTCCGTCCAACCGATTACCTGTTCGGCGGCAAGATAACGGTTGGCGAGGTAAATATAGAAGAACCCCGCTTCTACGGCTATGTCAACAAGAAAGGTTCAGCCAACTGGGATATCTATTCGAGCGAACCCGACTCTGCTGCAACCGACAAGAAGCCCTTGCCCCCCATCGACTTACAGAAAGTACGCATTACCAACGGCCGTTTCACTTACGACGACCGCCAGGGCGACCTGTTTGCCGAGATAAACGGTTTCTTCCTCAGTCTCGATGGCTCACTGACTACCGGAGGTAACAAGCTGGATGTCGAAACAGGCTGTACCTCCATTCTCTTCAGCAGCCCGACTTATACACTCGCAAACAAACTGGCCCTAAAACTGAAAAGCCAACTCCTGCTCTCGGATAACTACAACACCGTGACGCTGAACAATGCAGAATTACTGGTAAACAACCTACCTTTCACCGCCGACGGTTCCGTCAGCAGCCTGCCTTTGCTGAAACAGACACGTATCGATATGGAAGTCGGGCTTAAGATATCCGACATGAATGACCTGCTTCATTTCATACCGGACGCTTATTTCCAGAACCGGGATAAGACTGTTGCGAAAGGTTCTATCATTATGGAGGGGAATATACATGGTTTCCTGGGCGACAGTATTGTGCCGTCTGTTAACCTGTGTTGCAAGATAGAAAACGGTTCTTATCATATGAAGGGGGTCAAACAGGGAATCGATACCCTGCAAATGGATATGGATCTGCATCTGAACGGCATGTATCCCGACTCGTCGTTCCTTTCCCTCGAACAACTGACACTGAAAGGACTGACCACCTCCCTCGATATGCAGGGCAAAGTCAGCAATCTGCTGACCTCACCGAATGTGGATACAAACATAAAAGGAAAAATCGACTTCACCCGTCTGGCAAAAGAATTCATTAATCCGGATACCTTGTTCCTGCAAGGGGTGATGGATGCCGATCTCTCCGCCTCTTTTAATGTAGACGACCTATTGAACAGCCAGTACGGAAAGGTTCATGCTTCCGGCCGCCTGAATATTGACACGCTGAAAGCTTACAGCCTGCCGCTTGGAATGGATGTGTTTATTGCCAAAGCACATTTTTCCGTAGACTCGACAGGGCTGAGTAGTTCGTATCTGGACAACAAAGACTTGTTGAGTATGTCAATGTCGGTAGACAGCCTGAACGTCAAATACCAGGATGCTATAAGTACCAACATAAGTAAGTTGGCTATACAGGCAAAGACTTCTCCTGTAATAGATACAACAGCCGTTATCCCGATGACAGGTCAAATCAGATTCGATTATCTGCGTACCCGTCTGCCGGATTCCGTATTACTGGTAGCCGGAAAGACTGTATTGAAAGGGGGGATCAAATCTTCGGCTTCCGACAAACGGATACCGACACTCGGGGCTACGATCTCCGTCGATACGCTACGTTATTTTATTATCCCCATGCGTACCGGGATGATACTTTCGGAAAATACATTTAATCTGGAAGCCCTACCTTACCGTGATGCGATGCGTCAGCGATGGCTTGCCCGGACAGATACGGCCACACGTACCAACTCAGCAAGACGGCCACGTCGTACAAGGACAACAGGCAGCCAGGTTCAAATAGACTCCACCGACGTCACCTCCCAACTATTACGACAGTGGGAAGTGCGGGGCAGCCTCTCGTTCAAACAGATGCGCGGGTTCAGCCGGATGATGCCTATCCCGATGAAAATCGATCAGACAACATTGAAATTTAACACAAACGATATCACTCTCACCGATGCTCGTCTGCACCTGGGCAAAAGCGATTTCATGCTGAACGGAGAAATCAAAAGTATCCGTCAGGCCATGTTGCGGGGAGGCAAGTTGAGAGGAAATTTCTCCCTTACCTCTGATTATATCGATTGCAACCAATTGATAAAAGCAATAAACTCCGGCATGCAATATGCCGAATTACAAGAGTCCACCGGCCATACCGGTATAGATGCGGAAAGCCTGGCGACCATGGATACCCATATCTTACAGGATTCTATTTCCGTAGCCTCACTCGACACGACCGATCAGGTATTCGTTATTCCGGCCAATCTGGATATGACACTCCATACCAATGCGAAAAAGATAGACTTCAAAGATGCCGAACTGAGTAATGTGGAAGGCGAAATTATTATCCGCGATCAAAGCGTCAACCTGAGTAACCTGGCGATGAACTCAAACATCGGCCGTGGAAATATGACGATGTTCTATACGGCAAAAGATAGCCGAGGGGCATCTGCCGGCTTCGATCTCGACATGGAAGATGTAATGGTTGAGAAACTGATCAGCCTGTACCCTGCTATCGACACACTGGTACCGATGTTACGTTCGTTTGAAGGAGTAGTGGATTGCCAGATCACAGCAACTTGTAAGATGGACTCCATGATGTCGCTCGAACTTCCGTCTCTGCATTCGGCTTGTTACCTGCATGGTGAAAACATGGTATTGCTGGATGGCGAGACGTTTACCGAAATATCGAAAACGCTTATGTTCAAGAATAAAAAACGGAATGTGATAGATAGCATTTCGGTCGACCTGGCCATCAAGGACAATAAAATAGAGGTATTCCCCTTCCTTGTCGAAATGGACCGTTATAAAGTAGCTGTCGGAGGTACGCATAATCTCGATATGACATTCAACTATCACCTATCAGTATTAAAATCACCCGTTCCATTCAAGCTGGGGATAGATATTACCGGTAATCTGGATAATTTCAAATACAAGATCGTGAAATGCCGCTATAAAGATCTCTTCAAGCCGGCCAAAGAAGCCGAACTGGATAGCACGCGCACAAATGTCCGCAAAGAAATACGCGAGTCGATACGTAAACAAATAAAAGAGACTGCTCCCGAATTGGTGAGCAGCCTCTCTTCAAATCATTCAGCGACTTCTCCAGATGGAGAAACCAATGTTTTGTAATTAACGGCCGGAGTACATCCGGTCGTAATATTTCATATAATCGCCGCCGGTAATATCTTCTACCCATTGTTGGTTTTCCAGATACCATCGGATCGTTTTTACGATACCGACCTCAAAGCTGGTTTCAGGTGTCCAGCCGAGTTCTTCCGATATTTTTGTCGGGTCGATGGCATAGCGCTGATCGTGTCCGAGGCGGTCTTTCACAAAAGTGATCAGGCTGTCGTTAATCCAGTCGATCGAAATCTGTCCATCCGGGCCAATCTCCTTCTTCTTGAGCATCTGGCGGTACTCGGGCTGCTCGGTCATTAACCGGTGGATTGTGCTGATGGTCAGTTTAACGATTTCAATATTCTGCTTTTCGTTATGACCACCTACATTATATACCTCTCCTACCCGTCCGCGATGAATAACGGCATCGATAGCCTTGCAATGGTCTTCTACATACAGCCAATCTCTTACATTCGTTCCGTCGCCATACACCGGCAGGGATTTACCCTCCAGGATATTCTTGATGATCAGTGGGATCAGCTTCTCCGGAAAATGATAAGGGCCATAATTATTAGAACAGCGGGTGATACTTACGGGCATTTTATAGGTATCGGAATAGGCTTTTACAAACAAGTCGGCGCTGGTCTTGGAAGCACTATACGGACTTCTCGGGTCCAACGGGGTAGTTTCGTGGAAATATCCCTCTGCTCCCAGACTGCCATACACCTCATCGGTCGATACCTGATGGAAACGGACTCCTTCCCTCCATTGAGGATAGCCGGTTTCGTCTTTTCCTGTCACCCAGGCTCTGCGGGCAGCATCGAGCAAGTTCTGTGTTCCCAAGATGTTGGTTACGAGAAATAACTGCGGATTTTCAATACTACGGTCCACATGGCTCTCTGCAGCAAAGTTGACCACATAATCGAAGTTATACTTTGCAAAAAGTTCATCAGCCAGAGCACGGTCACAGATATCTCCTTTTACAAATTCGCAACGCTTGCCATCAATATCTTCCGCAATCGTGCCCAAATTGCCTGCATAAGTCAACAGGTCGAGAATCACGATTTTTATATCCTGATGTTCCGCCAGCATATATTTGATAAAGTTAGCACCAATAAAACCGGCTGCACCGGTAACCAGATAAGTCTTCATCGTCCGTATTATTTAAATGTAAAATTATATTCTGCCGCACTCAATAGCGGGGCTTTTGTATCTTTCTCTGATAAATTCACTGCATCTATGTCTGTGATTCCCCAATCTACACCAATTGCCGGATCGTTAAACCGCAAGCCTCTTTCATGGCTTGGCATATAAGGATTATCTACCTTATAGGTAAAAACGGCTTCTTCGCTCAACACATGAAATCCATGGGCAAATCCTTGTGGAATAAAAAACTGGCGTTTGTTCTCTGCGGAAAGTTCGACAGCTACATACTTACCGAACGTCGGAGAACCGGTACGAAGATCGACAGCCACATCCAATACCCGTCCTGTTATCACCCGTACCAACTTCGACTGCGAATAAGGAGCCAGCTGGTAATGCAGTCCTCTCAGTACTCCCCTGGAAGAGCAGGATTCATTGTCCTGTATAAAATTTATTTTACCAATGTGTTGTTCAAACTCTGCCTGCTTATAAGCTTCCATAAAATATCCCCTCGCATCATTAAACACTTTTGGTTCAATGATCCAGACACCGGGTATTTCCGTTTCTATATAATTCATTCCTTTATATTTATACTAACAGGAGACAAAGTAACTTCTTTTTCCTTAGTTCTGCAACTATCAACACCTGCAAAAAGAATGAAAAAGATTTGCATATTCCAAACATAATGCCTTTCTTTGCACTCGCAAAAACGATAAGACATCATTTGAAACAAACGGTTCCTTGGATGAGTGGCTTAGTCAGCGGTCTGCAAAACCGTGTACGGCGGTTCGAATCCGCCAGGAACCTCCAAAGAGATAAACTCATCGTTGAAGCAAAATAAAGTCCGGTTCCTTGGATGAGTGGCTTAGTCAGTGGTCTGCAAAACCATGTACGGCGGTTCGAATCCGCCAGGAACCTCAATATTACTGAAAAGCATCTGATGGTTTAACTTTCGGATGCTTTTTTTGTGTTCAAATCAGAACTTCAATTCAGTAATTATTTGCCACCTCTATTTCTTTTAACGTATTCCATGCTATTAGATTCCCAAATTCTGCTACCTTTGCTTTTGAACTGGTTTCGGATGGATTTCCTTCCATTCGGATTAAAAGGGAATCGGGTGAAAATCCCGAACAGTCCCGCTGCTGTAAAACTCCGCTCTACTTTCCGATAAAGACAATTGCCACTGGAGGTCCTCCCTTTAAAGGGAGGACACCGGGAAGGTATCGGAAATTAAGGAGTCAGTCAGAAGACCTGCCGTTCATTAAAGGCTGTTTCTACTCGTGGGGATAGGGGAACAGTACGAAAGTATACTCTAATTTTATTTTTCAAAAGTATCTCATGGAAATAACCAAGAGAAATGGGGCATCCGAACCTTATAACAGGGAGAAAATAACCGTTGCCATCCGGAAAAGCTTTGCCAGTACCGGACAGGAAATAGCGGACGAAAACATCCGCAGCATGGTGGATGAAGTGGAGCGTTTTGTAAACAGCAATGTAGCAAACCGCAGTGTAGAACGCATTCAGGACGAAGTGGAACGTAGCCTGATGGAACATGGTTTTTATGCCGAAGCTAAAAACTATATACTCTATCGCTGGCAACGGACGGAACGAAGGAAAGCCCTCAATCACATTACACATGAAGTGGGTGATACGACCATTATGGAGACACTCAAAGCTATACAGGATAAATTCACTGCCAACGAATACAGTCTGACTATACTGGCTGAGAAATTTTTCAGTTTCTGTAAACCTGAAATGCCATCCAAAGAACGACTGACGGCACTCATCAAAGCGGCAGTAGAACTGACTACACAGGAAGCTCCCGACTGGGAATTCATTGCAGCCCGTCTATTAAACTTCCAGTTGGCAAAGAAACTAAAAAAACAGGAAGAAGCTGTCGGTATCCATACATTCTATGATAAATTAAGCTATCTCACCAACGAAGGATTATATGGTAACTATATACTGGCTAATTACTCTCAGCAAGAGATAGAAGAAGCTGCCGGATTTATCTGTCCGGAAAGAAATGAACTGTTTAATTATTCAGGACTGGATTTACTGGCGAAACGCTACCTTATCCGTACCCGTTCTCATGAACCGGTAGAATCCGTACAGGAAATGTTTCTGGGAATCGCCCTGCATCTTGCCATGCCCGAACAGCACGACCGGATGTTGTGGGTTAAAAAGTTCTACGACCTGTTGAGTAGCCTCCAGGTTACGATGGCAACTCCTACGCTTTCCAACGCACGCAAGCCTTATCACCAACTTTCCAGTTGCTTTATCGATACCGTACCCGACAGCCTGGAAGGTATCTACCGCAGTATTGACAATTTTGCGATGGTCAGCAAGTTTGGCGGAGGTATGGGGATGTACTTCGGGAAAGTACGTGCCACAGGTGGTAATATACGAGGATTTAAAGGAGTTGCCGGAGGTGTGATCCGTTGGATGAAACTGGTAAACGATACAGCTGTCGCCGTAGATCAATTGGGTATGCGGCAGGGAGCCGTAGCAGTGTATCTCGACGTTTGGCACAAAGATTTACCTGAATTTCTCCAACTCCGTACCAATAATGGCGACGACCGGATGAAAGCCCATGATATATTTCCGGCAGTATGTTATCCCGACCTGTTCTGGCGCATGGCAAAAGAAGACCTGAACCAGATATGGTATCTGTTTTGCCCGAATGAGATAATGACTATCAAAGGATATTGCCTGGAAGATTATTATGGCGAAGAATGGGAACAAAGATATCTGGACTGTGTGAACGATAATCGCCTTTCAAAACGCAGTATAAGTATTAAAGATATTATCAGGCTGGTATTGCGCTCGGCTGTAGAAACCGGTACTCCTTTCACTTTCAACCGTGACACCGTAAACCGTGCCAACCCTAATCCTCACCGGGGTATCATTTACTGTTCGAACTTATGTACGGAAATAGCACAGAACATGTCATCCATCGAATCCGTCTCTACTGAAATCCTCACAGAGAACGGTGATACAGTCGTGGTGAAAACAGTTCGCCCAGGCGATTTCGTGGTATGTAATCTAGCCAGCTTATCACTTGGGCATTTGCCGTTGGAAGATGAACAACAGATGAAAGAAAAGGTGGCGACAGTGGTCCGTGCACTCGATAATGTGATCGACCTTAATTTCTATCCCGTACCCTTTGCACAGATAACGAATCATCGTTACCGCAGTATCGGCCTTGGGGTAAGCGGTTACCATCACGCGCTTGCCGTACGCGGCATCCGTTGGGAAAGCGATGAACATCTGACTTTTATGGACAAAGTATTTGAGCGTATCAACTATGCGGCTATTGAAGCCAGTGCTGAATTGGCAAAAGAAAAAGGGCGGTACGAATATTTTGAAGGAAGCGACTGGCAAACCGGAGCTTATTTCATAAAACGAGGATACAAATCGGCGGAATGGAACCGGTTACAGGAAAAAGTCAGGGTAAATGGCATGAGAAATGCCTATCTTCTTGCCATAGCCCCTACCAGCAGTACAAGCATTATCTCAGGAACAACCGCAGGAATAGATCCGGCGATGAAACGTTTCTTCCTCGAAGAAAAGAAAGGTACCATGCTTCCGCGCGTAGCTCCTGCCTTGTCGGACAAGACTTATTGGTTATATAAAAGCGCCTACCAGATAGACCAGCAATGGAGTATCCGTGCTGCGGGTGTCCGGCAACAACATATCGATCAGGCACAAAGCATGAATCTATATATCACCAACGAGTTCACCATGAAACAATTACTCAACCTTTATCTGCTGGCTTGGGAATGCGGAGTGAAAACGGTATATTATGTTCGAAGTAAATCACTGGAAGTAGAAGAATGTGAAAGTTGTACATCATAAAAAACTATAAGAACGATGGAAACAAAAATATTAAAGAAGAACGCCTTATTCAATCCGGAAGGCGACACAGAAATCCGTCTCCGGAAAATGATCGGCGGAAATACCACCAATTTGAACGACTTTAATAATATGCGTTACAAATGGGTGAGCAGTTGGTATCGTCAGGCAATGAACAATTTCTGGATACCCGAAGAGATCAATCTGTCGCAGGATACAAAGGATTATCCTCACCTGGAACCAGCTGAACGGACAGCTTACAACAAAATTCTCAGCTTTCTGGTCTTCCTCGATTCTCTACAGAGTAACAACCTGCCGGCTATCAGTGAATACATCACTGCCAATGAAGTCAATCTTTGTCTTCATATCCAGGCATTTCAGGAATGTGTACATAGCCAGAGTTATAGCTATATGCTTGATTCTATTTGCAGTCCCGAAGAACGTAATGATATTCTCTATCAGTGGAAAACAGATGAGCATTTATTGAAAAGAAATACGTTCATCGGCAATTGTTACAACGAGTTTCAGGAGAGCCAAAACGGTTTTACACTGATGAAGACCTTGATAGCCAATTACATTCTGGAAGGTATTTATTTCTACAGCGGTTTCATGTTCTTTTACAACCTGAGCCGTAACGGAAAGATGTCAGGATCCGCCCAGGAAATACGTTATATCAACCGGGATGAAAATACGCATCTATGGTTATTCCGTAACATCATTCTCGAACTGAAAAAAGAAGAGCCCGAACTCTTTACACCCGATAAGGTTAAAGTGTACGAGGAAATGATGCGTGAAGGAGTGAAACAGGAAACGGAATGGGGACAATATGTGATAGGAAACAACATCCAGGGACTCAACCAGCAAATGGTAGCAGATTATATCCGCTATTTGGGTAATATCCGTTGGCTCAGTCTGGGTTATGAACCACTGTTTGAAGACAACCGGAAGGAACCGGAAAGCATGCACTGGGTATCACAGTATTCAAATGCCAACATGGTGAAGACTGACTTTTTCGAAGCAAAGAGTACAGCTTATGCCAAGAGCACGGCGTTGGAAGATGACTTGTAACAGTCTCCCTTTCTACACCACATAACAAGAATCCGGATATACATTATTATTAATGTATCCGGATTCCTATCCTATTCTATATAGACTTATCGACCAACACTTTCAACCCTTTGAAAACCCTCCCACAGACAGCCTCTTACCCAATGTAAATCAACGGGATAAAACATCTATTTTCTTTAACTAAAAGGACTCTCAATAATTAATGATTATTCGTATCGCCGATTCATTTATTTAGCTACTTTTGCGCACTTATTATATTCGACATGAATAACGTGCTAATTTTATTAGACAGCCTGAATGATTGGAAACCGTATTATAAGACAAGCAGCATCTTGAACGTTTCCGATTATTTGAAGAACAAATCTCTCCAGAAAGAAAAGGGGAATAAGTTTGTTATCAACCTTAGTAACGATTACAGTTATAATTCCGAAGGATATTACTGTTCGCTACTAGCCCAAACCAGGGGACACAAAGTGATTCCCGGAGTAGATATCATTAATAAGGTAGAAGCAGGTGCCGGTGTCCGGATGGACCGAAACCTGCAAAAGCTCTGTTATCAGTGGATACAGAAAAATAATATTACCGAAGACATCTGGAACCTGGATATCTATTTCGGTACATGCAAAGAGAAAGGGTTGGAAAAAATAGCCCGTTTTATCTTTGAGAACTATCCGGCACCGCTATTAAGGGTCAGTTTGAATACCCGGCAAAAGAACCAAATTGAAACAATCCAGTTCCTTTCATTAGAACAACTGAATGACGACGAGCAAAGCTTCTTTGCCGATACGCTGGACCGTTTCAACAAAAAAGTATGGCGTGCACCCCAATCTGTTAAATCGGCACGGTATAGCCTGGCTGTATTATACGATCCGGAAGAAAAGTTTCCACCCAGCAACAAACAGGCTTTGAACAAATTATTGGATGTTGCTAAAAAAATGGATATACATGCCGAACTAATCACCGAAGAAGATGCTACACGGTTAATGGAGTTCGACGCTCTGTTTATCCGGACCACTACGTCGCTGAACCATTATACTTTCCGTCTGTCACAACTGGCGAAGCAAAACGGAATGGTGGTGATCGATGATCCGTTATCTATCATCCGGTGTACCAACAAGGTCTACCTAAACGAACTATTTGAGAAAGAAAAGATACCGGCTCCGTTGTCTATGTTGATCTTTAAGTCGAATGAAAACACATTCGAACAGATCAGCGAACAACTAGGTTCGCCTTTCATCCTGAAAATCCCGGACGGATCGTTCTCTTTCGGGATGAAAAAAGTAACCAATGAGATAGAGCTGAAAGCAGCACTCGATCTGCTTTTCGATAAATCGTCTATCCTTCTGGCACAGGAATTTACCCCGACCGAATTCGACTGGCGAATCGGTATCCTGAACGGAGAACCGCTGTTTGCCTGCAAATATTATATGGCAAAAGGACACTGGCAGATCTATTGCCATTATGATTCGGGAAGAAGTCGGTGCGGACTGGTCGATACGCTTCCGATTTACCAAGTTCCACGTAAAGTACTCGACACAGCAGTCAAGGCAGCTTCGCTGATAGGCAAAGGATTATATGGAGTCGATATGAAGATGGTCAACGACCGGGCTATGGTTATCGAGATCAACGATAATCCGAGCATCGACCACGGGATTGAAGATGCTGTACTGGGGGATGATTTATATTATCGTATCCTGAATCATTTCGGTCGTACACTGGATATGAAACACTTCTAAGTAGATGGAAAAAGAGTTGGAAATCAGGCAGGCAGTCCGTTCGGACCTCGATTCTATACAGGAAATAGAAACAATTTGTTTCGGTGCGGACAGTTTTTCAAGGAGACAGTTCTTATACCTTATTACCCAGGCAAAAGGAATTTTTTATGTTGTTACGGATAAGGAGAAAGTGATTGCATACAGTTCGTTGATATCGAATGCCCGCACTCATAACCTACGTATTTATTCCATAGCCGTTCATCCGGATGCCAGAGGCAGGAAGTTAGGGCAGCAACTGATGGAAAAAGCAATCGGGTTTGCCCGGTCTCATCAACTCAAAAAGATAACGTTGGAAGTAAATGTAACTAACGGAGCCGCCATCGGTCTCTACTTAAAAAACGGATTCGAACACATCCGCATAATCAACAATTATTATGCGGATGGCTCGAATGCTTATTATATGCATAAGATTATTAACTCCTAAGCGTCTGATAAAACTAGAAATTCGTTGGCTTCCCTCCTACCTTGACTTTGGCCAGTCCGGCATTCCCGGAAACAAAGTTGATACGGACAAAGCGAAGGCTGTTGTGCTCCTTCCACATCGCCTAAAGTAAAAAGCCAGCCACGATTCAAACTGATTTACTGGCAGACTGTATCGTGAAGAGGCGGTTATCGAACGATAAACACCCCCCTATNCACCTCGCTATGTGTTCCCACTACCACCAGGAGCTGCCTTCCCTCAGGCCGCTGAAGCGTGTCGTGCCTTCCGATTCGCTACGACGGAGGCAAACGTTACAATGCCTGTATCTCCACCTCGCTCAGACCGGTCGCTTGTTGGATAGAGCCAATATCCATGCCTAGCTGCTTGAGGCGAATAGCAACGCTTCTGACGCCTTCAAGGAGACCTTCGGCAAGGCCCTTAGCTTCACCTTCCGCCAAGCCCTCGGCACGACCTTTCTCCATCCCAATCTCTATCCCCTCCTCCAGTTTCGTTTCCATGCAGGCATACAGGTCGCGTTCGGTGGAGAGGCTGAGTTCGTATGCCAGGCGTTCGTCGGGGGTCATGCGCTCTATCTCGGCCAGGCTTTTTAGCTTCTGGAAGATTTGTTCGTTTAACTCTAATGGTAGTCGTTCCATGATTTCTATATTGTTTAGTACATATAAAAACTTCTTATAAAAAGTATCGCATTCGGAGAGCTTCAGGCGGAACTTGGGCATCTCCAGATAAACTTCCGTCAGGGTGTCGCTGAAAGGTTCTTTCAGTTCACGATCCATGCGGATAACGTTCCAGTGGTATTTATCCGGGTATCGACGATCCATGATGTAATTCAGAAAACAGACTACATACACGCGATTCACCGAATAATTCCAACGGAGACGTTTCAAGGGGATTTTATCTCCCTCACCTTTTTCCTGCATCTCCTTCTGAGCCTTTCGCTCACGCTCCAACATTTCTTTGGCGTATGTGGCCTGCTGTTGGATGGCGAAGGAGGCGTAATACAATACCCGATCGGAGAAGTATTTCTGGGAGTTCTTCTGAACCTCGACGATTATCAGCTCATGGTTACTCGTTTCGCAGAAAATGTCGAATACAGCTTTGCGGTCTCCACGACTCAACCCAAGGGCTTCTACATTACGGAAACTGATATCCGTAATACACTCATTCAGTAGACTGTTCAGGAAGAGGATGATCATTTCCTTGTTGATCTCACTTCCGAAGATCCTTTTAAAACCCTCATCCGTAAAAGGATTGATAAACTTCTCCTGCGGAGGAAAAACTTCATTTGATTTCATAGACAAGACTTTTTGGTTTAATACCCCACTACCGACCTGATAGCGAGACTTTGCAAATATAGAGATTCTCCCGAAAATGCCAAAAAGTTTCAAAATAATTTAGCAAATGGAAGTAGCCAACTCCCCTTATGAGAGGAAAGGCCACGTTTATCTTTATGGCTGGGACATCACAAGAAGTGCGTATTCCTTTAAATAAGGATGGCCTGACATCACATTCAAAACATCTCACCTAGGCAACAGGATTTAATATAGAATCAATCAAGGCAATAAACTCCTCAACTCTAGATATGAAACTAACGCCTCTATGCTTTCCTCGTCCATTTGCTGTTTCATAACCTAACCCCCTCATTAACAACATTCACATAAAAAGGAGTTTTAAACGGTCGATTCCGCCATTGTTTTTGGGTGTAGACCAATGGGCTGATACTAATGTGTTCTGCCAATTCCAGATCGTATAAAGGATAAGTGATGGATGTGATGTCGTTGTACGACAAATGATCTTTATCTACCAATATCAAGAGATCGACATCGGAGTCCTGCCTGGCTTCGCCCCGGGCCTCCGAGCCATACAAGATCACTTCTGCTCCGGGAGCAACCCGATGCAAAATATCCTTTATCTTCTGTATGATTCCTGGTCTGTTCATATATTCCTTTTCACAAAGATAAGTATCCTACTGCACAAAACAAAATATTCGCTCCTCTTCTTTTTCAGGAGCAAATCTTTTGTTTTGTGCAGAAGAGTTCCTACCTTTGTAGAAAAATCAAGCCTAATGAAGAAGAACGTAAAAACAAAAGAACAAATAAATATCTTTCAGCGTATGCTGGAGGATAAACGAGCTATACGTCAATGTATTCAGACAGGCGGTAACCTGAAAGAATTAGCCAAAGCCCGTGGAATCAAATTTGCAACCCCCTAGCTTTCCATTCGGTTTATACTTTCAATATCGAGCCGGAAAGTGAGTCTATGCATCCCATAGATAACAGAATAGCTATTACCGTTGTTTCCATTTTACAGAAATTCTTTTCTCGCAATGAAAATGCAATGATAATGGTATGCGATAATTGCGATGGAAAAGAGGTGAAGCGTGAGAAGCTTTTCTCCCGTTGGTTCTCACGGTATAACGACGGGAATATCAGAAAGTATGATGGTTCCTCAGCGTGTGAAGATTATACGTTATATGTCTCCTTATATATCCACAAACAAAACAGAAACGAGCAACAGCTCGTCTCTGCTTTCTATGATCTGGTAAATAATAACTTATACCCAGTATAACCACCCTCGCTATGCCTTCCCGGATGAAGGGCGGGCAGACCCCGCCCCTACGGTGGTTATCGAACGATAACCACCTCGCTATGTGTTCCCACTACCACCAGGTAGCTGCCTTCCCTCAGGCCGCTGAAGCGCGTCGTGCCTTCCGATTCGCTGCGACGGAGGCATTGGCCGGATAGCGCATAGATGGCTATCGGGAGCCTCGTCGGGGTGTCGACCACGATGGTGCCTCCACGTTCCGTACGGATACGGATGGAGGCGGCGGCGATCTCTTCGTTGCCCACGGGGTGAAGCGCACGGAACCAGGCGTAAGCCTCGGTGTCTTCACGCAGACGGAAGGTCAGCGGCGAGCGTCGACTGCCGTCCATCCACTCGACGAAGGTGCGATGGGTGTCGCTCACGGCCGTGAGCGTCAGCTCCGTGCCGAAGGGGTAACGGAGCGCGTCGGATGAAGGGGAAGACGAAGCGGGCGTAACTGCGATACCCACGCCGCTGCGATAGAGGTCGTCGCCCTCGAAGAGGCTGTCGGCGGGAAGCGTCAGGGTGTAGGTGCCGTAGCCGCTCACTTCGCCGATACGGATGTCGCAATCGTCGTCGTAGACATAGACGCGGTAGTTGCCTCGCGTGTCGGGGCTGAGCGTGTTCCACCAATAGCCGTCGACGGTGACGGTCGGATACTCGCCTGTGCCTGCCGGGTCGATCTCGATGGAGAATTCGATGTAGCTGCCTTCGCGCACCTGATGCGTACCGCCGCCGTGGATGATGGCTCCGGTGATCGACTCGGGGATCGTGACGGTGTAGTAGACGGGATCGGGCGCTGGGGTTGGTTTCACTTTCTTAAAAGTGGCCGTGACGGTTACGGCCTTATCCGGCATTTCGAAAGTATGTTGATTGCCGGAGACAGATACCACCGCACCATCCACTTCCAGTGATTTCAGCTCGTAGCCACTACCAGGTGTAACCGTCAGGGTGACCTTCTCCCCGACAATGGCAACAGTCTTGTTTGCAGAGACACTGCCATTGTCTGAAGAGGTTATTATAATGCTGTACAGCGTCACCTTTATCTCTGCTGGTTTGGATGGGAAAAGACACTCATCTGGGTTAGCCTTGTAGCGAGCATAGAAAGTAAGTGCTTTACCCGCTTCAACTGGTTCAAAGGTTGAAGATATCTTCCATTCCTTTCCATTCTCACTATACTCTACATCCTCTAGAACTGTCAACAGAACACCACTCTCTTCCGTTGTTGTAGCTGTTATACCTGCTGGTGCATCCGGACGCTCCAGTTTATATTCCAACACTTCGCTAGCCTTTCCGAGATGGCAGATATATAATGTTGCATTACCAATAAGATCGGCAAGCGGGACCTCACTCAAAGGTTTGGCCTCTTTCAATGAAGTTCCTGCAACTATCAGGTAGTCATCCAAATCTTCCAAGTCTTTCCAATTTTCTCCTTTGAAGTCTATCACATCCTTTGGCTCTATCTCTACAGCCACCAATTGTATCACAATTGGGTTGCTTTCGCTAAAGGTTGGCAGAGTGAGAGTACCGCTTTCATAATTAGCGGAACCTCTCCAAGGAGACTCAGTCAACATCTTTTCCATCACCTCAGCCAACTCTTTAGCTGTTTTCGGAGCGGCTTTCTCATTACCACTATCGGTGCCATCCCCAATCCCGTTCGTTGCCGTTCCGGCAAGGTAGTAGCAGTCGGTGATTTCACCCTCGTTGTTATTGCCACACACACCGCCGACTTGGCCAGACTCTCCACCCTTTACCGAACCGACATTATAACAATTGGAAATCTTAGCATTGTTATTGACTTTGTACTTACCACACACGCCACCGACAGAGGCATATTTTCCCCCCTCTACCGAACCAGTATTATAGCTATTGGAGATCATACCAAAGTTATAGCCACACACGCCGCCGACAAAGGCATTGTTTCCGCCCTTTGCCGAACCGGTATTATAGCTATTGGAGACCGATGAGCCAAGGCTACACACGCCACACACGCCACCGACAGAGGCATTGGATCCTGTCCCCTCTACCGAACCGGTATTATAGCTACTTGATATCAAGCCGTTAGAGCTACTGCCACACACACCGCCGACACAGGCATGATCTCCTGTCCCCTTCACATAACTATCCTCCACCCTGACATTCTCTATCTTACCGCCTAAGCCAAGACAACCAAACAAGCCTAGATAAGCGTCATCACTACTATCTTCAATATAAACCCCCGACACCTTGTAGCCATTCCCATCAAAGATTCCTTTAAAAGAGTGATCAAAGTCTTTCCCTATCGGCGTCCAATGATACTTCTTATCAGGTGCCGCGCCATCCAAGTTATACTCCGACACCTCAATACTCTGCATCAACTTACCATTGATCGTAGTAGCTCCATCATTCACCTCCGTTGCAAACCAGCGAAGCTGCGTGGCTGTATAAATCTCATAAAACCCATCAATATTATCCGGTTCCGGTGGACAAGAAATAGCCGGCACATTGTCACCTATATTTAAATGAGGGAGCATCAACTTATCCTGTTCAATAGAGGGGTGTCCTTGCCAAGGACTAGAGCTAGGCTCAGAGCCAGTAGCGACCAACCACTCCTCTACTGCTGTAATAAACTCCGTGCCAAACTTTTTCGATGGGTCTGGATCTACACCAGCGCCATCCCCAATCCCATTCGTTGCCGTTCCGGCTAGGTAGAAGCAGTCGGTGATTTTACCGCCGTTAGAGCCACACACGCCGCCGACAGAGGCGTTTTCTCCTACCTGCCCCGTCACCGAACCGGCATTATAACAATTGGAGATGATTAGGCTATTCACTTCGTTCAGGCCACACACGCCGCCGACATAGGCATCGCCCCATCCATTCGCCTTCGTCCCATCCCCCGTCACCGAACCGATATTATAACAATTGGAGATCGTGCCATCATAGCTATAGCCACACACGCCGCCGACAGAGGCAGAGGAGGTCATCCCCTCCCCCGTATTCTTCGTCTCCCCCGTCACCGAACCGGCATTATAGCTATTGGAGATCGAGCCACCAGAGCTATAGCCACACACGCCGCCGACATAGGCATACTGTCCTGTCCCCTTCACATAACTATCCTCTACCCCAACATTCTCTATCTTACCGTCTTCGCCAAGATAACCGAACAGGCCTAGATAAGTACTTTCGTTATTATCATCAATAATATAAACCCCCGACACCGTTTTACCATTCCCATCAAAGGTTCCTTTAAAAGGAGATTTATTGTTCCCTATCGGCGTCCAATGATCCTCCGGGGCAGGTGCCGTGCCATCCAACGTATACTCCGACACCGCAATATCCTCCATCAACTTGCCTTTGATCTCACCATCTTCTTCACCTTCACCATCGCTCTCTGGAACATCACCATTCACCTTCTTTGCAAACCAGCGAAGCTGCGTGGCTGTATAAATCTCATAAAACCCATCAATATTATCCGGTTCCGATGGACAAGAAATAGCCGGCACATTGTCACCTATATTTAAATAAGGGAGCATCAACTTATCCTGTTCAATAGAGGGGCGTCCTAGCCAAGGGCTAGCACCCTCAGAGTCAGTAGCGGCCAACCACCCCTCTACTGCTCCAATAAACTCCGTGCCAAACTTTTTCGATGGGTCTGGATCTCCACCAGTTCCCTCCCCAACCCCTTCCTTTGCCGTTCCGGCTAGGTAGAAGCAGTCGGTAATATCGGATCTGTTAGAGCCACACACGCCGCCGATATAGGTGTTTTCTCCTGCCTGCCCCGTCACCGAACCGGCATTATAACAATTGGAGATCATCCTATCGCTAGAGCCACACACGCCGCCGACATAGGCTATTCCATTTGCCTGCCCCGTCACCGAACCGATATTATAACAATTGGAGATCATACTCACGCTAATGCCACACACACCGCCGACATTGGCTTGGGTTTTCGCCTGCCCCGTCACCGAACCGATATTATAACAATTGGAGATCGTGCCATAATAGCTAGAGCCACACACGCCGCCGACATTGGCATAGCCCAATCCACTCGCCTTCGTC
>NZ_LT669941.1:2021759-2229242 GCF_900128505.1 Parabacteroides timonensis
GCAGGCTGAAACAAACAAAGGTAGCCGGCAACTGACGGTCGCCCCCGGTATTACCTTACAAATGGTTTGGATACCTGCCGGAACTTTTGTTATGGGCGATAATAATATCCCTTCAGCAACCCCGACATTTAAAACACAGGTAAAGAAAGGCTTCTGGATGAGTACCACCGAGATCACCAACGAACAATACGGTGCCCTTTTCCCTGAACACGACAGCCGCTATATCGGCCAGACCTGGAAAGATCATACAACACCTGGTTATGCAGCCAACCTGCCGAAGCAACCGGTCATCCGCGTAAGCTGGAATGAAGCGAACGATTTCTGCAAGAAACTGGGAGAGCAAAACCAATGCACAGTGCTTCTGCCTACCGAAACACAATGGGAATGGGCGGCACGTGCAGGATCTGCCGATGACTTCTGGTTTGGCGATTGCCATGCTGACTTCGGCGCCTATGAAAACCTGGCAGACAGTACGACTGTCGATCTGGCTGTTACCGGTGTAAATCCCAAACCGATGCGCCCCAACGATCCTATGCGTAAATTCTGGGACTTCCTGCCAAAAGAACTGAACGTGAATGATCATCACCTCATATCGGCAGATGTCGCTTCCATGCAACCGAATCCATGGGGATTATATGATATGAACGGAAACGTAGCAGAATGGACCCGTTCCGGATATGTCCCCTATCCCCTGAAAGAAAATAAGGGCAATACAGAAACAGAACAAAAAGTAGTACGCGGTGGCTCCTGGAGGGAACGTCCGAAATATTCCACATCGGCCATTCGTAAAGCGTATTACCCATGGCAACGTCCATTCAATATCGGATTCCGTATTATTATAGAAGAGTAAGTTCTATTTTCTTTTCTTCGTCATTTCTTTATTCACCCGGCGCAGCTTTTCTGCTCCGGTAGTACAATCCGCTGCTTTCGACTTCGGGGCCTTTGGTGGCGAATAAGTTTCAATATTCTTATCCGCCACCATCTGGGATTCGTACCAGGCGATTTTATCTTCACATATCTTACGGGTAATATTTCTCAATATTTCAACACGGGATAAAAGATACTCCAACTGCTCTTTCGTCATTTTAAAAGAACTGTTATAGCGTCCTTCTATATAAGCCTGACATAATAGTTCGAAACATTCTTTTTCAAAAAGAGTATTTTGAGGGAATACAATTAATAACCTACGAGAAAATCCTTTCACCATAGCAGACAACTCTGTCAGTTTATGAATCTTCGGCTTATAGTTCGTACAAACGAGAAGAATAACATAATAATATTTCTCACAGATCTGATGCAGAAGAAAAGCCGCATTCATATAATCCGAATGTGGGAGAAAGTAGGAAGTCAGGGCACCAGTAAGACTTATCGCAGAAGGATAATAATTATTAAACTCGGATTCCGCAATCGTCCGGATCTCATGAAAATTCAACTGACGAGGCTTAGCCAGTTCATACTGTTCATCATTAAACAACAATATTCCATCCTTTACCAGATCCGTAAAGAAATACTGGCTACGCCCCAAGCAGTCATTCAGATATTTGATATTTTCTACAATAAACTGAGGAGGAGTCACATGCGAATAGAACTTCGACATTTCTTCATTATATTCCTCCGTTACTTTAAAACGAAGAATATTCTCCGTCACCTTGTAATTAGAAATAGAAACGACGATCAATATATCAAAATCACTCTGATAAGAAGTACGCACTCCAAACTCGATCCGTTCATCTCAGGTAACATAATCACCACGGGGATAACTTCCATACAAAATCACCATGTTACTAGCCGGGATATGCTTCCGGATCAGTTTCAACAAAAAGGTCAGTTCATGTTGTGTCTGCGCTGAAAAATGTGTTATAGAGTTTTTCATATAGTTCTTCTTAACAATAGCAAAGTTAACAATACTTCCGGCTCATACAACTTCCAGATAACTCCTTCCGTTGCCGGCCCGGCTCACACGTATCTGCACCGGAATGCGTTCCGTCATCTCCTGTACATGCGAGATCACACCTATTTTACGCCCTTGTGTACGCAGGCTTTCCAGGGCATCCATTGCAATACGGAGCGTATCGGCATCCAACGAGCCGAAACCTTCGTCGATAAACAAACTCTCGACCTTCATCCGGTTGGAGGAAAGAGACGATAACCCCAATGCCAATGCCAGCGAGACCAGGAATGATTCCCCTCCCGAAAGACTGTGCACAGTACGAATCTCATCACACATATCACGGTCGATCACCTGTAAAGCCAGGGTTTCAGGAACACGTTCCAACCGATAGCGGCGACTCAGGTCACGTAATTGCACGTTTGCATAGTTGAGCAAGACATCGAGCGTATATCCCTGGGCGATACGGCGGAACTTGGCACCATCGGCCGAGCCTGCCAAGTCATTCAGTTTGGCCCAGCGTTCACTTTCCAGACGGCAAACATTCAACTCTTCCTGTTGAGTAGCAACCTTCAGTTTGTTCTCTGCCTGAGTACGTAAACGAAAAGCATATTCGTTTTTCTCCCGAGTAACGTGAGGCAACAAAATATCTAAGGTTTCTCCTTCATGTTCCCGGTTCCAGGATTCGGACCAGTCGGACAATGCTTTCCGGCGAAGTTGTAAATCTTCCGACGCTTTCTCCAAATCACGGGCAATCTGTTCGGAGATACCTTTCAGTTGGTCGGCAATACCCGATTGTTCAGTCTGGACGGCTTGCAGACGTTTCAGACGTTCTTTTAATTCTTCTTTGCGGTTGCTATATTCCTTTTCAACCTGGTCGGCAGGCTTGCCGGACAGAAGTTTCGAACGTTCAGCCTGCAGAGCGGACAGTTCCGTCCGGTTTTTCTCATACCGCAGGGTGGCATCCTCTACTTCTTTTGTTAATGAAGGGAGGAAAGAGGCAAAGGATTCGCATTCTGCCTTCTGGGCGCTTTGCTCGCGTTGCAGTTCTTGTAACCGTTCTGTATTTTCATGCCACCCGCGGGCAAAGGTTATTAATGTTTCACGGAAAGAATCCGGATCTTGCTGCCAGCCCTTCTGCCATTCATCATTTCCGAAAAGACGGTTGGCGGCAGAAAGAGATTTATTAAGCGTTTCCTTACTTTCCACACAGATGGATTCTTCGCGGACAATCTGAGTTTCTGCCAGCTTCTGGCGTCCGAGGATATCTGTACGTGATTGTTCAGCTTCCGTCAGTTCCTTATGTAGTTGCAAAAGCTGCTGACGTAACTGGTTCAGTTGCTTTTCACTGGCGGTATAGGCCGTTTTACGGGCTGTTAGCTGCTGGAGCTGTAAGGTCAAAGCGGCAATCTGTTTCGGCATTTCAGACACAGTTGCATGAGTCACAGCCGGATGATGGGTACTTCCACACACCGGACAAGGGCTTCCCTCCTGCAATTTCTTCCGTAGCTCCATTATATCACCGCTGGCTGCCTGCCGTGCCTGTTCGATCAATAGATTCTCACGTTCCGCACGAACAGCTTCCAACTGTTTCTCCAATGCTTCCTGATCCTGTGCTTTCAACTCCTGCTCCAATATAAGGATAGATTCTTCCGTCCTTTGAAGAGCCGCGCGTTTAGTCTCGGCAGTTTGTTGTACAGTCTTTAGCTGCATGACCAGACGTTCGGCCGTCTGACGAATCGAGGCAATTGTTTTACCGGATTTTTCCAACGTTTGCCGCGAAGCTGAAGCAGCATCCAGATGCAGCAACAATGCCGAAAGTTGTTCTGCAATGCTCTCCTTACTCGCATAGCGCTTCCGCCAATCGGTCAGGCGGGCGATCTCCGCGGCGCTTCGTTCCTGTTTGGTTTGGGCAGCTTTCAGTTTATCCTCGCCTTCTTTCTTTCGTTGGAGTGCATCGCGGAGACGGGTTTCCGTTTCTTTCGCCGAACGGGTCACTTCATTCAGTTGTACATCGAGTTTGCGGGCCTGCTGCAAATCCTGCTGCAAGGCTTTGAAGTCGGCTTCCGAACGCTGTTCGTCCTGAATGCCCTGCTCATATTCTTTACGGGCTGTATCTAGGAGCTCCGTAGCCCGGAGCAGTTTAGCGGCAGCCTCTTTTTGTTGTTCCTGGCGGGTAGCGATTTGCTGTCCGGTAGATTTAACGGCTTCCTGCAACGCCTGTTCTTCCGCTTTTGCCTTTTCCAGGATTGATAAGGCGGCTTCCGATTCTTTGAGACGGGTCTGCAATTCCTGCTCCACCTCTTCCGTGAGCAGTTCGATTCCCTGGATACGGGCTTGTATCTTGTCGTATGCCTCTTTGGCTACTGCATTCTTTTCAAAGATCAGACGGGAGATGGAAGAATAAAGCTCGGTACCCGTCAGCTTTTCCAATAACGAAGCCTTTTCCCCCTGTTCCGCTTTCAGGAACGTGGAGAAGTCATTCTGTGCCAATAGAACAGAGCGGGTGAACTGTTCGAACGTCAGGCCGATCAGTTCGACTACACGCGATTGCAATTCAGAACGTGTACCTTGTTCCTCCTGTTCCTTATCTATATTATATAATGTAATACGGGGACTCTGCAAACGTCCGTTCTCTTTGTCACGGGCACGTCCGACCGACCAACGGGCCCTGTAGCGGTGTCCGTTCAAAGCCTGGAAATCGACCTCCGCATAACCGGAAGCTGTCCCCCTACGTAATAAAAAGCGGGGATCGCTTTGCGGCAGCACCTCTTCATTCACATCCCGCAACTTCACATTGTTTTCTTTTGCCTGATCCGTACGCGGCGTACGGGCAAACAAAGCCAGGCACATGGCATCCAATATCGTAGACTTTCCCGCCCCCGTCGGTCCGGAGATGGCAAAGATCCCGGCAGACAATAAAGGTTCGACGGTAAAATCAACTTCAAACTCACCTTCCAGCGAGGCCAGATTACGACCCCGTATCGCTAATACTTTCATAAAGAAACCTCCCGCATTACATCCTTGAACAATGATTCGATATCCTCCGGCAACTCTCCGCCATATTTGCTGGTAAAGGCATGCTTCAGCATATCCATCGGATCGATCCGTTGCAGATCGCTGTAAGACAACGGGCGAGCAGTATCCTCCTCCTCCCGTTTCGGGTAAGACGGAACGATAGAGGTCAGGCGAACTGCTTTATCGGCAAGCGTCTCCTCCACCCTGTGGCGAAATCCCGGATCGGGCTCGGTCAATAAAACGCGTACTTCGATATATGGCCAGCGGTTCGGGCTTTCGGAATCTCCCTCTTCGCAGGCAGGCAATTCTGCCAGCCGGCCAATCACCTCTTCCGGTGAAAGAGGCTGCTCCGGAATCCGGTGCAAGTCGACAAGCAAAGGGACAGGCACCGATTCAACCTCCGACAGGCATCCGTTATCAATCGTAACGGCAACGACCTGGTGGCGGTAGTTCTTCTCCGAAAAAGACATCGGCAGCGGACTGCCGGAATAGCGCAGGTTCTCCCTGCCTCCTATCCGTTGCGCTTTATGGATATGGCCGAGACCCGTATAAGCCAATCCCTCGTCGAATGTATCGGAAGAGACGGATTCCAGTCCCCCCATGATGATACGTTCGCTCCGGTCATCCTCCGACAACTCGGCTCCGGTAGCATGCAGGTGGCCCATAGCGACCAACGCCTCGCCAGGTTGTCGCCTGGCATCGGCATAATCATACAATTGGCGGTACATACGGTTAATGCCGGCAATATAGGTATCGTGTATTTCTTCCGAAGCTGGATAATCCCCTTGACGAAGATAAGGGACGGCAAGGCACCAGGCCTCCCGTTTCTTTTCCTTATTATATAAAGGTATCACCAGGGAATTAAAATCGATCTCTCCGGTCTCCGCCCGCCGGATGATCCCGACGATAGAAGTATTCAACTCTTCCAATAAAGGAACGGGAGACTCCAAGCGGGCTGCCGAGTCATGGTTTCCGGCAATGACAACGATTTGCAGGTGCGGATTACGACGGTTCGCCTCCTTCAAGAAATGAAAGAAACGCCGCTGAGCCGCAGCAGACGGGTTAGCCACGTCGAATACATCCCCGGCAATCAACAGGACATCTGTCTGCTGCGCTGCCAACGTTTCGACCAGCCAATTCAGAAAGGCATCGTGTTCCTCCTCCCGGTCATAACCGAAGAAGGTCTGCCCAAGATGCCAGTCGGCAGTATGTATGATCTTTAAAGACATCGTTCGTTTATCTTGTTTTCATTAAATGAAGATTCAAAGATAAAAGATAATTCACATATATCCGGCCTGTCGAAGTCTTTAAATAAGATCTTTCTTTCGTAACAGAGAAGAGACGAAATTGTCTCAGCAATGAAAAACGACAGCAACATTTCCGTAATTCCACGCCTTTACCTTTGCGGCAACAAAAAGAAACAAATTTATGACAAATTTTACTTCTGACTCGCGTATAAGGCGTGTGCTCTTAGTACCGGCCGGAATAGTGGCCTGCAGCTTGTTTACCCCTTTTTGCGCTACTGCCGGGACCGACTTCCCGGTAGCCATCTCCCATCAGGTGCGAACGAAAATACAAGTGAGCGGTACCATTGTAGATGCTACCGGCCTGCCACTGATCGGGGCGACCGTATTGGAAAAAGCCAGTGGTAACGGAACAATTACCGACGTCGACGGGAACTTCAGCTTGGCTGTCCCCTCCGATGCCGTCCTGTCGGTAAGCTATATCGGTTATAAACCGCAGGATGTCGTAGTCAACGGAAAGACTACCTTCCATATCGTACTGGAAGATGATGCAGAGAAACTGGAAGAAGTGGTCGTTGTCGGCTACGGAGTACAGCGGAAGGTAAACCTCTCCGGTTCGGTAGACCAGATTAATGCCAAGCAACTGGAAGCCCGTCCGATCACCAACATTTCCAAAGGATTACAGGGAATGATACCCAACCTCAACATCGACTTTACCAGCGGCGAACCGGGACAGGCTGCCAAGATCAATATCCGTGGAGAAGCCTCCATCAATGGCGGCAGCCCGCTGATCCTGATTGACGGGGTCGCTTCGGATGCAGAAGAGCTGAACCGCCTGCTGCCGGAAGATATCGAAACCCTTTCCGTATTGAAAGATGCATCTTCGGCTGCCATCTACGGTGCACGTGCAGCCTTCGGTGTGATCCTGATCACGACCAAACAAGGTAACACCGATCGCATCCAGGTGAGCTACAATAATAACTTTGCCTGGAAACGCCCCTCTATCCTCCCTAACAAGACTTCCGACCCCTATATCTACCTGAAACTGAAAAATATCGCCGTACTGAACACTCCCTGGAGCTCCGGCCACGTCGCCAGCGACGAACGCCTCGAATGGGCCCGTCAACGTTCCGACAACCCGGACGGCACCGATCCGGTACGCCTCAACCCGCTGGATGAAACACAGTGGGAATATATGGGGAATCGCGACTGGACACGTTATTTTCTGGATAAGAATACGTTTAGCAATACCCACCAACTGTCGGTATCCGGAGCGACGGAGAAAACAAAATTCTATCTTTCCGGAGGTGTCGACGATGAGAACGGTATCTTGGCAAGGATCGTAAAGAACGACAACTACCGCCGTTACAGCATGCGTGCCAAGGTGAGTTACAAAGTTTGGGACTGGCTGACGTTATCGAACAATACGTCGTTCGTGGCAACCAACCGCATCAAGCCCAGTTATCTTTCCAGCCGCGGCGAACCATATATCGACAGTAACGGCATCCGGCAAAAAGGAAACGGCGATTCGAATATGAGTATCTTCTACGACCTCGCTCCTACTGACTGGGATAAAAACCCGGACGGTACCTGGGCTAATAACTCTGCCGGTATCGCTATGGCTCAATTGGTAGATGGTGGAGAAGAAACGACTAAATATAATCGCTTGCAGAGCACTTTCTCCGCAGAAATGTCCTTCCTGGAAAAGATGTTATTGGTAAATGCCAACTTCACCTTTATGAAAGGGAATGAAGATTACAACTGGTTCAAGAACAAATATACCATCGGGTATGGCCCGGACGACATCCGCGAACTGGGTGACAGCAAGGCGTACAAAAGTACAACCAACGATTATTACAGCGTGTTGGAACTCTTCGCGACCTTCAATAAGGCGTTCGGTAAACATTATGTGACCGGTATCCTTGGATTCAACCAGGAATACAACCGCTGGAATTGGTATAAAGCCGAACGGGAGGGTATTATCTCGAGCTCGCTTCCATCCATCGGACTCTCGTCGGGCGACCAGTTCGTCAGCGAACAGTATGCCGACTGGGCAATACGCGGTCTCTTCTTCCGTGCCAATTATACCTACGACAACCGGTATATCTTCGAAGTGAACGGACGTTACGACGGAACCTCCCGTTTCCCGAAAGAGAAACGTTTCGGATTCTTCCCCTCCGCTTCCGCCGCCTGGCGTGTGGATGCAGAGCCGTTCTTCGAATCGCTGCGGGAGACAGTCAGTCAGTTGAAGGTTCGTGCTTCCTATGGTTCGCTGGGTAATCAGCTGGTCGGGGAATACGGATATATCCCGGCGATGAGCTCGCAGCTGGGAAGTTATATCATTAACGGCAAGTTACAACAGGTAGTCACTCCCCCTTCCTTGGTTTCTCCGGATTACACCTGGGAAGAGGTACGTACCTTGAACGGCGGTCTCGACCTGGCTTTTCTCGATAATAAGCTGACGGCCACCGTCGATGTATACCGTCGCGATACCAAAGGAATGCTTACCCTGGGAAAAGAACTTCCCGGCGTACTGGGAGCCAGCGAACCCAAAGAGAACGCGGCCGATATGAAAACAACCGGTTGGGAATTGACCGTAGGTTACCGCGACCAGTTCCAGTTGGACGGAAAACCATTCAACTGGGGAGCCAAGTTCATGTTATCGGACAACCGCTCCTGGATCACCCGTTTCGACAATCCGACCCGGAGCCTGACCCAATATTACGAAGGACAGGAACTGGGCGAAATCTGGGGTTTACAAAGCGATGGCTTCTTCCAGAGCGAAGAGGAAATCAAGAACCTCGACCAGTCGTCCATCATTCCCTGGGGTGCTCTGGAGATTGTCAACGGATGGCCGAAATACAAAGACCTGAACGGTGACAAAAAGATCACCAAAGGAAACACGACCGTAGACGATCCGGGTGACCTGAGCATCATCGGCAACTCTTCACCCCGTTTCCGCTTCGGGTTCAACCTGAATGCCGAATGGAACGGTTTCGACCTGTCCGCTTTCTTCCAGGGAATTGCCAAACGCGACTATTACCCGATCAGTTACTTATACTGGGGATTCTACCAGCAACCCTATGCCGGCGGTCCCGAACACCTGTTCGACTTCTACCGCCCGACAACCGACAGCGATGTGGATATGGCTAAACACTCACAGTCGTATATCGCAGCCGGACTGGCTAACCAGAATCTTAATGTCCGTTATCCGGTGCTCCAATCCTGGCTGGCCGACAAGAACCTGGGAACCGGTATCGATCAGTCGATGGGGCTGGCTATTCCTCAGACCAACTATCTATTAAACGGTGCTTACCTGCGTATCAAGAACATCACGCTGGGGTATACTTTGCCGAGTGAATGGACTAAAAAGGCACACCTGAGCCGAGTACGTGTGTTCGTCAGCGGTGACAATATCTTCGAATGGAGTGCCCTGAAGAAATATTTCGATCCCGAGGCTGTGACCGACGAATCCAACTACGGGTATGTCTATCCATTCAACCGCCAATATTCATTTGGCGTCAATGTGACATTCTAACTATTTAAAAGAGAAAAAATGAAAAAAGAATTATATTCCCTGGCAACGATCCTTGCCTGCCTCGCAGCGACCTCCTGCAACGACAGTTTCATGGACCGTCAACCACAGACGGAAATCGGCGTGGACAGTTACTTCAATACGGAACAAGACCTGAAAATGTATTGCTACAACTTCTACGATTTTCCCAACTTCAATAACTATACAGCAGATGCCGGCACAGATAACCAGGCAACAACGGACGTGGTGGAAGTAAAGAACATCATGATCTCGACCAACCCCAATTCGACAACCGTCAGTGCCGGCTGGGACTGGGATAAACTGCGCACGATCAACCTTTTCCTCGAAAACTGCGAAAGGGCGGCAGTAGCCGAAGACGTACTAGCCCACTATCAGGGGGTTGCCCGCTTCTTCCGTGCCCGTTTCTATATGGACAAGGTGAAACGCTTCTCCGATGTTCCCTGGTACGAAAAGACATTGACTACCGCAGATGAAGATTTATACAAGCCGCGCGACTCAAGGGATTTCGTCATTCAGAAGATATTCGAGGATTTCCAGTTCGCCGCCGAACATGTAAAGACCGGCCAGGAGACCGGTGCCGTAGATAAATGGGTTGTCCTCACTTATATGGCGCGTCATGCCTTATATGAGGGTACTTACCGTAAGTATCACGACGAGCTGAACCTGCAAAGTTCTGCCGGCACTTACCTGAAAATGGCAGCCGATGTTGCCCTTCAAATCATGAACGAAGGAGGCTTCAGCATCTACACGACAGGTGATGTAGACAACGATTATCACACCTTGTTCGAAAGTTCCGACCTGAGTACCAACCCGGAAATCATTCTGGCGACCTACTTCGACAGGAAGATACAGGGGAACGGCTTCTGGGCCTTTATGTTCGGTAATTATATCCCCTGTCCGACCAAAGACTTGGTACAGTCGTACCTGATGAAAGACGGTTCTTACTACTCCACCCAACCGGGTTACGAGACCAAACAGTTCGTCGAAGAGTTCCAGAACCGTGACCCGCGTATGTGGCAGACTCTCGCCTGGCCGGGATGGGAGCTGATCAACACAATGACCTATGCGCCGGGAGCAGGCATCTATGTGCAGAACCTGAATAAAAACTTCTCGGGTTACCATCAAATCAAAGGTTTTATCAATAATAAGGACGAAGACTATTACCTGGGCATAGACTATCCGGTACTCCGCTATGCCGAAGTGTTGCTGACCTATGCCGAAGCCCGTGCCGAACTGGGCGAACTGACGCAGGACGACCTGAACAAAACAATCAACCTGCTCCGTTCACGCACCGGCATCCCTGCCATGAAACTGAATCCGATAGCCGATCCGATCATGCAGAAAGCCTTCCCGAATATCTCTTCCACCCTGCAGGAGATACGCCGCGAACGCCGTGTCGAACTGGCCCTCGAAGGTTTCCGCTACGACGACCTGATGCGCTGGAAAGCCGGAAAGCTATTGGAAAAAGAACCCGAAGGCCTCTACTTTCCCTCTCTAGGCAAGTTCGACCTGACCGGAGACGGCATCGAAGATATTTACCTAATCCCTTCTTCACAGGATATCCCTGCCGAAGCAGACAAAGAAAGCAACTCACTGGGCAAAAAGCTGGTCTATTACAGAACCGGAACGATCGACGACACGAACGCAACCGTCTACCTGACAGAAGGCACGAAAGGAAATATCCTGACCATCAAAGAGATCGGCACGTTCCAGGAGCCTAAGTTCTACTATCGCCCCGTTCCCAAACACGAAATGGAACTGAATCCGGCACTGGCTCCGCAGTTGTTCGGATGGGAATAGTCGAATTAACAATCAGAAGCTAGAAAGAATGTATCATATATTAATGTATAAAAAGTAATGAAGACAACAAACGTATTAATCGCACTATCATTATTGGCGGCAGGTATATGCGCAAATGCGCAGGAAGCACTGCCCAAGCAGATAAAAGCAGGAAAAGAACGCGTCAAGGCACGCAAAGAGATTCGCCTGCCGCAAATCGACGGGTACAACCTATTAAAATGTGACTTCCATATCCACACGATCTTCTCTGACGGTATCGTCTGGCCGACCCTGCGGGTGCAGGAAGCCTGGGAAGAAGGCCTGGATGCAATCGCCATCACCGACCATATCGAAGGGCAGCCGGCACGTCCGGCCATCGAAAAGGGTAATCATAACTATTCTTTCGAGCTGGCCCAGGAGGAAGCGGCACGCCGGGAGATCATCCTTATCAAAGGGGGTGAAATCACCCGTTCGATGCCTCCCGGTCATTTAAATGCTTTATTCGTCAAAGACGTGAATGCCCTCGACCAGAAGGATTATATGAAAGCAATTGAAGAAGCACATAACCAGGGAGCCTTTATCCAGTGGAACCATCCGGGATGGGGTGTCGACTCTATCCAGTGGCACGACGTGCACGAGACACTCTACCAGAAAGGTTGGCTGAACGGTATCGAGGTTTTCAACGAGTTCGAATGGTATCCGGTTGCTTTGAACTGGGTGAACGAAAAGAACCTGACCCTGCTTTGTAACACCGACGTACACGACGTAATCGAACGTTTATATGACTTCCGCACCACCAGCCACCGTCCGATGACGCTTGTCTTGTCGAAAGACCGCACAGCTGAAGGAATCCGGGAAGCGCTCTTCGACCGCCGCACCCTGATCTGGTTTTACGACACCCTGATGGGGAAAGAAGACCTGCTGCAGAAGTTCTTCCAGGCCTCCATCGAAGTGAAACCGATCCACCACACCACTCCCGAACGTTCTTACCGGAGCATCGTCAACCGCACAGATGTCCCTTTCCTGTTAAAGAAAATCGACAAAAATGCCAACGGCTACCCGGAAACGATCGAAGTACCAGCAGGAGAAACGGTCTTGGTTATTCTGCCTAAAAATGAAAGCAGTCAGTCGGTCAGCTATCAGGTAGACAATATGATTGTCAGCCCGGAAAAGAAATTACAAGTACAGTTATTCGGCAAGTAAATATTTACCAACCTTGTAGGGGCAGGTTCTAAACCTGCCCTTTTACATTTTCCTGTTCCCATCCCATTCCCCTATTCCCACATTACTCCATTATTTCGCCTGTTATCAAAATAAACCCCTATCTTTGTACCTTCAACAAATAACACTGGTATGGATTGGTTGCAGGAAGCTTTTTTTGAGCCGACGATGTTGCAGGCTGTTATCGTGATCTCATTGGTTTCGGCGGTGGGATTATTTCTGGGAAAACAGAAGATATTCGGTATTTCACTGGGTATCACTTTTGTTTTCTTTGCTGGAATTATGGCCGGACATTTAGGGATCGTTGTCAATAAGGACATGCTGAACTTTGCACAGAGTTTCGGTCTGATCCTGTTTGTCTATTCCCTGGGGCTACAGGTCGGCCCGGGTTTCTTCTCTTCACTGAAGAAAGGAGGTGTCGCTATGAATATGATGGGACTGGGCGTGATCCTGCTCGGATTGATTATGACGCTTGCCCTGCACTGGACCACAGGTGTTTCACTTCCGAATATGGTCGGATTGCTCTGCGGGGCAGTCACTAATACACCGGCACTGGGAGCTGCCCAACAGGCTTTACTCCAGGTGAATCCTGCCGATTATAAAGAAGTGACCGACATGGCATTGGCTTGTGCCGTAGCTTATCCCCTGGGCGTTGTAGGTGTGATCATGGCTATTATCCTGCTACGGAAAGTATTCGGTAACAAGAACCTGCCGGACGAAAAGGAAAAACACAACTCTAAACCCAGTGTTACCGAATTCCATATCAGCAACCCTGCTGTCTACGACAAAAGTATCAAAGATATCATGAAGCTGACGGAGAAACATTTCGTTATTTCACGGGTATGGCGTAACGGAAAAGTCAGTATTCCTACTTCCGATATGATACTTCACGAAGACGACCATCTATTGATTATCTCCCAAAAATCAGATACTGAAACAATCAAAGTCCTCTTCGGAGAAGAAGAAAACGTAGACTGGAACAAAGAAGATATCGATTGGAACGCAATCGACTCACAACTGGTTTCCCGCCGTATCGTCGTCACCCGCAACCGCGTGAACGGTGTAAAGCTCGGATCACTCCGTCTGCGTAACCTCTACGGTATCAATATCACCCGTGTCAATCGTGCCGGTATCGACCTGATAGCCGACACAAACCTGCGCTTGCAAATCGGCGACCGTCTGACGATCGTCGGTGAAAAGAATGCGGTTAATAATGTAGGAAAGATACTGGGTGATGAGATCAAACGTCTGGACAACCCGAACTTGCTTGCCGTATTTATCGGCATCTCGCTGGGTGTCCTGCTGGGTTCCCTACCTATTATGCTGCCGGGCATGACTACCCCTATCAAACTGGGTATTGCCGGCGGTCCGATCATCGTAGGTATCCTGATGGGAGCCTTCGGTCCACGTTTCCACCTGACCACTTATACAACAATGAGTGCCAACCTGATGCTACGTCAACTGGGTATCGTAATCTATCTGGCAGGACTGGGAATCGATTCGGGAGCCCACTTCTTCGAGACGGTATTCCGGGCGGAAGGCCTATTATGGATTGGTCTCGGTTTCCTGTTGACTATCGTTCCTATACTGATTGTCGGCTTCATCGCCTCTCAATTCCTCAAACTCGACTATGCCCATAACGTCGGAATGCTCTGCGGCAGTATGGCGAATCCTATGGCGTTGACCTATGCCAACACCACAGTGGAAGGCGACGAACCTTCCGTTGCCTATGCAACGGTATATCCCCTTTCGATGTTTATCAGGGTGATATCGGCTCAACTTATTATTATGCTATTTATGTAAAGTCCCTCTCCCCCCTCCCAACAAACTTTAACAAGCCAGTACTGTTGTATCTTTATTTTTTATGTATGCTGGCTGCCCTGTTACTGGGTACCTGCTCGGACGATGAAGTTGGCGGCAGCGGCGGAGGATCGACCCCACAGCCGGAAGCTGGTAAAACAGCCTTCGGGTTCGCCCTGAAAGATTTCGCCAAAGGAAGTGTGCCATTGAGTAAAGCCGACGGCGACAAGCTGCCCGCCAGTGTAGCCGAATCGACTATCGACAGCCTCGCCATCTACGTCTTCAACCAGCACACCAATAACGGACGCGCTACAAGTGTGTTTTATGTCTACCCCGATATGGATAAGGGCGACGGCAGTGCCGACGACGAAAGCGCCACAGCCGCCAACCGCTTCTACCTCACCCTCTACGGCAAAACGAAGAAGACCGGTGCCAGCGTCGTCTACAATGTCTATATGTATAAAGACAATGCGAATCAGATGAAAGACCCGATCATCGTGAAACCTAACAATCAGTACCTGATTAAGATTAATGACCTCGACCCGACAAAGCAGAAAGCCACCATCACCGTACAGGACTGGCTGATCGGCGACACGGTAAACTACGAAATGTCGCTCGGCAGCGTAGCCCTGAGTTGTGTGGAATTTCCGCTGACCGAAGTGACTACCGGTGGTTCCGGCCAGCTACTGCCCCTCCCCACCGCCCGTGCCAACGGTAACGGTCGAGCGGTGAATGTAGCCGTCGAAGCCGTCAGCGAATGGGAACTTGCCAAAGGCTACAACGCCGCCTGGATACATGTCACCGAACAACCGAAATTGAACGAACATGCCAAAAGCATTAAGTTCGACCTCCTTGCCAACGACACCACCCGGACGCGCACCGGAACCATCCGCCTCTACGACCGGCAGGATACGACTATCTACCACGACCTGGTAATCATCCAGGCGGGAATAGCCGCCACGGGAACCATTGAAAAAGAGAGCGAACGCTCCGGCGACGGCTTTACCGACTTCGTCGCCCAGACCGGCGATGTTCCGCAGCATTACGACTATACATTGGGTTTCCCGGTAGGCAAGACTACCGCTGCCCCTTACAGGAGCAGGCTGCCTCCGTGCCGGTCATCACCCTCGACGACCGCCATATCACCGGCAACCAGATCGAATTCCCGGCAACAACGACCGCCGGTGGCACGATCTCCGAATCGGTTCAGTTCATCACCAACGACAACTGGACAGTCACTGCCGTCGAAAACGATGCCGACGGTAACCCGACCGCCACACCGGCCACCTGGCTCACCTTCAGCAATGCCAAAGACGCCACCGGTGCAGCTATCACTGGCGGATCGGGCAGCAAGGTTCTGAAGATCACAGCGGCAGGACAGACTGAAACAGGCGGTGCAGGAACCGGTGCAGCTACACGCAATGCCACGGTAACCATCAAATGCGAGCATCCGGTAACCTCCAACGGTTCGGATAACCCGGTTATCACCCTGGATGTTTATCAGGCAGAGATTGAGGCTACTATACCGTAAACAACTCACAAACAATTTAATAATTAAATAATTATGAAACAATACATATTCCTCCTCCTCTCCCTCCTCCTTGCCTCCTGCACCGAGAAGGAGATCACCAGCGGCGAACCCCCTACGGTTCCGCAAACCGGTTTCCGGCTCTCTGCCCGTCTGGGGCAGGGAGCCGCCACCCGCGCCGTTGGCGACGCCTTCGGCGCCCAGTCAAATGAAAAGCCCCCGACAACGGCACAACGACCCTCGCCGACGATCCGAACCGCGTACACCTCACCGAAACAGCCGTCGACAGCCGCCAGTACACCGCTGAGGTGATACTGACAGCCGGAGGCGGCTACATAGCCGACATCGTCGCTGTAGCCAACCTGCACGAAGACTACGATTACAGCCAGATCATCACCTGGCAGGGCCTGCAAGACAGCGTATTGGTGTGGGCCATCGAAATGCCAGCGTGTACCCCCGGCACAGGGATCGACGACCCCGCCCGCCGCGCCTTTATCATGTACAGCTACGTCCGTCACGAACTGGCAAAAGAAGAGAATAACGCCTTCACACTGGCAATGGAACGCCTCGCCGCCCGCATCGACATCACCAACGAAGCGACGCCGGAGATTTCGAGAGTGACTTGTACAGGCACCGGTTGCAGCTACAGCGACACGGATAAAAATAAAAAGACCGTCAGTGCCCCGGCAACCAATATGGATGCTTCTTTCTCTTTTATGGCAATCTGTTCTTTCGATTCGGATGCCCTGGTATTTTACCCGGAGGAGTATACCGGTAGTGAATGGATCACAGTCACTCAAGGTGATCCTGTCGAGACAAAAGCATCGACAGGTATCAAACGTTCTTATACGATCAACCTGGCGGCTCAGTCTGCTCCCACAGAGGAACGTTCTGCCTTGTTGTTAATCCGCAATGCCGCCAATGCAACGGCACGGGACACGATTTATGTTAAACAGACGGTCACCCGTAAATAAAACATTGAAGGATATGAATAAAACAGAATTGGTAAAATCTATATCCAGCCGCACCGCATATACGGAAACAGCTTGCTGGAATATACTGAATCTTTTGTTGGATACGATGGCAGAAGAACTAAACTCCGAAAACGATATTGCCCTGCATGGTTTCGGTTCTTTCTCACCCTGGCATCAAACCAGCCGCATCGGCCGCAATCCCCAAACTGGTAATTCCTGCATGATCTCCCCAGAGTAAGCGTCAAGTTTAAACCGGGGAAACTGTTATTAAAGAAGCTCAATAATAGGTAAAAAAGAAGCTGCACACTATATAATGTGCAGCTTCTTTTGCTTTATAATTTTTATCCTCTTACGATCTCTTCTTTCTCTTTATCCCAGTACATCGTACGTCCTTCCAGATAAGCATGGGTTCCCATGTGGGCGGTCATGGCTTCCTGGAATGCAGCATCGATATTACAACTGGGTTGCTTGTTCTGACGGATACATTCCAGCCATTCGCGTATATGGAGGTGAGTTGTGTCGTAACGTTTGCCGCTTACATACGTATAAAGCAGGCCACGTTGGGCGAAATACAACTCAGTAGGCGACGTGATGGCATCCACCGAATTTTGTCCCGGTACATAGGTGTAAAATGGTTCATTCGGTTTGATAATTCCCTTGTCGATCTTCTCCTTATAGATCTCGGAAGCTGGGTCGGCCTTCAGGGTAATCGTATTGGAAAGCTCCATCTGGGCGTCGTGTCCCATAATGACTTTACCACGCGGACGGTTGCTCGCCAGGGTGGCACTATACAACATTGTCATATCGCGATCCGGAAATTCGAAGGTAGTCTGCAATACATCCGGCACAGTACGGCCATCCTTGAAGTAATAGACGCCACCGGAAGAGGTTGCCGAGTGAGGAATACCGACATCGAATATCTGGTTGATCGCATCATATTCGTGTGTCAATAGGTCACCGCTCAAACCTGTACTGTAATCCCACCAGCAACGCCAGCGGAAGAAACGTTCCAGGCTGAACTTATCACGAGGATCAGGACCTATGTACCGTTGCAGGTTATTGGAAGTCATATAGTCGGTATATTCCTTGATACGTTCTTCCGGTCCTTCGAACTGTTTCCAGTCGATCGTTTCGGGGGAAGCACCGTCGATCAGCGGATACACCCAGGCTCCGTTCGGATCGTTACGGTTGGTACATACTTCGATCAGGGATACTTTACCGATCAGGCCTTTGTCGATGATCTCTTTAGCACGGATATAACTGTCGGTCTGACGTCCTTGGTGACCTAACTGAAATACAATACCGGTTTCTTTCACCACTTCCCGTACCTTATAAGTTTCGGGAACCGTCCACGAAAGCGGTTTCTCTACATACACATGCTTGCCGGCCTTGGCCGCTTCCATCGCCATCGTACTGTGCCAATGGTCGGGAGTCGCAATGATAACGGCGTCGATATCGTCGGCCGCCAACAGTTCCTGATAGGTTCTGTAACGCTTCGGAGCCTTGCCGAAAGTACCGTTCGATCCTTCGCGGTGGATGTTGGAGGCAGCCAGTACAGCCGCTTCACCATATACATCGAAGATATCGCATACGCCGGTTATTTCGATATTCAGATCGTCTTGTTGCAGGAATTGTTCGTAACGCTTGTCCTTACTGTCATTCTTTGCTCCTTCGATCAGTCCGTCGATCCAGGATGGTTCGGCGAAACCGGCACCACGCATCAACTGTTTACCACGGATACCGAAACCGATCATCCCGATACGTATCTTCTTTCCGTCCGGTTGGGCAGGGATCATATAATGTTCCTTATCGAAACGGAAAGAACTGCCCAGGCTTTTCGTTTTTTTATCGTATTGTTGTTTCCTGTAAACACCAAAGCCCAGTGCACCCAATACAGGGATAGTGGCAAGTGCCTTCAGGGCATTGCGTCGGCCTTCCGATTCAGGGCCTTTATTTTCTTTCGGAGTATTGTTGTTATTTTCTGTTGCCATGATATTACATTAGTTTGAGTTTAGACAATAAGGGGATCGCTTTTTTCAGGTAGCGATCCAGCCCGATAATATGAGAGGTTGGGAAAGCCAACAATACAGCTAATGCCGCCATCTCGACCAGATTCTTGTCTATCCACAGATAAGATCCTTCAAACGGCATCATATATTGTGCACCGATAAATGAAGGATGGGAAAGGTAATAAAACGTAAGCAATATCATTGCCCCGATAGAAGAGAGTTTGCTGAAAGCACCTGTAATCAGTCCAAGACCAATCAACAGCAATGCCCATTCGTTCAACGCGTTGACCATGTTCATCATAGCCGGATCGCTAGCCAATCCGGAGAAAAAGTCTGACATAAAACCTTTGGAATCCATCAGATAAGGCAATGAAGTCCATTTTGGATTCAGGATCTTCACCAACCCTTCATAGGCAAAATGCCAACCAATAAATAATCGCAGTACAACCATCGCGGTCAACTGCGCAGAAGTGTAAGAATCTTTCTGTATCATTTCATGTATTTGATTTAACCCCGCAAATATAGGGATAAAATCCAGACAACAATATTGATTTAGAAGCTATAACCGTTAAAATTACAAATCTTTAGGTTACGGGGACTAGTAACCAGTCGCTCCACCTTTCCTTTTTCGAATGTACATTCAACCACACTTCCTCCATAGCCAAAGAGCTTGAAAGACACATCCCAATCGGCCGGCCACGCTGAAAACAGATTCGTATACCCCCCGCCGCTATTCAATAACATCTTTTGCAAAGCAACCATACCACTGCCTCCCCAGTTAAAATCTGGGATCCAGTCATGTCCGGGGCCAAAGAAAGCTGGAAACTTCACATTTGCGTTCTTATCACTCATCTTTTCGGTGATCAACCGCTTTGCCTCGCCTGTTTGTCCGAGCAGAGCTACATAAGCCGGAGTACATTGCCAACTCCAGAAATCAAGCGCCCTCCTCCTGTCGGCTGGTAAATTATACCAGGTGTTTATCGCTTCCTGTAATCCTTCTTCTTTCCCTAACCTGATCAGGTTGTAAGGAAAAACAGTATACATTTCAGGAAACTCCCACGTATTATCTGCTTTGTCATATTGGTAAGCCGGTTTAATCACAGATTTACCAGCTTTCTCCTCATATCTGATCGATGGTAACCGCCCGGATAAATCAGCAAAATAAGATCGTATATCATCCGGAACAGAACCGGCCGGATAGGCTAGTAGCTCGTCGGTCACTGCTATCAACCCGGCAACTACTTCCACCGGATTTACCGCCTCTTTGAATATCTCCAACCCATTGATAGGATACAATACTAGTTTCCCGTCCGCATCAAACTCCTGCCCTGTCCTCTTTTTCTGCTCAGCTTTATAATGTTCTTCGAAAAAGCGGACAACAGATGTTATGAAAGGTAAGTATTTGTCTATATCCTGCCCGGAGTATTTCGCCCAAAGCAATGCCATATAGGCAAATTCCAGTTGCATCGAAAAATGATATTTCAAATGTGCAGCTGAAGATTCTCCAGTTGGTGTTGCCAGATTATTGACCGGCAGGCCATATAAAGAAAGATGCTCCGCAAATGCTGCCCCTTCATGTTTCCAGTAGAAACGGGATCTTTGTTCGGCCACTTCCAGTCGATCTTTATAAAACAATAGAGAAGGTTCTACCAGTGAATAATCACCCGAAGCCAGTCCGGGCCAGCCGATAAGCCGTTGATTCTGCGACATGAACAGATTACCCCAGCCTCTGAAGTCGGGAGTTCCTTCCCTGAAATACCCTCCTTCTTCCGGCATATTCGGACAATCTTTCCTTTCCAGAGGATCGAAGGTAAAAATACCCCCGTTAAATTTCAGCGGCAGATTATTTCCTTCGTTACATGCCAACATATAACGGAATAACTGATAATTACGCCCGACCTGGAATCCCGGATCAGACGATCCTCTATCGAGATTAATAAAGATATAACTCTTATCCCAGAATGTATGCCAACGATCCCGGTGTTTTTGCCATAACCCTTTCAGAGTAGCGGGTAAAGCCTGAGCCCGGCCCATCAACTCGCCTTTCCATGACGACAGATCCGGATTCTGTTCCGAATTCATTAGTATGTGCAGCGTATGCTTCTTTTGAGGAAGGTCAGTTGCCAAATTCCATGCACTACCTTCCCACACACCTAAAGCAAATGGTTCTTTTCCTTTATACTGCAAATTTTCACCACAGATAAGACCTCCGGATATGCGATTCCGGGTGATATCGGGGATTAGCTCTTTATAGGCTGTAAAATTCTGTTTCTCCAACATCCTGTCCAGTATATCGGAAGTCTTGTTCTGATGATACCAGAACAATTTCCCATCCACCGGTTCCACATTGTCCGCTTTCGTCGTTTCCGTCCCCTGCCTGTTCCAGTTATCCTGATTCACAATTGCATCCCGGTCCCGCCAGGTAATAAACGAAGCCGTTATGTTTGCAGGAACAGAGCTCTCCGCCTCTACATGTACACCATTAAAAACAGGATCGATCCAAAGGGTATAAGAGGCTGTCCTTCCGCTCCCGTCTTTTCCGGATAAGATAATCCGGCTATTATACAGATCCAGTTCCTGCCGGAAATCGTTCATTCCGCCAAACACGTTAGGTTCCATTTGTATTCGGATACCTCCCAGCTTCAACAGATTTCCATTTTCATCATAACTGTTATTCGATGCCAGGTAAAGATACAGTGTCCCCTCCTCCATCCAGACATTGGCTCCATATCCATTACAACCGGACAAAGGCATCGACTCCTTAGATCCGTTAGACTGCTCGTTCCATACGATGTTATACTGTTTCAAGCTGTTTTCCACTTTTGCATTTGTTTCCCTTGCAAACAAAATGCAACTACATATAATCAGGAAATATATATTCTTTTGTATCATCTTGTTCTTTTCCGGTTTTGTAATATTATTAATATACAGAACTACCTGAATCCATTCATGACAATCACGTCTTTCTTCCTGGAAGCAGGTATCACCTCCAGTTCCGAGAGTTTTCCATCGGTGATCTTTCCCTGAACAATGGTATTGTAGGGAGCATGCAATTTAAAATCACACTCCCAATCGGCAGGCCACGCCGGACACAGGTAAATCTTATCTTCCGGAGTCTGCATCAACATATCCTGCAAACCCACCATTGCCGAACCTCCGTGATCCATATCAGGACAGTGACAAAAACCGGGGTTAGCCCAGAAAACCGGAAAGCGCATTTTCTTTACCTGGGGGTCTCCTCCGGGTCCATCCGGATGCAAAAACTTATTCATTGCATAGTTTTTTGCTTCCTGTGTCAACCCTAAATGGGCGGTATAAATTCCTCCCTGGAACCAGCAGATATAATTTTTCTGGGCTGAAGCTTTTGAGTTATGTAACCAGGTATTCTCCGCTATTTTCAATCCCTTCGCATCTTCAAATGAGACCGATTCAAACGGGAAAAGAACGTAAAGTTGAGGAAATTCCATATTATGCTGATCCCCCTCCAACTCCCAACTTTCTGCCGGAGGATAGACTGTATATCCCTCTTTACCGGCCGTAGGAAGATCCGGTAAACAAGCTGAGACCTCTCGGAAATAATTATACTGCTCATCCGTCAGTTCATTACGGGGAAACGACAAGACTCCTTTTACCAAAGCCTGCAACCCGCTAACCACATCGGTCGGATTTTTAGCTCCGGCATATAGTTCAAGTGCACTGGACGGATAAAGCTCCAGTTTGCCCTTCTCATTCAATTCCGCACCTTTACGTTGCAATCGGCTTTTCCGGTAATAATTATCGTAATACTTCACCGCATTTTCTATCATCGGCAACTGGTTCTGTAAACTTTCTTTTCCAAAACGGGCTGCTTCCAGCAACATATAGGCAAAATCGAGCATAGATGTGTAATGGTGTTCCAGATGAATATAGCCACTATGCCCATACTCCGTCCGTTTCCGGGAAGGACAACGGTTAAAACAGTCCACCATGATCTCCGGATCCTGATAAACAGAATGAAGTCCGTATATATTAAGTCCTTCGGGATAAGCGACACCTTCAAGTCCCCAGTAATATTGCGCTCTAGCCTTTTGCAGATCAACCAGATTACGGTACATATTCATGACCGGTTGCATAATATCGTTATCTCCTGTCTTTAACAATGGCCAGTATACCAACCGCTGGTTCTGGGCCATAAATTCACATTCCTGCCAGTTGCGGTATTCCGGTAATTTTCCGTTCTCATTATCAAAATTAAAGATTCCTCCATTGAACAACACCGGATGTCTGGCTCCACGCGAACAACCCAGCATATAACGGAATAATTGGTAATTACGTCCTACCTGCCAGGCAGCGGCAACTGAATCAGAATGAATATCGGCTGTACCGGCAATCGATGCATCCATAGACGGATTGATATGGATATAGCTTCTATCCCAGAAGTCATCCCACCAATCCAGACTTTTTAAACGATCTGCCTCCTTTGTACCACGGGTTCTATCTGCCAGCTGGTCCAATTGGCCACACCATAGCTCCAGGGAACGATCTTGTTCGATCCGAACCGCAACCCGCAAATCCATTGCTTGCAAAGGCTTTTCCGATTTTATCCGGAGTGTCTTATAGGGAGTACCCATATAAATTCCACTATCGGCAACAGACGGGACAAAGTGATCTGCATAAATCAAACCTCCCGAAGTCAGATCGACAATCGGGTCAGTGATCTTATCACGAAACGATTCAGCCTTCTGATCTTTGATCATATTCTCCAATACAATATTGGTAGAAAGGTTCCGATGATAAAACAATATCTTGTTATCCCGGTATTCCTGGTTAAACCGCCAGGTTTCGTAACCGGCTTTAATCTCCAGCGGGATATCCGAATTCATCTCTACATGCACTACCGGGTTAAAGACATCTACCCATAAAGTCAACTTAAAACCATTATCCCCGGAAAAAACGACTTCCGATTCTTTCAACTGTAATTCCTGGGAGAAAGTATTACCGAAAGGATTCGGATGAAAACTCAGCCGCACACGTCCCAGTTTCCCTAATGTATAGCCATTGTCCAGATACGAGTCCGTACTTCCCAGATAGAACAGGATATCGCCTGCTTCACTCCAAGCATTCAGCTGAATATTTCCTCCTCCAACCGGCATAGAACCGGTTACATCTTTGCCGGGAGTTGTCCAACGGATATTATAATCGGACAACAGTTCCTCCGATTTTCTATTTTTACAACCGGACAAGCAAAATGTGACTATCAGCAATGCGATTAATTGTATTCTCATAATACTATCATTTAAAAGGAGGTTGCCCGGGAACTACTCCATAAAGATCATTCCCGAACAACTTTTTATTCTTTACTTAAGCGGATCGAATGTTCCTCCATCCCAGTTATTATTCTGCTGCAATTTAGAATTTGCATCCAGATGCTTCTTCGGGATCGCATAAAAATAATACTGATCTTTCATATTATACGTATACCTCGGACTTTCTTCCACCACTTTTATTTCAAAATGATTCCAGATTTCATTGATATCATCCGTTTTCTTCGGAATCTCCATCCCCGGCTTCAACCAGGATTCAATAGCATAACGCTTTTTCTGGTTATTTATAATATCGAACCTGCGCCAACGCCTCAGGTCATCCAACCTCTTATTCTCAAACAGGAATTCAATAAAACGTTCTTTGATATAACGTTCCCGGATATCATTCACCGAAGTTTCTTTTATACCATAACGATTATCGTTACCCGGCAGGATATTGGCACGCTTACGAATATCATACAGGACTTTCAACGCTTCGTCCGTTTTCCCTATTTCATTGGCACATTCCCCGTAATTCATATAAACCTCTGCGTAACGGATCTCTATCCAATCGACTGTTGCATCATTCACCGTCGCTTTTTCGATACTGGGGTCTACGCTCTTTTTCGTCATAAAGCCAGTGAAAGCCGGTTCAAAGTTCTCTGCCGGATTATGTACCAGAAACTCCAGCGAAGCACCGTCCGGTGTTCTTCCGATCCATAAATGTTCACCGGGATTCAGTTCTTTGATCCGGTAGTCGCAACCATTGTAAGCTATTGTCGCATAAAAACGGTCTTCACGCGATTTGAACAGAGTATCGTAAGCCAAAGGTTTAGTCGGATCGAAATCGGAACCGTCACGCATCGGAAAAGCATTGACTGTATTCAATAACGGCAAGTTCTGGGCTACTGCATCTCTGGTATAAGACATAGGGCGTATTCCTCCCTGGTAGAATTTATGATCCGGAGCAAAGAATTGGTTGACCATCACCACCTCCTGGTTTCTTTCATCATACCAAATATTGGCAAAATCCGGATATAAACCTTTTCCTTGCCCGGTCAGATAGTCTACGGCTGCCTTATTTGCTTCGTAAGCTTTCGTCCAACGCTGAATATCCCGGTCCGGATTAAACAGGGGACTAGCCCAGTACAGTAGAATCCGTCCTTTATATGCCATAGCTGCTCCTTTGTCGATACGTCCATATTGACCGGCATCCCAGGAGTCCGGTAAACCGGCAATTGCATCATCCAAGTCTTTTATCATTTGTTCGAAACAAACAGATGTAGGCGAACGTTCGATAAACAAAGACTCTTTATTCGATACATCTTGCGGCTCCAGGATTAAAGGGACCCCACCATACGCTTTCACCATATTGAAATAGCACCAGGCACGCCAGAACAGTGCCTGCCCACGCCAACCCGGTTTCCGGTCGTCGAACGTCGTCTGTTCGATATTTCTCAGGAAAAAGTTGATTTTCTCGATATGGGTATAAGGCCAGTTATCCCATGAGTCGATCGTGGCTGTCCCTTGTAAAAAAGCATCAAAGCCATCGTTCGGCTGGGCTGCTTCGTCAGAGAGCCAACCGTTATAGGACCAACCGGGCAGCAATGCTCCGTGAATATCGTTCAATACTGCATCGATCATATTTTCATTTTCCCAGACATCCGTGGGAGTAATCGCAGAGAAGTCTTCCTTATCCAAAACGGATGTACAACTGCAGATAAATGCCAGAAGCATTATACCTGATATATTAATTAGTTTTCTCATATTTCCAGCTATTTAGAAGGTTATGTCTATACCAAAATTAAATGATCTCATATTCGGATATGAACCGGTAGAAGGTAGTTCAGGATCCCAGAAATCAAACTTAGTGATCGTCAACAAGTTGGTCGCAGAGAAAAATAAACGGGCATTATCTATAAAACCGATATAATTCAATACGGGCTTAGGTAGCCGGTAAGCGACATTCAGATAACGCATTTTGACAAAACTTGCATTATGGATCGTAAAGGTCGACGTGTAATTATAACTCTTGAATGAATCTGCCCCTTTCGGATCAGGGAAATAAGCATTCGGAGTTTCTTCACTCCAGTGGTCCATCCACTTCCGGGGCATTCTGTTCCATTCATATAAATTCAGATAACGGGAATCCAGTCCTCGCTTATATCCGAAATCACCCTGGAACAAGGCTTCGATGGAGATACCTTTCCATTCTGCTCCCAGCGTCAGACCGACACTGAACGGAGGTGCTGAATAATTACATATTACATCCTGATCGTAAGAGTCGATCTTTCCGTCGGGAACGCCGTTCGGGCCACTCAGGTCTTTATATATCAACATTCCCAGTTCCGGTTTATAACCAAACACCGTATATTCATGGTCTTGTCCGAACTGCTGTTTGTAAGAAGCATTCAATTCATCCAACTGCTGCTGGTTACGGATAATACCGGCATCTCTGTATCCCTTAATGTAATTAAGCGGACGACCGATCGGATTGTCATAATCCGGGGCATCCTGTACAAAGTCTCTTTTAATGACTTCGTTAGTGGCATACGAGAAAATACCTTTTACATAATAACTGACATTCTTGATCTTGTCCTTATAGCTCGCTTCCAGGTCAATACCTCTTGAATGGACTTCACCATAATTTTCTTTCGGCATGGTGAAACCGAAGGAGGTAGGAATAGACAAAATACGGTCGCCCAGGATATCATACGTATTCCTGAACCAGCCATCTATATTGAAAACCCATTTATCTTTCAGGTACATATCGACCCCGATATTATAAGACAAAGACTTTTCCCAGGTCACATTCGGATTCACGATACCCGAAAACTGAATACCCGGATTCGTAGCCGGAGTTGTTCCCAGATAAGCATTTGAACCATACTTATATGATTCCTGCCACTGCCATCCGATAATATTATCGTTACCAGTCAAACCGACAGAAGCTCTGAGTTTCAGCAACTGGATATCGTCCGATTTAAAAAAGTCCTCTCTGGATATAATCCAGGCTGCTGAAGCTGCAGGGAAATAACCGTATTGCTTTCCTTTCGGGAAGTTCATCGAACCGTCTACACGTAACGAAAGATTCAATAGATATTTGTTATCGAACCCATAATTCGCCTGTCCGATATACGATAAGCGGCCTTTCTCCTCGTCACTACCATCCACATACGAATCGGAGCGAGCCGAACTGGTGGCAAACCACTGGTCTTTGATCAGTACCGGGAAATTCTCACGGGCTCCGTTCAACTTCCGTCCCCAGCTTTCTCTCTGTTCATAAACAAATAATGCAGCAATATCGTGTTTACCGAACGTCCGGGCATAATCCAGTTGCAGGTTCAACTGATAAAACTTGAAACGGTCGCTTCGCTGACTAATATATTCCTTTGCTGGTTCGGAACTTTTGATCGTACCGATCACCTCATCAGTCCAGATATGTCCATGGGAACCTTCTTTCTTCACTGTATACAGGTCCTGTTTCTTATTAAATGTCTTATTATACATATTCTGATAAGAATAGGAGAATTGTGCCTTGGCTTTCAATCCTTCCACATAAGGGATCTTATATTCGAGCCTCAGCAGGACATCAGACATCTGGTTTTCGTCTTTATTATATCCGGAATTCGCCTCGTTGGAAAACTCCTTCAAATTACCCACCCAACCCCAGTCCACAGGTTTTCCGTCACTGGTCGTCGAACGGTAATCCGGCTGGATACAACGCAAATGAGTATATATACCGGACATATCTTCTCCAAATCCCCAGCTTATATTATTCTTATTTCCATATGATGAAGCCAGTTGAGTAACCAATGTCAGGTTCTTATTAACAGCAGCTTCCAGATTCGCCCGGATATTATAACGGGAATAGTCCATCTTTTTAAGGAACCCGCTCTGGTTGAAATAAGAACCGTTGATAAAGTATTTCACCCGTTCGGAACCACCACTCAGGGTTAACGAATGGTGAGTCGACATCGGATTGACATAGGAATCATCTAAAACATCAAAACCGTCACCTCCATTCAAATTACGCATATACTCCAATTCTTCGTCATCCCAATAATACCAGAATCCCTTATTGTTACGATGAATATAATTACATAGAAGAGCTGTTTCATAACCGGTAGTACGTTCCATTTCCACTCCCGGGGTCTCTACAGCATAGGAACCGGTATAACGAATCTGAGGTTTACCCTCTTTTCCCTGACGGGTCGTTACCAGAACAACCCCACCGGATGCCCTCGATCCATAGATTGCAGCCGAAGCAGCATCTTTCAATACCGTCACATTCTCTACCTCATTCACATCCAGACGGTCAAAATCGTCTTTTTCACGGACTACTCCGTCGATAACAAATACTGCCGGAGCATCATTCCACGAACCTGCATTACGTATCTGAATTTTCGATGCGACACCGGGTACCCCCGTTGCATTGTTGATACGTAATCCTGACATCGTACCAGCCAATACGGACGACATATTTGAGGAAGATAAGGATTGAAGTTCTTCACCCACTTTTACAGAAGAAATGGAACCGGTCAAAGAGGCTTTTTTCTGCGTTCCGTATCCGATAACAACCACTTCATCCAGGTTCTGGGTATCTTCAGATAGATTAATAGTAAGGGTTGTATTTGTTCCTATCGGGGTCTCTTTCGTTATATAACCGATATAAGATACCAATAAAACAGCCTTTGGCTGAACTTCCAGAGAATAGCTTCCATCCACATCGGTGATAGTCCCGTTGTTTGTTCCCTTTTCTACGACATTTGCTCCAATAATAGGTTCTCCATTCTGATCTGCAACAATCCCTGAGATACGCCGGGTACGTTCACTCTGAACTTGTTCCTGCCTGGTTGCCTCCGGGATAAGAATGATCTGATTGTTCTCCTTTTTTTCAAATGTAAGCCGTGTTCCCGATAATAACTTACCCAGGACAAAATCAATCGATTGGTCTGTTACCTTTAGCGACACTTTCTTATCTAATTCGGTAAATTTAGAATTATAAAAGAACGTATAGGAGCTTTTACTTTCTATTGTTTTCAATGCTTGCTTGATCGTCTGTCCTTTTATATCTATACTGATCTGAGCAAAAACCGGGACAGATAATAGTAAAAAGCATATTATTGTGGTCAATACATGTTTGAAGCGGCCATTTTTTTCGTGTTTAGGCCTGTTATCTGATCTTTTATTCATAATTTTGTATTATTAAGTGATTAACGCCAGTGTACCAATTGTTTTGCAGACGACTTCGTACACTGAGTCATGTTAATTAAGGAGGGAGAATCTAACTGGTTTTCCCTCTTTTGATGGTGTTTTCATGGTTCATTACTTCATAGGCATGCTGTTTTAAGGTGAATAATCTATTTTATCACAGTATTGTACTGCTTTATCACTTGTTTATTTTCGGAAAGAACAATTATGCTATCCTGTATCTGATAGCTCAGGGGGGAGGTAAGTGAAAGTATCTGGAGAATACTCTGGAGGCTGGTATTTCCGAGTGTTCCCGTATATTGATAATCTTTTAACGATTCATCGGTAAAGCGGAATGTTACATTATACTGTCTCGACAACAGATTGGTTATCTCTAATAAACTCTGGTCATCAAGCACAAAACGGTTGTCGCGCCAGGCAGTCACAGTGCGTATGTCTTCCAACCGTGTTTTCTGTAAATATTTATTTCTGTAATCATAGTGTACCACTTCATTCGGCAGGACATACAAATGTTCATACGGCGAACTGACTTCTATACTCCCTTCTATCAAAAGAGCAGAGACTAACGGTTCACCAGGGTATCCTTTAAGATTAAATGACGTACCCAAAGCCGTCACAGAGACATCTCCTACCATCACCGTAAACGGAGCTTCCGGATTTTTAGCAACTTCAAAATAGGCCTCACCTTCCAGTCTTACATTTCTTTTAGATGCATTAAAATTTTTGCCATAATGTAAGCTGGATGCCGAGTTCATCCACACCAAAGTTCCATCAGGTAAAGTTATCGAAGCTTTCTGTCCTTTATCGACCGTTATGGTCATATCTTTAAAAGAAGCATTCTCATTTTTATCTTTCAGAAGATAAACGGTAAACGAGAATAAAAACAATATCACTATAGAAGCCGCTACATTCCAGAATCGACGAAGGGTTGTGAAATAACTCCGTTTCCGGGAAGTTCCCTTGAGGATGTCTTCATACATTTTACGTTCTACACGGGTATCAATCTCACTATCCGCTTTCTCCCACTTGTCTTTCATCCAGCTATCCCACTGGCCCGCATTATCCAGTTGAGACAGTAAATAACGAATATCCTGGCCAGAGGCCTTTCCCTGGAGAAAATCTTCCAATATATGTATATTCTTTTCGCTCTTCATATTCTTCATTTTTTATTCAATCGATCCCTGCCAACAAAAACATTACTATGATTATATCGGCATCATAACGTAGAGACAGGATCTTCCGCATGAATAAGGTCGCTTTATACAGGTTCGATTCAACCGTATTTTCAGAGATATGTAATATTTCGGCAATTTCCTTGTTCGTAAAATGTTGTTGCTTGCTTAACCGGTAGATCCGCTGTCGGGCGGGAGGTAATTGTTCAATCAAACGATTGATCTCCTGCTCCAATAACTTATATTCGATCTCAGCTTCTACCGTATTTTCTGCTTCTTCATATTCCTGTTGCAAAGAAGCCTGGTAAAGGGCTTCCTGAGCACGCCGTTTGACTGTGTTCAAGAACATATTGCGAGACATCGTATACATGAAAGAGGAGACAGACTCAGTTGTATTCATATCTTTCCGTATTTCCCAGATACGAAGAAAAACATTCTGGGTAATCTCTTCGGCCAGGTAAAAGTCGCCACCGGAAAGACTTAAAATGAAATTATAGATTTTTCCCTTATACCTTTGGTACAAGTATTCAAAACAAGTAATATCGCCTGATTTTATCTTGATAAGAATCTGATTATCTGATATTATTTCTTCCCGTCTCATCCTTTTCGTGACTCAAGGTAACACTATTTTCTTTATATATTACACAATCAGGCGGATTAAAACCGTTATCATCCCAACGTAAATTAATCTATTTTAACCAGAAGATTATAAGAAAGGCAAGGCTGTAAAAAGCGCACAAGCGAAGAGGCTTTGATTTAAAGGACAGGGGGGTAAACGTAAAAATAGAATTATGCCTTCCGGCATTCTACCAATATTTTTTCAGATCCTATCTGAGTTGCAAAGATATATATATCGCCCCCATCTGCGATCTTTGTACGCTTACGTAATTCGTCTACGGAAAGGGGAAAATTCCGTACAGAAATGTTTGCCTGTGGAATAAGTCGCGATAAAGTTTTACATAGTTTTCCTGTAAAAGGGTGTATATTTTCTACACGAAAACTTCTTCCGGGAAAATTATCCAACCGGGTATCCGATGTATAAAGGTGGCTATTGACATCTAACTTACCAAGCCCGAAACGAGAGGCCACACTTTTAAAAGCTCCGGCTTTCAACAAAGAAGCATTCGGTTCATACAGAAAATTCTTTACACGGTCTGACAAATGCAATCCTTCCTGCCGTTCATCCTCCCAGACAAAGGAGAAAGATTCTTCCTGGCCACTGCTGGTATAATTAATACAATGGATAAGCGGTGATTCCGTAACGGTATCGCGTTCTACTACAAAGAGCAATTCTTTACATTCATTCTTCACAGACAAAACATGAATCCCGGTAGTTCCCGGCAATAAATCCAGTGTCATTTGAATATCAGCCATCGGAGATAGTTTGGCTATTACTTTAGGTGCATGACGGAACAATTCAGGCAAAAGAGCTGGTAAATCCGGTTCGCAATCCTGCAAGGCATAAACACGCTTATTGCCTTCACCACGACGGGCGGGATCAATATAAAAAGCACTGACTTCTGGCAATCCGGAAATCAATTCTGTACTATCACCTTCCATGATAGTGATATTATCAGCTCCTAATACATAAAAGTTATTGCGCGCCGCTTCACAATAAGCAGGGAAACGTTCTATATAGGTGACATGACGGGCTTTGCGGGAAAGATAATAACTATCGATCCCCAGACCACCGGTCAGATCGCATAGGGTATCACTTTCCTCTACCAACCGCTGTTTATACAAAGCTGTCTGCTCGGACGAGCATTGCTCCGCCGATATTTTAGAGGGAAACAACAAGGCGTCGTTTGCAAACCATACAGGTAGTTTGTCTCTGATCTGACGCCGGGAAGCAATCTGTTCGACAGCAAAGGGAACATCCACCGAAGGATAACGGGAAGCACTCAGCAACAATCGTGTCAAATCGTCGCCAGCATGTTCTTTTACAAATTGCCTGAATTCGTCTGTCTGTTTCATGCGACAAAGATAAGAAGAAATCGTCAGGGATTCGACACAATCCGTTTATAGTCGGAAGGAGACATATCATATCTCTCCCTGAATAACCGATAAAAAGTACGCACAGAACCGAAACCTGATTTTTCAGCTATCAATTCGATCGTATCATCATCCATAGCCGACAAAAGTTCCAAAGCACAAGCCAACCGCAAATTATTGATATAATCGGTAAAAGAGATTCCGGCATATTGCTGAAGAGTCGATATCAACATGTTTTTATTGACACCCAGCCGAGCTACCACCTCATCGCGGGTAAGACTAGGCTTCTTAAAGAGCTGTTCTTCCGTAAGCAGGCGATGAAAAGTTGCAAACAATACTTGTTCCTGTGTATTGGCTGTATCAGCTGCAACTTCCGGTTGAGCTACACCAGCCAAAGGGAATTGAGTCTGTAATAAATCGCGTTCCAACTCGCGTATCCGTTTCTCCATCATCTCACCGAAAGAGAATTGCTCCTTCATCTGTTTCACCATAGCCCTATTTTTACGGCGTATGATGTGCAGATTTCGTGTGATCAACCAGATGATAAGTGCCAGTAAACAAACAGCAATCCCCGCACTGACCAACCAGACCCGACTAATGGCAAGCTGATTCTTTTGTTGTATGATCTGTGCTTCTTTCTCGTTGGTTTCGTATACCGTTGCTAATTCGATGGCAGCACTTTTCTGTTCACGTATCTTCAAACTATCAGTCAGGACAGCGAGTTGTTCAAAATAGACGGAGGAAGAACGGTAGTCTCCTTTAGCCGCGTAAGCCCTCCCCAGTAAACGCTTAATGGTCATCATATGGTAATTGATAGTATCATTCTGCTCGTAAAGGAATTTTTCACGAGGGGCATACAGTTCTATTACATCGTCAAATCGTTTCCTGTCCATCAGGTAAGGACAGATCAGGTAATCGTCTTTCATATATTTATCACCAATGGAATGCCAACGGCCATAGGCTTCGTCAGCTTCCGCTATCCGTCCCAGGCGTGAAAGCAGGACAGCACGCTGAGCATACATTGTTTTCTGTTCTTTCTCTGCCAGTCCACCGATGGAGGGCGTTCCTGCAATATCTGCATTTACAACTTCAGCCAGGAGGTCGAGCGTATGCAGGGCTTCCTCGTAACGCTTATCACGTTGTTGCATGATCAGCAAGGAGTTATAGTTATAGCGGAGATTGTCGTATTTATATTTATAGTCCGATTCTTTCATTAAGGTTATCGCTTCGTTCACAAGTTCGTAACCCCGCTCCTTATCTTCCTGGTAGTAAATCATCTTGCCCATATTGAAGAGAGCGACAGATTGCATTACCAGATTACTGCATTCTTTAGCCTTTTGCAGTAATAATTCCACATAATAGGCTTTTCGAGCTTCATCGTGCAAGCAATCGTAACTAGAGATCATACGGTGGAGTTGTTCCATATAGTCGTTGTCGTTGTTCCGCACCGAATCACTTTCCAATGCACGGCGGTAATATTTCAATCCTGCGTGATATTTACCTGTATTGAAATAAAGATCCCCTTCGGCAATATCGAGTCGATGTTCCGGCAGGAGGTTACGTCGACGCATCTCTTCAATGATACGTACAGCCTTATCATAATCGGTAAAAGTGTATTCGTATATATAGTCTTCCGTCAGCAAAGTGTCGGGTAACGAATACTGTGGCAAAGAGTTTGCTAAACAATTTACAGATACAAATAATAAAGTAAAAATAAAGTTCTTACAGAGGTTTCTCATCTTAATTTATACGCTTGGTTCTTACCTCAAATCATTCTGACAGACAAATATAGCACAAAAAGGAATAGTGGCAAAACTTATATTTTTCAAAAAAAGCATCAAATCATTTGCAGTTTGTCAGAGAATATCTATATTTGCTGCCGTAATAACAAAAACAAAGATGAGAACATTTATAGTAAATACATTTTGGTGGTGGCGCTCTTTACTCCTCAAACGGTCGTAAGGAACGCAGTCCTGTGTATATACTAGAGAAAGATATCATAGAAGGCCTGTCGCACTTGCGACAGGCCTTTTTTCTTTTTTAATAAGATGGAATACAACTAAAATAATATAACAAAAGATGAAAACGTATCAAGTTGACAAGAATGGTTACTATGGTGAGTTCGGTGGGGCATACATCCCAGAGATACTTCACCGGTGTGTGGAAGATTTACAAAAGACTTACCTGGAAGTACTCGAAAGCGAAAGTTTCAAGCAAGAGTTCAACCAATTGTTGCGAGATTATGTAGGCCGTCCCTCTCCTCTTTACCTGGCTAAACGGTTAAGCGAAAAGTATGGCTGTAAGATCTATCTGAAACGGGAAGACTTGAATCACACCGGTGCTCATAAGATCAACAACACGATCGGGCAGATCCTACTGGCACGTCGCATGGGCAAAACACGCATCATTGCCGAAACAGGTGCCGGACAGCATGGTGTTGCCTCTGCAACCGTCTGTGCTCTGATGAATATGGAATGTATCGTTTATATGGGTAAAACCGACGTGGAACGCCAGCATGCCAATGTGCAAAAAATGGAGATGCTCGGTGCTACGGTTGTCCCCGTTACTTCTGGTAATATGACATTAAAAGATGCAACAAACGAAGCGATTCGCGACTGGTGTTGTCATCCTTCCGATACTTATTATATCATTGGTTCTACTGTTGGACCTCATCCCTACCCTGATATGGTAGCCCGTCTGCAATCGGTGATCAGCGAAGAGATAAAAAAACAACTTCTCGAACAGGAAGGACGCGAAAATCCGGACTACCTGATTGCTTGTGTAGGAGGAGGAAGTAACGCTGCAGGAACAATCTATCATTTTATCGACGACGAACGGGTAAAACTCGTACTGGCTGAAGCCGGAGGAAAAGGAATCTGCTCGGGAATGAGCGCCGCCACTATCCAACTGGGGAAAAAGGGTATTATCCACGGAGCTCGTACTTTGGTGATGCAAAGTGAAGATGGACAGATCGAAGAGCCTTATTCAATATCTGCCGGATTGGACTATCCGGGTATCGGACCGATCCATGCAAACCTGTCTGTTTCCCACCGGGCTTCCATCCTGGCAGTCGATGATGACGAGGCTTTGGAAGCGGCATTCGAACTGACCCGTCTGGAAGGAATTATTCCGGCACTGGAAAGTGCACATGCTTTAGGAGCACTTGCCAAGGTGAATTTTAAACCGGAAGATGTAGTCGTATTGACTGTTTCCGGACGTGGAGATAAAGATATGGATACATATATTGAATATAAAAACAGAAAGTAACCGATGAAAAATTATCATTTCAAAACTATAAGCAAACAGGTTTTAGGCGACCTACACACTCCTGTCAGCATTTATCTGAAAGTACGGGATATCTATCCGGAATCAGCTTTATTGGAAAGTTCGGATTTCCATGGAAATGAAAACAGCCTTTCATTTATCGCCCTTTGTCCGCTGGCAAGTATCGGTATCAACAATGGTGAATGCACTGCAACCTTCCCCGACGGAAACCGGGAAATAACCCCACTCACTGAAAGTTATAACGTTGCTGATGCGATGAATGCCTTCCTTAGCCGTTACAGTATCGAGGGAGCAGATAAGAAAGTATGCGGCCTGTTCGGTTACACAGCCTTTGATGCTGTCCGCTACTTCGAGAACATCCCGGTAATGGAAGCCCACCATGAAGAAAACGATGCTCCCGATATGCTATACATATTATATAAGTATATCCTTGTATTCAACCACTTCAAAAATGAACTGACATTAGTCGAGTTATTACAGGAAAATGAAAAAAGTAACTTACAGGAAATAGAGACACTGATCGAAAACCGCAACTATGCCTCCTATAACTTCCAGACGACAGGTCCGGAAACATCTCCCATCACTGGCGAAGAATACAAAGCGATGGTGCGCGAAGGTATCAAACACTGTATGCGCGGCGATGTTTTCCAGATCGTATTGAGCCGCCGCTTCGAACAACCTTTCAAAGGGGATGACTTTAAAGTATACCGCGCATTACGAAGTGTCAATCCTTCTCCTTATCTGTTCTATTTCGATTTCGGCGGTTTCCGCATCTTCGGTTCTTCTCCGGAGACGCACTGCAAGGTGACGGAAGGACATGTAAGCATCGACCCGATTGCCGGAACCGCTTTCCGCACGGGAAATGTGGCTTTAGACAAACAGCGTACAGAAGCCTTGCTGGCCGACCCGAAAGAAAATGCCGAACATGTGATGCTCGTAGACCTTGCCCGCAATGACCTGAGCCGCAATGCCCACAATGTACAAGTCGATTTCTACAAAGAAGTACAATATTACAGCCACGTTATCCACCTCGTATCCCGTGTAAGTGGAGAAGTCGACAGGGAAAGCAATCCCGTTAAGACTTATATAGATACCTTCCCGGCCGGCACCCTGAGCGGTGCACCGAAAGTACGCGCCATGCAACTGATCACCGACCTGGAAAAACATAACCGCGGTGCTTATGGCGGTTGTATCGGATTTATCGGCCTGGACGGCGATCTGAATCAGGCTATCACCATCCGTACATTTGTAAGCCGTGGCAACGTATTATATTATCAGGCTGGTGCCGGTATCGTTGCCAAAAGCAATGACGAACGCGAACTTCAGGAAGTAAACAACAAGCTGGGAGCCTTGAAAAAAGCAATCGACCTGGCAGCAACTTTAAAGAACTAAGAGTATGAGCAAAATATTATTATTCGACAATTACGATTCCTTCACTTACAATTTATTACACATACTGAAGGAGCTGGGTGCAGAAGTGGAAGTGCACCGCAACGACAAAATATCACTGGACGAAGTAGAGCGTTTCGACAAGATACTTCTCTCGCCGGGTCCCGGTATCCCTGAAGAAGCAGGCATCCTGCTCCCATTGATCCGTCGGTATGCTCCGACAAAAAGTATCCTGGGAGTTTGCCTGGGTGAACAGGCTATCGGCGAAGCCTTTGGGGCAACCCTGATCAACCTGACAGACGTGCATCACGGCGTTTGTTCCGATATCCGGGTAATAGCCAAAGAACCGCTATTTGCCGGTCTTGAACCCGGATTCCGTGCTGGACGTTATCACTCATGGGCCGTATCCCGCGACAACTTCCCGGAATGCCTGGAAATAACAGCGGAGGATATGGAAGAGAAACAGATCATGGCTTTACGTCACCGCACATACGATGTACGTGGTATCCAGTTCCATCCGGAATCGGTACTGACTCCGAAAGGCAAGATTATTATTGAAAACTGGTTAAAAGCATAACATAATGAAAGATATATTATACAGACTATTCGAACATCAGTATCTGGGACGTGACGAAGCCCGTCAGATACTACAAAAGATGGCAGCCGGAGAATATAACGATTCACAAATAGCCAGCCTGATCACGGTATTCCTGATGCGTAACATTTCCGTAGAAGAACTATCCGGTTTTCGCGAAGCACTGCTTGAAATGCGTGTACCGGTCGACCTGACCGACTACAAACCGATCGATATTGTAGGAACCGGAGGCGATGGTAAAAATACATTCAATATCAGTACCGCTTCCTGTTTCGTAGTAGCAGGAGCCGGTTATAATGTGGTGAAACATGGTAACTACGGAGCGACTTCTGTAAGTGGGGCCAGCAACGTGATGGAACAACACGGTGTCAAGTTTACGAACAATATCGACAAACTCCGAGAATCGATGGATGCCTGCCACATTGCTTACCTGCATGCTCCTTTGTTCAACCCGGCCTTGAAGGCTGTCGCTCCGGTACGTAAAAGCCTGGGAGTACGTAGCTTCTTCAATATGCTCGGCCCGCTGGTTAATCCGGTAATGCCGGCTTATCAGTTGCTGGGTGTATATAACTTGCCGTTACTTCGCTTGTACAGTTACACGTATCAGGAAAGCGGAACACGTTTTGCCGTTGTCCACAGTTTGGATGGGTTCGACGAAATATCCCTGACGACCGAGTTTAAAGTAGCCATGCCGGAAAAAGAGAAATTGTATACTCCGGAAATGTTAGGTTTCTCCCGTTGTACCGAGCCCGATCTCGACGGCGGACAAACCGTAGAAGATGCCGCCCGTATTTTCGATAGCGTGATGAAGAATACGGCAACCCCGGCACAGAAGAACTGTGTGATTGCCAACTCCGCCTTCGCCATCCAGGTGATCTGTCCCGAAAAGAAGATAGAAACCTGTATCGCCGAAGCTCGTGAGTCACTGGAAAGCGGTAAAGCACTGGCAACATTGAAGAAGTTCATTTCACTAAACAATTAATTATGAAAGATATATTACAAGACATCATAGCCAATAAACGTATTGAAGTAGAGCGGCAGAAACAGGCTGTCCGTATTCAAACGTTACTGGCATTAGGCGGCGAACGGCTTGAACGTACCACCTATTCGATGCGTGCGTCTCTGGCGGCTTCCTCTTCGGGAATCATCGCCGAGTTTAAACGTAAAAGTCCGTCCAAAGGTTGGTTACATCCTAATGCCGCTATTGCAGAGATAGTACCTGCTTATAAAGAGGCCGGGGCTTCTGCTTGTTCCATCCTTACCGACCCGCAATTCTTCGGCGGCTCACTGGGTGACCTGTGCCTGGCACGCAAATTGGTCGATATTCCACTGCTGCGAAAAGATTTTATCATAGACGAATATCAGCTTTACCAGGCCCGTGTCATGGGAGCCGATGCCGTATTACTAATAGCCGCCTGCCTCACTCCGGACCAATGTCTTGAATTGGCAGAACTGGCACATACCTTGCAATTGGAAACACTACTGGAAGTCCATAGCGAAAAAGAACTGGAATATCTGAATCCGCATATCGACATGCTGGGTGTGAACAATCGTAATCTCGGAACCTTCCACACCGATGTGGCTAATTCCTTCCATCTGGCAGAGAAGATGCAGGAAATAGTTCGGGAAAAAGACCTTTCTCCCCTATTGGTTTCCGAAAGCGGTATTTCCGATACAGAAACAGTAGGTCGTCTTCGAGAAGCTGGTTTCCGCGGTTTCCTGATCGGTGAAACATTTATGAAGACCAAGCAACCGGGTGATACCTTGTCTGCTTTCATAGAAGATCTGCCATGTTGATCAAAGTATGTGGAATGCGTGACCCGGAAAATATCCGGCAGGTAGCAACGACAGGGATCGACTGGATGGGATTCATCTTTTACACCAAATCGCCAAGGCGATTTGGCTCAGTGGACAGTGGACAGTTGACAGATGACAGTTTAAAGAAAACTAACAGCAATCACTCCTCTAACTATCTACTGTCAACTATCAATCGTCAACTGAAAAAAGTCGGTGTCTTCGTCAATGCGACTCCCGAGTATATGATGGAAACAGCCAACCTGTACAAACTCGACTACTTACAGTTGCATGGGAACGAATCGCCGGACACCTGTTACGCACTGCAAAAGCGTGGCTATGCAATCATCAAAGCATTCTCTATCGCCTCGATTGACGACCTAGCTTCCACTACCGAATATGAAGGACGTGCCGATTATTTTCTGTTCGACACCAAATGCAACGGTTATGGTGGCTCCGGTAAACAGTTCGACTGGTCGATACTTGCTTCTTACAATGGAAATACACCGTTCCTGCTCAGTGGAGGTATCAATCCCAACAGCGTGGACGCCATCATTAATTTCAAACATCCCCGACTGGCAGGCATCGACCTGAACAGTGGGTTTGAGATCGAACCGGGTATGAAGGATGCAGACAAGATAAAAACGTTTATAGATAAGATTAAGAAATAATAAAAAGACAAGAATATGAATCGTATTACAAATCTATTCGAAACAAAAAAGAACGGCATCCTGTCCGTTTACTTTACAGCCGGTTATCCGCAATTGAACGATACGGTAACCATTCTGAAAGAGTTGGAAAAAAAAGGTATCAACTCGGTTGAAGTAGGCATTCCTTTTTCCGATCCGATGGCCGACGGTCCTGTCATTCAGGAAGCCGCCACGCAGGCATTACGTAACGGTATGTCGCTCCATATCCTCTTCGACCAGTTGAAAGACATACGGAAAGAAGTACAGATCCCGATCATCCTGATGGGGTATCTCAACCCGATCATGCAATTCAGTTTCGAGGCATTCTGCAAGAAATGTGCAGAGGTTGGCGTAGACGGCGTGATCATCCCCGATCTGCCTTTTGCCGATTACATGGCCGACTACAAAGAGACAGCCGACCGCTATGATCTGAAAATGATCATGCTAATCACTCCGGAAACTTCCGAAGAGCGTATCCGCCTGATCGACGAGCACACTTCCGGCTTTATCTATATGGTATCGAGCGCAGCCATTACCGGGACGCAACAAAGTTTCGACGATCAGAAGCAGGCCTACTTCCGCCGTATCAACGGAATGAACCTGCAAAATCCGCGTTTGGTTGGTTTCGGTATCTCCAACAAGGCTACTTTTGAGGCGGCATCCTCTAATTCTTCAGGCGCCATTATCGGCAGTAAGTTTGTGCAGCTATTGAAAAGCGAGCCGACAGCCGCAGCAGCAATCGATAAGTTACTGGAAGCATTGAAAAACTAGTTTAAGTCCTTTCCCGCACGTCGGAACCCCCGGAAATTTCCCCGCAGCGCCTTTCTGCGTGTAGAAAAGGGTAAAAAAGACGTCCCCAGCGTTTTCCGTCAAAAGAAAGACGCTGCGGGACGTTTTTCGAGCTTTCTGACTATTATTTTTTCATCAAACGACAGTTGTACAGGTTGCTCACCCGATTTTTTCCTACTCCCCGGAACATGACTTTTATCTTGTCTTTACCTTCGGTCAGTTCCTTCGGAAGATCGATTACCATCTCTACAAACTCTTCCGGGTTACCTTTGACTGTTATCGGTTGCACCCATGTGTCATCGATTACCAGTTCGAAAGTATATTTGCCGCTGTCGCCACCCCAGTAAGTCATCAGGAACTGGGTCGGTTCATTATAACCACACTTCATGTTGAATGAAAACCAACCTTCTTCATAAGCAAAGCGATATTTGTGGATACCGAATTCACCGACACGGGTGTTTTCGCCTTCCAGATTATGATCGCGTTCAGGCTGCATTTCACCGAGTGTGATATAATCGAGCGTTTTAGCATCCAGACGGGCGATGCGTTCCAGTTCGGCAGTACGCTTAGCTTCCACCTGCTTCCATTCTTCGGGCGAGAACACATCCCAATAAACGGTATAGTATTGATCGTACGTCTTGAAGAATGGGATCATAGCCACATTGTCAGGACCACCGGGGGCAACTGTATGGAAAGTCAGCGGTTGGCCTTTAACCGGCTCGATCTGTTTTACCATATCTTTTTCTTCATTGATGAAAACAGGTACATCGCCTATCTTTCGTTCCTGAGGTCCAAAAACTCCTGCAAGCAAGGAAGGACCATAGAAGACAGCACGACGATCGGCATTATCCGGCATCGATTCGGTGTAAAGCGACATAGGGAAATTAACTTCGATACGATCGCCTTTTTTCCATTTACGGGAAATAGTAATAAAGGAACCGGGCTGAACAGAAACAGATTGTTTCGATCCGTTCACTTTCAGAGTCACACCCGAAATAGCCCAGGCCGGATAGCGAAGATTGATATCAAACTGTTGTGAAGGACATTCTTCCAGGCGGATAGCGACTTTGCCGTCTTCAGGATAGGCCGTTTCCATCTTCAAACGTATATTCCGTTCCTTCCAGGTCAGTACCGAAGGGATATAAAGATTGACATTCAGATCGTTCTTGTCGGTAGTATAGCTATAAATAGCACCACCATACTTGGAATGGTTTTCAAAGCCGCTCCCCATACAGCAGGTAAAGTTGTTATCCTTGCTGTAAAAGTTCTTACGCGTCCCCATTCCCAAAGAAACAAAGTAACAGGTACGGGCATCTTCCGGATGTTGCGAAGCGAGGATATGATTGTATAAAGCCCTCTCGTAATAATCGAGGTATTGCGGATCGTCTGTCCAGCGATAAAGGTGCTGACTCAACTTCAACATGTTGTAGGTATTACATGTCTCGCAGGTGGTTGTTGCCAGACGATCATTCAACTTCCTGGGAGTGGAAAGATATTCGCCCATACTATTACCCCCATTCGCATAGGAATGGGAATGAACGATAGTATGCCAGAAGAACTCGGCAATCTTTTCATCCCGTTTGTTACCGGTCAACTCATACTGGCGTGCACTACCGATAATTTTAGGAATCTGGGTATTGGAATGAAGGCCGGGTAATACGTCGAGACCTTCAGCCAGTTTATCCTGCAACCGTTCGTGATAAAACTTATAAGATGCATCAAGATACTTTTTATCTCCCGTCAATGCGTAGACTTGTGCAAAGGCTTCGTTCATACCCCCATATTCACAATTGAGCATTTCCTGTATCTGTTCGTTACTCAGTCCGGAAATAATATCAGCCAGGTAATCGGAAAGATTCACCAGAACCTTTTTAGCAGTTTCGTTACCGACAAGCAGGTAAGCATCGCTTAATCCCATCATGGTTTTATGTTCGTTATACCAGGGAACCCAAATACCGTTCAGGTCGAAACCCTTGGAGCGGATAATCCCTTTCTTCACTTCTTTGAATACCTTGTCGCCACCCGGCATTCCTCCGATGAAACCGTTGACGAAATTGATCTGGCAGGAATCCAGTTCGCTGACAATATAGTCTACACGACGTTTGCATTCCTCATCGCCAGTCGAAGCATATTGTTGTGAAAGAGCTGTCAGATAATGACCGAGCGTATGTCCGGCAATCCCCATAGCTTCCCAACTTCCATAAGACTCAGCTTTAGGCTCCAGGTCGGCATTTTTGCGGAAGTTGGAGAGTAAGCGGTCCATGTCCAGTTCCATCATCCATTCATTATTCAACTCCATGGCATGTTTAAACGGGCTGTCCAATAGCCGTACATCTTTTAAAGAGAAATAGTTTACTTTGGCAGGAACGACGTCTTTCACCTGTACTAGATTTGTACAATGTTCGCAAGCCAGACTACCTCCGATAATCCCGGTTGCCAACAGGAAGGTTAATATCAGTTTATTCTTCATGCTTTGATATGTATTAAATTTTGATTGAAACAAAGGTACGGTTTAGTCTTATCGGAAAATGGAAGGGAAATCTATTTCTGTATAAGAATTGTGTGATAGAAGGACGATATTTATATTTCCCGGACGATTATTGCATAACCTCTTGCTGAGGAAATAAAAAGTCCTGTACAACAGAATACAGAACTTTCTTTACAACTGCGGAAAGCGAGGGATTCGAACCCCCGGTACAGTTACCCGTACACCGCATTTCGAGTGCGGCCCGATCGACCACTCTGGCAGCTTTCCCGATCGTTTGCGTGGCAAATGTATGAAAAATTTAGTACCGTTATCCTCCGAAGACTATTTTTTTCAATAAGTAACACTACTGTGCCGGCTGGTATAACACTATTATGTCAAAAAAGGGAGTAACCTCCCGGTACTCCCTTCTATCGTGTTAACGAATTCGACCGTCTTATTTGAAATAACGGTTATATAATCCTTCGAAGCCTTTACCATGACGGGCTTCATCTTTACACATTTCGTGTACAGTATCGTGGATAGCATCCAGATTCTGCTGTTTAGCCAAAGTTGCAATACGTTTTTTATCTTCGCAAGCACCAGCTTCAGCTTCCATACGTTTTTTCAGGTTAGTCTTTGTATCCCAAACAACATCACCCAGTAATTCTGCAAATTTAGCAGCATGTTCGGCTTCTTCCCATGCGTAACGTTTGAATGCTTCTGCAACTTCAGGATAACCTTCGCGGTCTGCCTGACGGCTCATTGCCAGATACATACCGACTTCAGTACATTCACCCATGAAATGAGCGTTCAAACCTTCAAGAATAACAGGGTCAACGCCTTTAGCTACACCTAATACATGTTCGTCAACAAACTGTAAAGCGCCAGTTGTTTCTACCAATTCTTTAAACTTGCTTTTCGGTTGTTTACATTGCGGACAGAATTCGGGAGCTTCATCACCTTCATGAACATAACCACATACTGTGCAGATCCATTTCTTTTTCATCTTCGTAAAATTTTATTGGTTGTAAAACTATTAGTATATATAATCATTGTTATTCGCTGTGACAAAATTAACGAAACAAATCTAAAGAACAAGGGATAACTGATAGATATATTCTATGTGTTAATTGATAAAAACTATGAAACCTATTCAGACGGCGAACTGTTTAATTATAAAACTTACATATATATGGATACATTAAAGATTACAAGCTTATTAGGCGACAAAGCCGAGTATTATCTCGGTCATACATGCAAAACGATCGACAAATCGCAGATACATATTCCATCACCTTCTATCATTGATGATATATGGATTAATACGGACAGAAACATTCAAACATTAAATAATCTGCAGAGAATGCTGGGGCATGGACGACTGGCAAATACAGGTTACCTGTCTATCCTCCCGGTAGACCAGGATATCGAACATACTGCCGGAGCCTCGTTTGCCCCGAATCCTATTTATTTCGATCCGGAAAACATCGTGAAGTTAGCTATCGAAGGCGGTTGCAACGCCGTTGCCTCTACATTCGGGAATTTAGGAATCGTTGCACGTAAATATGCACATAAAATTCCTTTCCTCGTAAAACTAAACCATAACGAATTACTTACCTATCCGAACAGTTACAACCAAGTAATGTTCGGAACCGTAAAAGAAGCATGGAATATGGGAGCCGCAGCCGTTGGTGCTACAATCTATTTCGGTTCTGCCGAAAGCCGTGACCAGTTGGTAGAAATAGCAGATGCATTCGAATATGCACACGAATTGGGTATGGCAACTGTTCTTTGGTGTTACTTAAGGAATAATGACTTCAAGAAAGATGGAGTCGATTATCATTCGGCTGCCGATCTTACCGGACAGGCTAATCACCTGGGAGTAACGATCAAAGCGGATATCGTCAAACAGAAGCTGCCTTCTAATAACGGCGGATTCACAGCCATTAACTTCGGAAAAGTAGATAAAAAGATGTACACCGAACTGGCCACCGAACACCCGATCGACCTCTGCCGCTATCAGGTGGCAAACGGTTACATGGGACGTGTAGGCCTGATTAATTCCGGCGGAGAGTCACACGGAGCTTCCGACCTGAAAGATGCCGTTACCACAGCCGTTGTAAACAAACGTGCCGGCGGTATGGGACTTATCAGCGGACGTAAGGCTTTCCAGCGTTCTATGAAAGATGGTATCGAACTGTTACACACCATTCAGGATGTATATCTGAACCCGGAAATTACGATTGCATAAACAAAGAAATGGGCTATATGGAAAGTGCATGGAAGGTTATATCTTTTCATGCACTTTTTTATGTAAAAAGCCATTACCTTTGCACCTATTAATAAAGGCAAAATGAAATCTCAGGCTTATAAAGGGCACTTGGCGATGCTGAGTGCAAACATATTATGGGGATTGATGTCTCCCGTATCGAAAGCAGTATTAACAGCAGGTCCTATCAGTGCACTATCACTGACTACATTCCGCATGGTAGGAGCAGCGGTTATATTCTGGCTGGCTTCCCTCTTTACTAAAAAGGAACATGTCAACCATCAGGACCTGATGAAACTGTTTTTTGCAGCGTTACTGGGGATCGTTCTGAACCAGGGTTCATTCATCTTCGGAGTTTCTCTGACTTCACCGATCAATGCTTCTATCGTTACAACCACAACACCTATCATCACGATGATTATTGCTGCGTTCTATCTGAAAGAACCTGTAACAGGAAAGAAAGTGATCGGAATTTTCATAGGAGCAGCAGGAGCATTACTACTAATACTGAGCAGTCAGAGTTCTGCTGCTGGCGGAGGAAAAAGCAGTAATATATGGGGAGACCTACTCTGCCTGCTGGCACAGTTCAGTTTTTCATTCTATTTTGTATTATTCAAGGGACTGATCGGCAAATACTCACCTATCACATTGATGAAATGGATGTTCACGTATGCATCTATCTGTACGATACCGTTCTCCTATAATCATATTGCAGGTATCGACTTCCTGCATCTTCCTTCTGAATTATATATGGGTATCGCGTATGTCGTTTTGGGAGGAACATTCTTACCTTATCTGTTTATCCCTATCGGACAAAACCTGCTGCGCCCGACAGTAGCCTGCATGTATAATTATGTACAACCGATCGTGGCATCCCTGATAGCTATACTTTGGGGAATGGATACTTTCGGGGTAATGAAAGGTATCGCCGTTGCATTCGTCTTTTCCGGCGTCTATATTGTAACACAAAGTAAATCGAGAGCACAACTGGAAGATTATCAGGCTGCACAAGGCAAGCCTGAATAACCTTTTATTCTGTTTTATTTATTTTGTAAACGGCAATAACCATAAACGGCCGGTTTACTTATATCTCCCTGCTGATAAAGTCCGGGACGGGAAATGCGATCCCAACGTACAAGAGATTTCAAGGCGGACGGTGAAAGATCATACTCTATTTCTTTCCATTTACTGCCGTCTTCACTATAAGTAAATGAACAACGAACACCATCCTTCACCTGCATCCGGAGATACAAGGAAGGAGCCGGCAATTTCATATCAGCCAGTATCTGTTCTTTTCCTTCGTTTACAGCTTTCAGTTTCAGGCGATCCGCTTCACAACCGAGTGTCAATAGGTTATTGTCGTCACCGTACATGACAACACCTTTCCAACTTTCGTTCTGGTTTACCACTGCTGTCTCCAAAATGTAATCGGCTGTCACCGGACGTAAACAGAGGGCATTACCAGTACTGACTCCCGGCTTCGGAGAACCACTCAAATATAAGTTACCGGCTTTCAACTCCATCTTCACATCGGCATACGGATAATTCCAGGACCATTCAGGACGAAGAGACATTGCTGTAAAATCATCGGCAAAGTCGGAAACCGGCTCCTGCACGCAATCGGTGAAAGGCATAGGCTGTATCATACTGGCATATTCTCCGGTGACGAAATAAGGCCAGTTATCTCCCCCCATCCTCATTTCTTGCAGATGAGGCTGACGTCCCTGGAAGAAATCACCATCTTTACGATAAGCATGACAAAGATAGAACATACGCCCGTCTGGAGTAGTGGTCAGCGTACCATGCCCGATAGACAGAATGTCTTTTCCACCATGAAGGATCGGGTTACCTTCATATTTCTCATACGGGCCTGCCAGCTTCTTTGAACGGGCTACTTCCACTGCATAATCACTGTTCGGGCCGCAACAACCGTTTGCTGCATATATAATATAATAATAGCCATTCTGCTTAAACCAGTGCTGCCCTTCCATACCCCGTCTCTCATCATCACGGAGCAGGCTGAAAGGTTCGCCTTCCAGATGCAATCCGTCAGCACTCAACTTACTGGCCAGTAATTCGATCGGCCGTTGATCCAGCCCGTAAGCTTTCCAGGTAATGTAAAGCTGTCCGTTATCTTCCAAAACAAAGGCATCGATCGCCTCTTTACCGAATTCAATAATCGGACCGTAATCCTTGAACTTTCCAGTCGGCGAGTCGGCTATGGCAACTCCGATACATGAAATATTATCCGACTCTTTACGGGCCGTATAATACATATATACTTTACCATTATGATAATACCACTCCGGAGCCCAGAAAGAAGATTTAGTCCAAGCCGGTTTTTCATCAAAGATATGCCCCGTCTGTTTCCAGTTTACCAGATCGGAAGAAGTAAATACCGGATAATAAGGAGCCCATTCCGAAGATGTTCCTGTTGCATAATACGTATCGCCAATCCGGAGAACGGAAGGGTCAGCCAGATCTCCGTGTATAACGGGGTTAGAAAAATAAGTTTGTTGCTGCGCCAGTCCAACCGTGGCGGATGCTGAGCACAATAAGATTGTTAATAGCTTTTTCATGGTCTGCCAATTATTAATAACACAAAATTACAGCAGGCAAAGATAAACAAAAAGAAACTGCATCAAAATGCCTGACGACATTTCAATGCAGTTTCCTGTTATTTTATTTCATTTGACTCTTATAGTCCCGCCGAAATGCTCTTCCAAAGATTATCATCGGGTACAGGAGCCACGATCTTTACCGCTTCTTTCGATACCGGATGAATGAATTCGGCACTACGGGAGTGAAGACTGATACCACCGTCTTTATTCGAACGGTCGGCTCCATATTTCAAATCACCTTTGATAGGACATCCCATCTTTGCCAACTGGCAACGTATCTGATGATGACGACCGGTCTTCAGGTCAATCTCCAGTAAATAATAATTATCTGAACGTGCAATCACTTTATAATGCAGGATTGCTTTCTTGGAGTCCGAACGTTCAGTATCGTATGCATAACTCTTATTCTGCTTCTCGTTGCGAACCAGCCAGTTTACCAACTCACCTTCATCAACCGGCGGACAATTCTTTACAATCGCCCAGTAAGTCTTTTTCACCTCTCCTACCCGGAACATTTCGTTCAGGCGGGGTAAAGCTTTACTTGTCTTGGCAAACAGAACGACACCGCTAACGGGACGGTCTAACCGGTGAGTTACACCTACATAAACATTTCCCGGCTTACAATACTTCTCCTTCAGCCACGCCTTCAGCATTTCCGAAAGAGGAGTATCACCGGTTTTATCTCCTTGTACAATCTCACGGCATGTTTTATTTACCGCGATGATATGATTGTCTTCGTAGATAACTTCCATATTACATATTCATACCGCCGTCTACCTGGATCACCTGTCCGGATACATAAGCAGACAAGTCAGAAGCAAGGAATGTAGCCACATTAGCCACATCTTCTGTCGTACCGCCACGACGCAAAGGAATTTTCTTGTTCCACTCTTCTCTTACCTCTTCAGGTAATTTAGCAGTCATATCAGTAATAATGAAACCCGGAGCGATCGCGTTGGCACGGATACCACGTGAACCCAGTTCCTGAGCTACCGATTTAGCCAAACCAATCATACCTGCTTTTGAAGCGGAATAGTTACTCTGACCTGCATTACCATGAACACCTACAACGGAAGACATGTTAATAATATTTCCGGCACGTTGTTTCATCATGATCGGAGTACAAGCATGGATGAAGTTAAATGCAGATTTCAGGTTTACGTTGAGGACAGCATCCCACTGACCTTCGCTCATACGCATCATCAAACCGTCTTTTGTAATACCGGCATTGTTTACGAGGATATCGATACGACCGAAGTCTTTCTGGATCTCAGCCACTACATTATGTGTATCTTCAAAGTTAGCTGCGTTAGAAGCATAACCTTTTGCTTTAACACCTAAAGCTTCAATTTCTTTCTGTGTTGCCTCACCGTTTTCGTCGATGACCAGGTCTGTAAATGCGATATTTGCACCTTCAGCGGCAAACTTCAAAGCAATGGCCTTACCAATACCACGTGCGGCACCGGTAACAATAGCTACTTTTCCTTCTAATAATTTCATAATACTTTTATTTTATGTCTTAATTAACATTGAATTAAACAAGCACCAGCAGAATATCCTCCACCGAATACGGTCAGACAAACCAGGTCGCCTTTTTTAAATGTCTTATCGTTCTGGGCATATACCAGGGCAGAACTAACCGAACCGGTGTTACCCAGTTCCTCGATGTTATGCAGGAATTTTTCTTCCGGTAGGTTCAACTGCTTAGCGATGTTAGACATGATACGCATATTAGCCTGGTGACCGATAAAGTAAGTCAGGTCATCCAATGTAAATCCGTTCTTCTCCAACAAATATACAGCATTCTTAGGCATATAGGTACAAGCCTGTATAAACACGTCGCGACCTTCCGGCATCAGGATACCACCGTCGCGCGGACGTAATTGAACGCCTTCCGGCCCCTTTCCCAAATGTCCCAAACCTTGCGTAAAGACCTCGAGTATGTGTGGATCATTTTCCGTCACACGTTCCTTCGATATAAAAAAAGCAGCTGCCGCATCGCCCCACAGGTGACCGGCTTTCGGATCCGTTTCATTATAATAGGCAGAGTTCTTATCTGCGGAAAGGATCAAGGCTTTCGTTGCCTTTCCCATCGCAAAATAACCTTCCACCACCTCCAATGCGTTCAGAAAGGAGGAACAGGCTGAAGACAAATACAACGCTTTTGCGTTTGTAATATTAAATTCACGCTGAGTATAGTGAGCTGCAGTTGCTACTGTATCGTACGGCGAATAGGAAGCTGAGATAATTAAATCAACATCCGTAATGTCATAAGGTAATTTAGGCAGCGCGTTATGTACGGCTTCAATACCCATTGTACAAATAGTCTCTTCCGGTCTAGCTTTAGAACGGGTTTTAATGCCGGTTCTTTGTTCAATCCACTCGCTTGTCAACCCGTTTAATTCCAAAAAATGTTGGTTATGTACCCGCTCTTCAGGCACATAAAACCCTGTTGCATTAATAAACATCTCTGGTTTACTTTATCTTTATTCCGTTGAATATTAAATTCATCACATTATCTCTTCTCTTTATTCGTTGGCTGATATTATCTCCCATAATACCCCTTATATAAGGAACTTCCAATCCCTTTAAGGCATGATGAAGCACAACCGCAGTAATTTCTGTATCAGGCATTTCAAAAATACCTTCCTTTACACCAGCATCCAGGATTCCTTTCAATAATTCAGTCTCCCGAATGTCAAAGCTCTTTCGAACTTTTTCCACACGCCAGATATCCCGAAAGAAATTCGCTTTCAATGTTCCGTTACGGAACACAAGCGCTTTGATAGCATCCAATCTTGCATAAATGAATGTCATCAGCTTCTCGTCGGCAGGCAAATCCTTTCCAGCAACATCGAGTAACATCTTATATAATTTATCCAGCTCCGATTCCACCACAGCCAGATAAATTTCATTTTTACTCTTAAAATACGTATATAACGTACGTCTGCCTTTCCGGGAAGCCTGTGCAATATCGTTCATTGTCGTATTATCCACCCCCATGCGGGCAAACAATTGCCTGGCCACATCCACCAACATTTCGCGTGTTTTAGAAACTGTCATCGGCATCGTATTGCACATTTTGATTAAAACTGTGCGCAAAGTACCTAAAAAAGATTGGTTCTACCAAGTATATTAAAAAAAACTTGCAATAAATTTGTTTTGTAAATGAAAAACCTTACCTTTGCACTCGCAATCAGGAAATGATTGTAAACTATATCGCGGAGTGGAGCAGTGGTAGCTCGTTGGGCTCATAACCCAAAGGTCGTAAGTTCGAGTCTTGCCTCCGCAACTATCTAAAGGCTTTCAGTTTTTAACTGAGAGCCTTTTTCTTTTTAATTTCTCTAAGGTTTATTATCCAAAATTAAACGATCAAATTACTCCCAGGCATGTTTATTGTAATGTATATGTATGGTTATCTACTGACATAAAGACTTAACAATATAAATAATATGGCTTATATAGACTATTACAACATTCTTGGAGTAAACAAAGGTGCTTCTCAGGACGAGATAAAGAAAGCGTACAAGAAGCTGGCCCGCAAATACCACCCAGACCTGAACCCGGGTGATCCGGATGCTCACCGGAAATTTCAGGAAATCAACGAAGCCAATGAAGTATTAAGCGATCCTGAAAAACGGAAGAAATACGATCAATATGGCGAAAACTGGAAACATGCCGATCAGTTCGAGGCTCAACAACAGCAATACGGACAGTATCAGAACGGCGGTTTCGGTGGTGGCGGCGGAACTTACTGGAGTGCATCCGACAACGGAAGCGGATTCTCCGATTTCTTCGAATCGATGTTTGGCGGCAGAAGCGGTCGTAGCAGCGGTGGCGGTAATCATATGTTTCGTGGACAAGACTACACAGCTTCACTGAGCCTCTCCTTGACAGATGCGGCAAAGACACATAAACAGGTCATCACCGTTAACGGAAAGAACCTGCGTATCACTGTCCCGGCTGGTATTGCAGATGGACAGACCATCAAATTAAAAGGCCAGGGAGGCCCGGGTGTAAACGGAGGTCCTGCCGGAGATCTGTACATTACTTTCAATATTACTGACGACAGCAGATTCAAACGTGTTGGCGACGATCTATACCTTACCGTTCCTCTTAACCTGTACACCGCCATCCTGGGAGGCGAACAGATCGTGGAAACAATGGACAGTAAAGTAAAACTGAAAGTCGGCCCCGGTACCCAGAACAATACAAAGGTACGCCTGAAAGGCAAAGGTTTCCCTGTCTATAAGAAAGAAGGAGAATTCGGTGATCTGATAGTGACCTACTCTATCGAAATACCGACTAATCTGACAGACAAACAGAAAGAGCTGTTCCGCGAAATACAGAGTCTTAACCAATAAAACATGAGTAGTATGCAAACAGATTTAATTATAGTCAACGAATATTGCCGGATATGTCATATTGAACCCTCTTTTATCTTTCGTCTGGAAGAAGGAGGATTGATCGAGATCCGTATTGTAGGAGGTGAAAAATTCTTACAGGCCTCCCAATTGCACGATATTGAAAGGTATACACGTATGTATTACGACTTGTCTATTAATTTTGAAGGAATAGATGCTATTCATCATCTGTTAAACCGTGTCAAGTCGATGCAGCAGGAGATCGGCCATCTGAGAAAGAAGCTGACGATATACGAAGCAAAAGATTTTGAAGAAAATGAATTATAGCCTCAACTGACACATTTACCTTACAATCAGCCAGGTAAATGTGTCAATTTGTCGCAAAACCAGTATTCTCATCCCCTCTACAAGCAGAAATACACAAACTATTTGTAAAATAATTTGGTTTGTAAGAAATATTTCGTACCTTTGCACTCGCAATCAGGCAATGATAGCAACTATATCGCGGAGTGGAGCAGTGGTAGCTCGTTGGGCTCATAACCCAAAGGTCGTAAGTTCGAGTCTTGCCTCCGCAACTATCTAAAGAGAATCAACAAAGTTGGTTCTCTTTTTTTTATACATTAAGGTTCATGCATTCATTTCATACCCTTATACAGCTTATTCTCTGTACAATAACTATATGAATGCACCTGTTTTTTTGCATTCATCTTGCATTCACAGAGCTTTCATTTATCTCTCCTATCTTCTACTTTATCCCTCTATAACAGCCCCTGTATGAATAATCCGGCAGATATTATCCCTACAATTAAGATCTTTCTATAGGAAGATTAATTCCATACCTCCCTACTATTAGATAAATTTCTCCTTAGTATTAAAAAAGAAACATATAGATTACAAATACGCAAGGCATAGAATACAAATATGTAAGGCCTGCCTTACTCTTTAGAAAGGCAAGCCTTACATATTTAATATAAAGGAGAAAAAGAACTAAATCTCATAGGTTACGATCTTAATTATAGTATGATTAAGAATTAACGGTAACGGGGTAGTAGTCTTAATCAGGTATTGTGTATTCAAACAGCAAACCTCAACGATAATCAAACAGACAAATCAGCTCGTAAAAAACACTAAACAATTGTTTCTGTAAAGTAAATATTCCACACTTTTCTTATCTCAAAAAAGTCGTCTTTAACGACAAAATACAATCATTTGTATAGCCGAATTATCAGGCGTTGACAATCAGCACTTACTTTCCATACCTCTTCAAATGTGTTGAAATTCAGCGTTAAAATAGAGTAATAACCTTTTAAGTGATGAACGTTTTCAGAAACATTCTGTTTATATACACAGCTAAACAAAAGACACATACCTTCCCAGGGAAACGCCCCCTCAGTCAGAAATCCAGGTATGTTTGTTATGAGCAAAATTATTTCCCGACAGTCCCATTTATTGTGACTGACGAACATTGTCATATAACTTAACTTACAACGCAAATGATATATCTCTTGATTTTATTAGCTTTTATAATATCAATAGTCTTTTCTATGCTGATAATACCACGTATCCTGATCGTGGCATTAACGAAAAGACTCTTCGATATGCCTAATGAGCGGAAAATACATACAGGAGCCATTCCCCGTTTGGGAGGAATATCATTTGCCCCGACTATTTTATTCTCATTAGCATTTGTTTCTGCCATCTCTTATATGGGATATCTGTATGGTTTCAAAATACCTAAAGATATTACTCCTCGTATCACCCCCGACTTCTATTTACTTACCTGCGGATTGATCGTTCTTTACCTGGCCGGTATCAAAGACGATTTAATAGGCCTGCGGTACCATACTAAGTTTATCGTACAGATACTTGCCGCCACCCTACTCCCCCTTTCCGGATTATGGATCAACAATTTTTACGGATTATTCGGTATTCATGAACTGGCACCGTGGATAGGAATGCCGCTTACGATCTTCGCTATTGTATTTATTACCAATGCAATAAACCTAATAGACGGTATCGACGGACTTGCATCCGGACTAAGCGGGGCAGCCCTGCTTATATTGGGGGCTTTGTTTCTGCATAATCACATGTGGGCGTATGCCATGCTATCTTTCTCGACCCTGGGTGTACTGATCCCCTTTTTCTACTATAATGTATTCGGACAGGCAGAGCATGGACGAAAAATATTTATGGGAGACACGGGAAGCCTGACTTTAGGATACATCCTGGCATTTCTCTGCATCCGCTTCGCTGTATATAATCCGGATGTAGCACCCTATTCGACCAGTGCGATATTGATATCTTTCTCTACGCTGATCGTTCCGATGTTTGATGTGATCCGGGTTATGCTGATCCGGTTCCGTAGAAGAAAAAGCCTGTTCTCTCCGGACAGAAATCATATTCATCACAAATTTCTGGAGATGGGCTTTTCACCGCACAAAGCATTACTTTATATTCTGGGGATCTCATGGATATTCAGTAGCCTGAATATCATACTTGCTCCCTTTATTAATATCAATATCCTTTTTATAGGTGATATAGTAGTCTGGACGGTATTGAATATCTGCTTGGATAAGATACATCGCAAAAAGGAAATTATCAATGAAAAGAAAATTATTTAAAAGACTGAACTAAAAGTATGAAAGCATGTTTTATGGGGCTTGGTTACATAGGCCTGCCCACAGCAATAATAGCAGCCGGCAACGGTATTGATGTAGTTGGTGTAGACATCAACCCTCAGGTTGTAGATATGACTAATAAAGGACAGATCCATATCGTAGAGCCTGGATTACAGGAGTTATGCCAGCAGGTAGTAGTATCCGGTCATCTGAAGGCCTCGGTCAAACCGGAGGTCAGCGACGTGTACCTGATTGTTGTACCTACACCTTTCAAAGGGAATCATGAACCGGATATCTCTTATGTCGAAACGGCAACACGTTCCGTTATTCCTCTTCTGAAAGAGAACGATCTGTTCATTATAGAATCGACCTCTCCGGTAGGGACGACGAATAAAATGACAGAACTTATTTTTACTCTTCGACCGGAGCTGAAGGGCAAGATATACATCGCCTATTGTCCGGAACGTGTATTACCGGGTAATGTAATTTATGAGTTGGTACATAACGATCGGGTAATCGGTGGTATCGATCCGGCATCAACGGAAAAAGCGATAGAGTTCTACAGTCGTTTTGTAAAAGGGACATTACATAAGACGAATGCTAAAACGGCAGAGATGTGTAAGTTAACGGAGAACTCTTCCCGTGACGTACAGATCGCTTTTGCCAATGAGTTGTCGCTGATATGCGACAAAGCAGGGATCAATGTATGGGAACTGGTAGAACTGGCCAACAAACATCCCCGGGTAAATATTCTTCAACCGGGTGCCGGTGTAGGTGGACATTGTATCGCTGTCGACCCTTATTTCATCACGGCAGAATTCCCCTATGAATCGCAACTGATAGCCAAAGCACGTGAGATCAACAACTACAAAGCTTTCTGGTGTGCAGAAAAGATTGAAAATGCCATGCTCAGATTCGAACTGAAACATCATCGTAAACCGATTGTCGCCATGATGGGCTTGGCCTTCAAACCGAATATCGACGATTTACGGGAATCACCGGCCAAATATATTACCACGAAAGTGATGCAAGGCCATAACAATGCCGACATTCTAGTTGTGGAACCAAACGTCGAAATACACAAGGTATTTAAACTCACCGATTACAAAGAGGCATACGAAAAAGCGGATATCGTAGCATTGATGGTGGCACATAAGGAGTTTAAAGAGTTGCCTTACAGGGAAGATAAGGTGATATTGGATTTTTGTGGGATATTCAAAAAGTAAATGATTACAAACCTCAGAATAAAAAATATAATAAACAATCATAAAACAGTAATCACGAACTACTGTTTCATGACTATTATAAAATTCGTAAATTCTTTCTTTTATTTATTGGTTTATCCTTTTCTTATCCGAAAGTTAGGAACAGACAGTTATGGACTATTCGTTTTTGCATCATCCATAACGACTTATTTTCAAACTTTTATATCTTTCGGATTTGATTTTCCTGCAGTTAAAGTTATATCCACCCAACCGGATAATATTGAAGAGAAATCCTCCATCGTATCATCTGTTTTAACAGCCAAAATATATTTAACCGCGATTTCGATAATAATATTTATCCTATTAATAGGGTGCTTCGACTTTTTCAGAAAGGATTGGATCATCTATCTTATTTGCTATTCCAATATTATAACGACAATATTATTACCAGTCTGGTATTTTCAAGGAATGCAAAAAATGAAATCTGTCACGATTGCACAGGTCGTAACAAAAGTCATGTCGTTACCATTCATTTTTCTATTTGTAACAAATCCTTCCGATACTTGGATTATAGCACTCATTATATCTGTTAGCGGTGGAATCAGTGGTTTATATATCTTGTACCTTTTAATAAGAAAAGAAAAACTAATTATCAGATGGCAATCTTTTTCCGCTATTAAAAAGTTATTCAAAAATTCAATTCCTTTCTTCTTTTCTTCATCGGCCAGTATAATAAAGCAGCAGTTTACTATATTTATTATCGGGATTTCATTTTCCATGTCTGATGTTGCTATCTATGATCTCGCGAATAAGTTAGTGGCCGTCCCCATGAACTTTATTGCACAAATAAACAATGCTTTATTTCCTAAAGTCATAAAAGAATACAACAAACAATATATTAAAAAAATTATCTATATGGAAAGTGCGCTATCGCTGCTAATTATAGGTGGCTTGGCTATTTTCGGACAACTGATTATCAAATTATTTGCCGGAACCAATATGTTACAGGCCTATCCGCTAATGATGATTTTAAGTATCATAATACCTTGCTGGCTACTGGTAGGTTGCTTTATTAACTTCATCTACGTTCCACTAGGGTTATATAATTATGTTACAAAGAGTCAGATAGGGGCATTGATCATTTTCATAGTGGTCTGCCTATCTGGAGTATCTCTCATTAAAGAAATAGGTATTATCGCTTTTGCTGTTAGTCTATCTGGAATATTCGAACTTACTTACAATTATTACATCATAAAGAAAAAGAAATTATTAGCAAGATAATGGGAAAACATATATGTTTTTTAATGCCGGCTGTCGGATATGCTCCTTCTGGAGGATTCAAAGTTGTTTTTGAATATGCAAATAGATTTGTCAATGATGACTTTCAAGTTTCCATTGTATTTCCGGCTGTACATTTCTATAACACTCTCAGTCGAAAGAAAAAAGTTAAAGCAATAATTCGCTATTTATTAAACTTCAGCCCCAAGAGATACACACCTTATAGCTGGTTCAATTTAGATAAACGTGTCAAACTATTTCCAGTATGGGATCTTAGTGAATCAAATATTCCTGCAGCTGATATATATATTGCTACAGCAGTTCAGACTGCTGTTTATTTAAATGAGTACAAAAAAATCACTAGTCATCAAAAGTTTTATTTCATACAAGGATTTGAGACCTGGGCTTTACCAGAAGAAAAAGTATTAGAAACATATACTTATCCACTTCAAAAAATAACAATTGCTCCCTGGTTAATGGATAAAATAGAATCAGCTGGAGGAAAAGCTGATCTTATCTATAATGGGTTTGATTTCAAGTATTTCAAAAAAGAAATAGATTATAAAGACAAAAACAAATATTGTATTACTATGCTTTATCACCCTATGCCAGAGAAAGGCTGTAAAGATGCATTTGAAGCTCTTTCGATCGTAAAAAATAAATTTTCTAATTTACAAGTCAACCTTTTTGGTTTTCCCAAGCAGCCACCTGATCTGCCGAATTGGATAAACTATTATCAGCAGCCAGACAAAAAAACACATAATCGTTTGTATAATGAAGCTGCAATATTCATTAATGCCAGTCATGGAGAAGGATTTTGCCTAACTCCACCGGAAGCCATGCAATGTGGTTGTGCGATCGCTTGTACAGATATTGGAGGGTTTAAAGTAGTCTGTCATCATGAAAAGACTGCTTTATTATCACCGGTAAAAGACCCTGTCGCTTTAGCCAATAATATAGAAAGGCTCATCACTGATAATTCATTAAGATATAAATTAGCAGAAAACGGGCATAAATACATTCAACAGTTCACTTGGGAAAAAGCGTATTCAAAATTTAAAGATTTAATCGATATCTCTACCAAAGTATAAATATTATGTATATCGCAACTTTGGCACTAACTATTTACTTCTACGCATTAGATCATTTTCTAAAATTCAATAAAAGGACTAAATTCCTGATATATGCGACTCTTTATATCTGGATTATAATTCTTTTATCTTTATTACGTAGTGATAATATCCCCGATACAATGGAATATAAAGAGATTTATCTATTTCACAGTATGGAAGATATCGTGGAAAAAGGATTTATGTTTATCAATAAATCATTTCTCTCTTTCGGGGTAAGCTTTCATCTTTTTCTATTCATCTATCTCTGTTTTTTATTTTGTTGTTTCTTCTTATGTACAAAAAAACTCGTTGAAAACGTAAATTTAGCATTTCTACTATTCTTACCTTATTTCGGATTTTACTATTTTGGAATCATCATACGAGTTGCATTAGCTATATCTATTTGTTACATAGGAATTACATATTTACTAAATCATAAAACAACATATGGAATCTGTTTTTATTATGCTATCGTCACAATTGCTTTTTTTATACATCAGACTACCATATTATTCTACATTTTGCCATTAGTTGGATTTATTAATATAAAAAAGAAATATCTTTATATAATACTGAGTATAGGGATTTTCCTTCCATTTCTATCTCTACAGAATCATATATTAACACAGTTGGAGACAATGTCACAGCTTTTATCATTCTCTCCAAGATTTCAGAAGTATATAGATCATGCAGACATTAGTTCACAAATGTATGGTCTGTCAAAAATAAAATTCGGTTTATGTGGTATTCTGTTTGTTTATTTAAAAGATTATATATATCCAGAGAAATTGAAAACGTACAATTTCTTTTTAAACACATACTGTATCGGGACTATTCTTGCTCTCATGTTTTACTTTGTTCCGGCTGGTGGAAGATTAGGAGAAATATTCATATTTTTTGAGTTCATTTTGCTCACTTACTTATATGAATACTCCTCTTTAAATAAAAACATTGTACTGACAGCCTTATTTTTCAACATCCTTATAGAATATACAATGTTTGCACGATTAGTTCCAGAAATGATTTAATTTAAAATAAATCTAATGAATACATTATCAATTATCATTCCTGTATATCATTTGTTGGATAATAAGAATAAAATATATTTTGATATACTTATACAATCGATAGCTCAAAATCTTCAATCGACCTACACCTATAAAAGATTTAGTGAAATCGTCATCATAAATGATTGCCCGGAGGAAGATATAGAAAAGTTTGTTTATTCTGTGTTTACTAAATATAACATTCCTCGATCAATAATACGTAATAACCAAACTAACAAAGGACAGGGATGTTCACGCAATATTGGAGCAAGTCTAGCTTCCGGTAATTATTTACATTTTATAGATCAGGATGATTATATCTCACAGAATTTTTATTCTATACTACTCAGAGCCATCGAAAAAGAAAATGCACAGATTGCTTTTTCTGGATTCAATCTATACAATATGAATACGGGCAAATACTTTAATCCCTTTCGTCCCCAAACAACCAGAATGTATACAAAGGCTAAGTATTTAACCGATCTAAAAATATTTCTCATGTCAAATATTGCTGTTTCACCAGGACAATATATTCTTAGTAAAAGTTTATTTGAAAATGTAGGAGGCTTTGCTGACTTACGAAATAAAGGGACCGATGATTGGGGTCTATTCTATTCACTTGATATACAACATCCTGATACAATCATAACATTTAGAAGTGAAGCTGTTTTTACATATAGAATACACAATACACAAAATCGAAAAAGTTTGGATATGAAAGCATCACTTTCTGAAATGTTCAGCAAAGTAAATCATAAAAAAACAAGCTGGTACAAATTTCTTTATTTCTTCAAAATAAATCCGGTTGGTCTATTATTAAATAAAATAATTTATAGAATATATTGGAGAGTTCCTAATTTTTAAACCTATGAAAAAGTACAATAAAACAACACTCATTATAGGAGCTATTCCTTATAAAGACAGGGAGGAAAGTTTTGGAGGGACAACTGTCTTGCTACAAAATCTTATAGATTACATGGCTAGAAAACAATATCCTTATAAAATAATCCCGACAAATCGCTTTAATGGAAAACTCTTAAAAAAAATAAATTTCTTATACGTAATATGGAAATACGTAATCAATCTTAACAATATAGATATCGTAACTTTTCATGTCACCAGCAAAGGGGCTTTTATACTTTTTCCTATTTTAAGCCCGATAGCTTTACTTTTCAACAAAAAAATTGTTTTTCGAAAGTTTGCAGGAAGTTTTAAAAGCGTTTACAAAAAACAATCACCTATTACCAAAGCTTTCTTTCGCTTTTTTTTAAAAAAAGCGGATCTGACATTTGGAGAAACAAAAGAATTAGTATCATTCTTCGCAGAACTAAGTGGAAACCCCGATAAAGTACTATGGTTCCCTAATGTGCGAAAGAAAAGCAAAATAATCAAAATATCACCTTATCAAAAACGCCTTGTTTTTATATCACATGTTAAACAGAGTAAAGGTATTAACGAGATTCTGGAGGTATCTAAACGGTTACCTCCGGATTATACATTGGATATTTACGGCCCCATTAAAGACGAGAGCTATACTGCCGACTATTTCAAGCAATATAATGTGACCTATCGCGGCACTATCAATCCGGATCAAGTAACGAACACCCTTATTAACTATGATATACTGTTGCTCCCAACATTCCATTCGGGAGAAGGATATCCCGGGATCGTTATCGAAGCTTTTTCTGTGGGAATACCTGTAATAGCTACAAACTTCGGAGGAATCCCTGAAATCGTAACAGATCGATATAACGGAAGATTAATATCACCTCAGAATACCGATGAACTGGAAGATGCTATCTTATCGTTTCATTCAAAAAATTACTCGAGTTATTCTCAGAATGCCTTACTTTCTTTTCAGGAAAATTTCGATTCTGACACAGTAAACAAGCGCATCACAAATAAAATTATCTCATAACTCCTAATTGACTTTTTATATGAATTATGAAAATATATATGCAAGACTAACACCGTCTCTGCAAAATTTAGCTTGTTCCCTATATGGATACAAACTTAAAGAACAACGATTTAATAAGGATTTTTATGCTATCCGTAAGTTTTTAGACAGTACCTCCAATTGGAATCCTGACCAAATCCTGTCTTATAAAGAAGATAATATTCACAGGATCATACATCATGCTTATAACCATTGTCCTTATTACAAACAAAAATACTCTTCAGTAGGCTTATCTCCTGCTGACTTTAAATCAATAGATGATCTGTTGCTATTCCCGGAATTGACTAAAGAAGAAATACGTATGCACTGGAAAAAAATGCTTGCAGATAATATCCCTGCCGGAAAACTTATCCAATATCATACCAGTGGAAGTACCGGAACTGCTTTAAATTTCTATTGGACTCAATATAGTACACAATTCTACTGGGCTGTTGTTTACAGATATATGGCCAGGTTTGGAGTTAAGTTAGGTGATAGATATCTCACTCTTACAGGAAAAACAGTCGTTCCAATATCAATAAACCAACCTCCATATTGGAGAAAAAACACAATATTAAATCAATACCTCATTAACATGCAACATATTACCAAAGATAAAATAAAATCCATCACCGACTTCATCAATCAAACCGATTTCAAATATTTCACAGGATATCCTTCCATCCTCTACCAACTCTCGCTTCAGATTGAGGAAGCGGGACTCATTATATCAAACTCTCCCGAACATATATTTACCGGAGCCGAAAAATTATACGAATATCAAAGAAATCAAATTGCCAGAACATTTAAAGGATGTGAGATTCATGAACATTATAGCTTTTCAGAAGAAGCTGCCTCTGCCTCTCAATGCACAGACAACAAATACCATGAAGATTTTGAATTAGGACACTTTGAACTGGCTTCCTCCGTACAGAACGAAGGTGAAGAGTCAGGAGAATTACTGGCAACAGGCTTCGCGAATTACGGAATGCCTTTCATCCGGTATAGAAATGGAGACACTGCCATATTCGATAACCATCCGTGCTCATGTCATTTAAAAAGTCAGATAATTAAAGAAATCACAGGAAGAATAGAGGATTATATATTAACTCCGGAAGGAATAAAAATTATGCGTTTTGATTATCTGTTCAAAGATACTCACGATATAAAAGAATGCCAGATAGTACAAACAAAACCAAATGAAATAACATTACGGATTGTACGCCGAAATAATTATTCTGTCCAAACAGAAAACAACATCCGCAAGCAAGTTAAACATTACATAAGTCTCAATATGCAAGTTCTTTTTGAATACGTATCTGAAATACCTCGCACCAAAGCTGGAAAATTTAAAGCTGTTGTATCCGAATTAATACATCCCCAACAATGAAGCTATCTTTATATTATCATACTTTACGCCACCTGAGGCCAATGCAAATTATTTATCAGATAAAACATCATATCAGGCAAATACAAAAAAAAACTCTTCGCATAAATAAATATAGTAAAGGAGAACCATTATCTCTTTTAACATATATAGATAAACCTATCTGTCTACAAACAGACGGATCTTTTACGTTCCTAAACATCAATAAAAGGGTTAAAGAGTGGAATTATACCGAAGGATCCAAGCTATGGATGTATAACCTCAATTATATGGATTATCTGTTACAAACAGGATTGGATCCGAAACTAGGTATTGATTGGATCAACCGCTTTATACAGGCCCAATCAACAAATAGAACAGGATTAGATCCTTATCCGATAGCTCTTCGTAATATCAATTGGATCAAATTTATATCCCGATATTATTATCTGATTTCGGAAACGGAACTAACTCAATGGAACACTTCTATATATTCCCAGTATCAAAGATTATTCAGTAACCTCGAATTCCACCTCTTGGGTAATCATCTCCTTGAAAATGCTTATTCTCTTTTATGGGGAGGACTTTATTTCCGGGAAGATAAATTTTATGAGAAAGCAGTCTGGCTGTTGACGCAAGAGCTCAATGAGCAAATTCTTCCGGATGGGGCCCATTATGAACTGAGCCCGATGTATCACGAAATACTTCTGGACCGGTTACTGGATTGTATCAATGCTTTAAAATACAATTACCGTTTTGAAGGACAAGAGAGTATTATTGCTTTTCTGGAAGAAAAAGCCCGACTTATGCTTAGCTGGCTAAATGCTATTATCTATAAAGACGGAACAATCCCCTTATTGAATGATTCCGCTTACGGAATCGCTCCTTCCGCCAGGGATTTATTCGCCTATGCTAAACGACTGGGAATCCAATGGTCTACTCATAAATTAAAAGAATGCGGATATCGAAAATTTGTATCCGACACGTTTGAAATGGTTATGGATGTCGGAAATATCGGTCCCGATTATATTCCGGGACATGCTCATGCCGATACATTCAATTATGAACTTCGCATTGACGGAAAGCCTTTCATTATTGATTCCGGTATTTCTACTTATGAAAAAAATAGCCGTAGGCAATACGAACGTGAAACACATGCCCATAATACCGTTCAGGTAGATGGAAAAAGTTCCAGTAAAGTATGGGGAGGTTTCCGGGTTGCACAACGAGCAAAGATATCCAGCTTAAAAGAAGATAAATTCTGTATTACGGCAAGTCATAATGGTTTCAGAGAAACAGGAATCAGTCACCAACGGATATTTAACATGAATGAAGAAGAGATCATGATTTGCGATTCTCTTCTACCTCTATCCGGAAAAAACGGAATCGCCATGATTCATCTTCATCCGGATATAAGAATCATATCCGTCAATAATGACTCTATAAAAACCAATCTGGCAATCTTCAAGTTTTACGGAACAGATGAAATATGGATAGAAGACTGCGAAGTAGCTTTCGAATACAATAAGCGAGTCGCCACAAAAAAAATATGTATAGCATTCACGAACCAAATGCAATACACTATTAACAAATTAAGAATAGAACACGAATGAAAATTTTATTTTTAACAGACAACTTTCCTCCAGAAGTAAATGCACCCGCTACACGTACTTACGAACATTGCAAAGAATGGGTTCTACAAGGAGCAGAAGTCACAGTTATCACCTGCGTCCCCAATTTTCCACAAGGGAAAGTATATAAAGGATACAGTAATAAATTATACCAACAGGAGACGATGGATGGCATTCATGTTATTCGTGTATGGAGTTATATCACCGCCAACGAAGGATTTCTGAAACGTACACTTGATTACATTAGTTTTTCTGTATCTGCATTCTTCGCCGGCCTCTTTCAACAGGCTGATATTATCATTGCAACATCCCCTCAATTCTTCACGGCTCTCTCAGGACGCACATTAGCTTTCTGGAAAAGAAAGCCCTGGATCATGGAGGTACGCGATCTTTGGCCGGAATCGATCAAGACAGTCGGAGCCATGAAAGATAATCCAATCATCCGTTATTGCGAGTGGGAAGAAAAAAGATGTTACCGGTCGGCAGATAAAATCGTTGTCGTAACCGACTCCTTCAAAAAGAAGCTGGAAGAAAAAGGTATTGCATCTCCTAAGATAGAAGTAATAAAGAATGGAGTAGACTTGACCAGGTTTACCCCAGTCGGGAAAGATGAAAAGCTGATCGAAGAATTAGGCTTGATAGGGAAAAAGGTGATCGGATATATCGGCACACATGGCATGGCACATAAACTGGATTTTATTCTGCAATGTGCCGCCAACATGGACGGTAAAAATAATTACCATTTCCTTCTGATCGGAGCCGGGGCGGAAAAAAAGAATTTACTAAAACTAAAAGAGCAATTAAATATAAAAAATGTAACCATGCTCGATCCGATCTCCAAACAAGATGTAAAACGCTATATATCCATCCTTGATATAGCCTTGATAAACCTACGTAAATCGGATTTGTTTACCACTGTGATTCCTTCTAAAATATTCGAAAATGCAGGTATGGAGATTCCTATTCTTATGGGCGTAGATGGAGAAGCCCGCCAGATCCTAGAATCTTATCAGGCCGGATTGTTCTTTGAACCGGAATCAGAAGAAGATTTTAACAGGAAACTTCATTTGCTTCTATCCGATCCTACCTTATACAAGCAATGTCAAGAAGGATGTCGGAAACTGGCTCATGACTTCGATCGTAAATTACTCGCCAAACGAATGTTACATATAATAAAAGAAACAATATGAAAAAGATTATGCTAGTCTTCGGTACTCGCCCCGAAGCAATAAAAATGGCTCCTCTGGTAAAGGAGTTTCAAAAAGATACCGACAATTTTCAAACCATCGTTTGTGTCACCGGACAACATCGTGAAATGCTGGATCAGGTGCTTCATATCTTTGAGATCCATCCCGACTATGACCTGAACATCATGAAGCTAGGACAGGATCTGTATGATGTAACAGCCCGCGTCCTCACCGGAATGAGAGATGTTCTACAGGAAGCCAGGCCTAATCTGGTACTGGTACATGGCGATACAACCACTTCTATGGCCGCAGCACTGGCTGCCTTCTATCAACAGATTCCCGTCGGACATATAGAAGCAGGATTGCGGACTCATAATATATACAGTCCCTGGCCGGAAGAAATGAATCGTCAAATTACCGGGAGAATTGCAACTTATCACTTCTCTCCTACTTCTTTAAGCAAAAAAAATTTGCTAGCGGAAGGGATCGCAGAGGAACGGATCACAGTAACAGGCAATACCGTTATAGACGCTTTGTATCACGTGGTCAGTCAAATAAAAAACAAGGATAATTTACGCCAACAACTTAGGAATGAACTGGAAAGAGCAGGTTATAAAATAAATCGACTGTCAGAACAAAGTTACCGGAAATTGGTTTTAATAACAGGTCATCGCAGGGAAAACTTCGGTAAAGGTTTTATAGCCATGTGTAAAGCCATCAAAACTTTAGCGAAAAAATACCCGAAAGTAGACTTTGTCTATCCGATGCATCTGAATCCGAACGTTCGGAAACCCATACAGGAAGTATTTGGAGACACGCATCTCCCGAATATGTTCTTTATAGAACCATTAGAATACCTTCCGTTTGTCTATCTGATGGAACAGTCGACAATCGTCCTGACCGATAGCGGCGGTATCCAGGAAGAAGCCCCCGGATTAGGTAAACCTGTATTGGTTATGCGCGATACAACCGAACGCCCGGAAGCGTTAGACGCCGGAACAGTAAAACTGGTAGGAACTGATTTCATAAAAATATTGGATGAGACCTCCCGGTTATTGGAAAATCAGAATCAATATAATCAAATGAGTAAAGCCGTTAACCCCTATGGGGATGGACTGGCCTGCCAAAGAATTGTAACACAAATAAAAAAGATTTTATGAAAACTTTGAGCCGATACATTTTCTGTGTTTTATGTCTCTTTATACCAGCTATCACTTTCGCCCAAATACCGCAAGAGCTATTGGATAAAGCAAAAGCCGCAGGTATGACGGAAGAACAGATTCAGCAGGAGATGAGAAAACGCCTGGAACAACAGCATTCTAATCAACCGGTCATCTCTGCTGCCGAACATCCGGTTACGGACAGGATCACAATCGATACAGAGATACCTCCACTGGAGTTACAACGCGAAAACAATACTCCGCAGGATAGTAGCAAGAACCTCGTCTTCGGCCGTGAAATATTCTCAAATAAAAACCTGTCTTTCGAGCCGAACCTAAACATGCCTACCCCCAGAAACTATCCACTATCAGCCGGTGACGAATTACAAATCAATGTATGGGGAGACTCTGAGTTAAATCTGCAACTTACCGTATCACCCGACGGCACAATTATTATACCGAATGTAGGTCCTGTACCTATTAGCGGCCTAACAGTCGAACAGGCGGAAAACCGTATCAAGCAGGAACTGGGAAAGATCATGACAAACCTGGTGGATGGAAGCGAGCCTAACACCTTCGTTTCCGTCGGACTTGGAAAGATACGTAGCATTAAGGTTAATATCGTAGGAGAAGCAGTCGCCCCCGGAACGTATACCCTTCCTTCATTGGCTAGCTTATTCAACGCTTTATATGCAGCCGGAGGTGTCAATGACATCGGTTCCTTACGTAACATACGGGTATATCGCAACAATAAAGAAATTGCTAATCTGGATGTGTACGACTATCTGCTAAAAGGTAAATACGATACGAATATCCGTCTGGAAGATAATGATATGATTATCATCGAACCTTACGACCAGTTGGTCAACACCAAAGGGAAAGTAAAACGTAATCGTACCTTCGAACTTCGTAAAGGCGAAACTTTAAGTGATTTATTGAAGATGGCAGGAGGATTTACCGGAGATGCTTTCACCGAAGACGTGACAATCAAACGAAAATCTGGTTCACGCTATCAGATTGCAACTATTACAGAAGAAGACTTCCCTACCTTTATTCTTCATGACGGCGACTCCCTATTGGTAGACTCCGTTATCCCTTTCTACGACAACCGGCTCACAATAACCGGAGCCGTATGGCGTCCCGGTGAATATGAGTTAAGTCCGCGGGTACATACCGTCAAGCAATTGATAAACCAAGCTGCCGGACTGAAAGGAGACGAATTTATCGGAAGAGCCCATATCACCCGGTTGAACTCGGATTTTACCAGTACAGTAATAGCTATCGACGTTCAGGATATCCTGAACGGGAAAGCCCCTGATATTGAATTACAGAAAGAGGATAAATTACATATCCCTTCTCTCTTCGAGCTGCGGGAACCTTATACCATCAAAGTAGGCGGAGCGGTTAATTATCCCGACACAGTCCTTCCTTTCAGTAAAAATATGACGGTTGAAGATGCAGTTATACTGGCAGGTGGCTTACAAGAGTCAGCCTCTACGATCAATGTGGAAGTGGCACGGCGTATAAAAGATCCGACAGCCGACAAAAGCACAAACCAGATATCCAGGATATATACAGTTTCATTGAACAATGATCTGAAACTATCCTCAAAATCATCCGGATCGCATACAGATACACTCTTCACGCTGGAACCATTCGACGATGTATTCGTACGCTTCTCTCCAGGTTACGAAAAACAGCAGGTTGTTAAAGTAAACGGTGAAGTAACTTTCACCGGTGATTATGCATTGCCTACCAAAAACACCCGGCTAAGTAATATCATAGCCCAATCCGGAGGTGTCACCAAAGATGCCTATGTAAAAGGAGCCAGTTTGAAACGCCAGTTAACACGGGATGAAATGCGTCAGGTAGAGACTTTATTGCATCTAAGCAACAATAATAGACAAAGCAAAGACTCCATCGCCCTATCACTTGCAAACATAAAAGATTATTCAGTTGGTATCGACCTGGAGCAGGCACTGGCACATCCTGGAAGTACACACGACCTGGTGCTCCGTAACGGGGATGCAATCTATATACCTCAGCTACAAAGTACCGTAAAGGTGAGCGGTTCTGTTACCTATCCCAACAGTATCACCTATACAAAAGGAGCCTCCGTACGCGACTGCCTTTCACAGGCCGGAGGATATAACGACATTGCCCGCAAATACCCGATCGTTATTTATATGAACGGTAAAGTAGCCACTACACGCAGGGTCGGCATCTTCTTTAAGCGTTATCCTAAAGTCGAACCGGGATGTGAAATCGTCGTACCTTCCAAGACACAACGCGACAGACGGTCGAACCTGGCTGAAATACTAAGTATAGCGAGTTCTACAACCTCTATGGCTGCCATGGTTACTTCAATAATAAATAATTTAAAATAAGTAATGATGGATACAACAGAAAACAAACAATCCGGAGCAGAACAGGATATAGACATTATCGCTATCGCCCGGTATCTGTGGTCTAAGCGAAAGCTACTAATAAAAAGTAGTATTATAGCTATACTGGCCGGACTTATCATAGCTTTCAGTATCCCCAAAGAATATACAACGACCATCAAACTTATGCCTGAAACAAACAATCCGGCTAATAAGATGGGAAACCTGGGCGGATTAGCTGCCATAGCAGGGATAGATTTGAATAGTACAACCAGCCCGGATGCAATCTCACCGGAATTGTATCCGGACGTGGTTCACAGTACACCTTTCCTACTGGAACTATTTCCGGAACAGGTAACCAATAAGAAAAAGACATTGTCGGTCTCCGTATTCGATTATCTGGCCGAACATCAGCGGGATGCGTGGTGGAGTTATATCCTGAAAGCGCCACTAAAAGGGTTATCATACTTAATCGGACTTTTCGGAGACCAAGAAGAGAAATCAGATAAAGTCGACCCTTTCTTCCTGACCAAAGAGCAGGAGAATATTATTAAGGAATTGCAAAGCAGAATATCCGTCTTTGTCGATAAAAAGACACAGGTGGTAACCGTATCCGTCGAGATGCAAGACCCGGTTATTTCAGCGCAGATAACAGAAAGTGTAGTAAGTAAATTACAAACTTACATTACCAACTATCGGACACAAAAGGCCAAACAGGATCTTGAATTCACCGATAAAGTACTGAAGGAGGCCCAGGCCGCCTATTATAAGGCACAAAAGGCTTATGCTACTTTCGAGGATAGTAATAAGAATATCATTTCAGCCAGTTACCGGACAGAACAGGAAAGATTGCGCAATGAAATGACGCTGACATTCAATGTCTATAATACACTGGCACAAAAGTTGGAACAGGATAAACTGCGGGTACAGGAACAAACACCGATCTATACGATCATAGAGCCGGCTACTGTCCCGCTAAAAGCATCAGCACCTAAAAAGGTACTGATACTTATCGGTTTCCTGTTTATTACGCTGACGGGAATGGCCGGTTACCTATTAATCAAGGATAAACAATTATTCTAACAACTCTGTCTCTTCCTGTCAGGACCGGCTGATCTGCAATCCTTTATCCGAAAGCCCCATTTCTACAAAACGGGCATTCGGATTACGCGGAGAAGCCGTCAACTGTTTACGTATCAGCAAAGCAGCTTCCGGGTCTTTTGCTACGATATACAAATAGCCGCCACCTCCTGCTCCAGGTAGTTTATAACCTAAGGCATACTCTTTTATCTGCGCGATCAGTTCTTCTACCGCAGGAGGATTCGTTCCGGAATCGAGTGCCTTCTTCTGTTCCCAGGTCTTTGCGATAAGTTTACCGTACATTTCAAAATTACCGCATTGAATAGCATCGAACATATCCAGAGCATGCGTTTTCATTTCTGAAAGCAGACGAAGATGCGTGGTACTATTCAGGAACATACCTTGTACAATCTCTGCCAGGATATTCTTGGCCGTACGGGTTATTCCTGTATAATATAACAAATGACAAGCCTGATATTGCGGGTCGGTAAACAAATATTCCGGTAACCAGCGCACGGAAGGATTCTGATTGAAGCCTTCTCCTGTCTGTAACAGTTTCAGACCATGTAATACCCCGCCATACTGATCCTGCCAGCCCCCGCCTGTTGTAAGCAGTTGCTCTAAAATCAAGGTACGATATCCTATCTTACTTTTATCCCACGCCAGACCACAAAAATCGGATATTGCTCCAAGCACGGTTGCTGCCAAAATGGAACTGGTCCCGAGTCCCGATCCAGCCGGAATAGCCGCCAGTAAAGTAACTTCCAGTCCACAACCAAAACTTTTCAACTGATCTTTCAGTGAAGAGTGATGCGTTGCAGAAAATTCAGGGATAAAGCCGGCTAGAGACAAAGCCGCTTTTGGGATAGAGAAAGGAGAACCGATCTTTTTATAATCACGCAATTCATCCCAGGTAGAAACAACTTCCATCGCCCCCAGGTCGATAGAACGCAAGATGATCTTATATTCTTTCGAAGGCTTTACATATACCTGCAAAGGTGGTTGACCGTTCAACTCGATGGCTACATTGACCACATTCCCTCCGGCGTACATGCAATAAGGAGGAGTATCAGTCCATCCACCAGCCAGGTCGATACGGACCGGACTTCGCCCCCACACAATTTGGTCACGATATACATTCAGATAAGGAGATTGCTTTTCTCCGGATACAGAGCCGATCAACCCTTCCCGTAATAAAGAAAAGGCTTCCTGTTGCTCTCCCTCATACGGTTTCCCTTCCAATTGTAATACACGAGCCCGAAACATCCGGTTATGTATCTGTTTCATCAAAGGTGTTTCAGAATGAAGTACATCCGGTAAATCCAGATTCCCCCCTGAAAATTCGCGAGCAGCATCTGCCAGGTCCAATTGGTAGAATACGCTTTTCTCGTGATTGGCTGCCAACATAGGCCAATTGGCATAACGGAATTTCTCACGCTGGACAAAGAGTCTGCTCAGGTTGGCACGATCGGATAATTCATTCGCTGACATTTTCTCTGACGACTTCCATATATCCCTGCCACTTTGCAGTTCCGGTTCAGAAACCATCCACCGCATAACCAAACCCAATTCTTCTATATTCTTACAAACTGGGAATAATGCAGCATTCTGTAAGTCAGCGAAAGCCTCCAATAGGATGCCTCTTTCCTCTGCCCACTTAGCGACAGGATATCCCATAAAAACAGTTTTCTCATCAGTCGATGCTCCTTTAAACGGATCATTGAATCCATACGGACGGGCCACCCAGTCCTGTTCTCCGACAGGTACAACATCAAGACAAACACCGGACGGGATATCTAACACCCAATCATTTTCAGGAACTCCGGTTATAATATGTCGGTTATCCAGCTTCCAGTGCTTACCTATATAGCTGTTCTCAATCCATAACTCCGAGTTCGCGGCAGTCAGGGTAATATTAATCGATGCATTCTGCACAAACATGGCAGGATGAGGTTTAACCTTCCGGTGCATGATAGCCCGCTGGTCGCGGACCAGATTCTGCACGGTCAGCGTCGAAGAGATCAGTTCGCGGCTCGTCCCATAATGATAAAACTCCCCTCCCTCCAAAGGAAGGATAGCCACACTCAACTGGTTCAACTCATCATCAGGAATACGGGGGTGTTCACCCAAAGCCAGTCCGAATTCGGAATAGAGGTCGTACGACTTCATTGTCTTTCCATCGGCTGTATACGAGTGTTTCATCAGCAACTCCATAGCCCGATCACTTAGTAACCACACGCCTATATCCATCAGAAAAAGATGGGCCTGGGCCAACTGCCCCAGATCGGCCAGAGATGGTTTCTGAAGCATAAAGTCAAGCTTATCGGGTGTCTGCCTGTTCGACACGAACACGCCATGATTGGTTGCCAGGGCCGGATCGACCCACAGCCCGTAACAAACGACATCCACATCCGGAATATCTTGCAACGGTTGACTATTTCGTATATATACATCCCCACTGGCAATCAGTGTATGGAGCGATTCAGGGGCTTTCTCCATAATCTCCTCATAGAGAGGAAGCTGTAAAGACAATAGATTTTGCGATAACTTCTGTCCCCTCGCCCACCGGAAAACAGGAATCGGTGTCAATATTTTTCCGGAAGGAGCATACCCCGGTAAACGCCGGCTCTGCCCTCCGGCATGCAATAATATTCTTTTTTCCCTACCCAACCATTCCTTTACCGGTGTTTCCGGAGCTTCATTTTGCCGGCAAGCTTCCACCAGCCAGGTAGTACCTCCCCCGGATCCTAAACGGTCACCAACCGGATCGGATGTGCAAAACCATTCATTCCTGCCGACTTTCGCGATTTCATGAAAACTACTCACCAAATTGGGAGGGAGCGATAACAACTTTTTCATACTTATAATTACATGGAAACGATGAAAATCGCTTCTGTTTAATAATCTATTCTTTAATACAAAAGTAATTTTTCCTACTCAATAGCACAATAAAACAATCCAGATATTATTTTTCGATCCTGTTTTGGATGTGCCGACATTGAATTTTAATTTAATTTCACAATTCAGGATACTATTGATTTAAATTATTATATTCATATTTGCAGGGAAAAACAACTTACATATCCAGTTGACGATAAAAAACGTTGGTTTTTACTAATCACCCCTTACCATTTAGTTTTCTGACGTATCTTTAGTTATTCATTTAATTTTCAGATTGTATGATATACGGTTATGTAAGAGTCAGTACAGACAAACAAAGTACTGAAAATCAGCGATTCGAGATCGAAAAATTCGCAAAAGTAAAGAACATGCGTATTGATCGTTGGGTAGAAGAAACAATCAGTGGTACAACTGATGTTGCAGAACGGCAACTTGGTAGATTAATTAAACAAATCCGTAAAGGGGATGTTTTGGTCACAACCGAATTATCCCGGTTGGGTCGTAATCTTATGCAGGTTATGAGCTTTCTCCATCAATGTATGGAAAAAGACATTTTCGTGCTTACGGTAAAAGAACGCTACGAGTTAGGAAACAACATCAACAGTAAAATTTTGGCTTTTGCTTTTAGTTTAAGTGCCGAAATTGAACGTAACCTGATTTCCCAACGAACCAAGGAAGCATTGGCCAGAAAAAAGAAAGAAGGGACCAAGCTTGGTCGTCCTAAAGGTGGTAAATCCGAGTTGTATAAGTTATCTGGAAAAGAAAGCCAGATACGCAAACTTCTGCAGGAAAAGAAAACCAGATTGTATATAAGTAAGAAGTTAGGAGTAAACCGGCAAACACTGAGAGACTTTATGAAAATGAATCCTGAGTTGGATTAAATATAGAAATATTAAGTTATTGTCAACCGGAGAGTTACTGTCTAAATTGTTAAACAATGCAATCCCAGCTAATGAAACCTAAGCTAAATTGTTTATTTAAACTTGTTTGTTCTAAATATGTGGAAGACACTTGTCCCAAAGAATTCAAAGTTAAGAATGTTTGTGTTCTGAAGGGATATTTTACACTTTATTTCATGATGATTATAAGCACTTTAGAATTAAAACTTAATCAAGAAATATTTCAGATTGGATGATTCACATATCAAAGGCAAACATACAGTCAATCTTCGGATAAAAACAGATATTTTTGGGTATAAAACTGTGATTGTAACAAATACACCCAAGGACGAAAATTCAAAGAATATAAAAATATGGACACAAGCTTATAAAAATAAAATGCAGAATAATCAGATAGCTGGACAACCAACTTAAAATGGATAAACAGCCCAGTTCCCACTTTAGTATAGAATTATATTTGTAATAGTGAAAACCTGTTATTTTTATCTCGTTTTTACACATTATTATACTATAAATTAATTAATAGTGAATAAATACACTATCTTTGGGATTATTAGTGCTATCAAGAATATTCGTAGAACCTTATAAAAGAAAACAGTATGGAAAAGACACTTGTTATATTAAAACCATGTACCATTCAACGAGGTTTGATCGGTGAGATCATTTCCCGTTTTGAAAAGAAAGGATTAATACTCTGTGGCATGAAAATGACCTGGTTGACTGATGATCTCTTAAGCGAACACTATGCCCACCTCAGAGAAAAATCCTTCTTCCAAAGAGTAAAAGATGCCATGGCTGTATGCCCGGTCATTGTTTGTTGTTGGAAAGGAGTCGACGCAGTACAGGTAGTTCGTACCTTGGCCGGAGCAACAAATGGCAGAAATGCTGCACCCGGAACCATTCGCGGTGATTATAGCATGAGCGTACAGGAAAATATTGTACATGCATCCGACTCTCTCGAAACAGCAGAGATCGAATTAAAGAGATTCTTTAATGAGGATGAACTATTTGACTATAAAATGAATTATTTCCCCAGTCTCTACGCAAACGACGAATTTTAAGGATTCAAAGATATAATAAAAGCCGGAAAGGAGTTGATAAGTCTTCTCTTTTCCGGCTTTCTTATTTCAGATATCTCATCCTATCCTCCCGGACCGGATGAACAACCTCATTACTAATCTAAAAATCTAATACCATGAAAAACACACTATATCATATAAACAAGCCCTTTGCATGAAATGTTTCCAAATAAATAAAGAAATTCATTGCAGTTGTATTATTCCCGAATTGAACCTATATTTGTACTGTATTTTAAACATGAGTACAGACAAAAATTAAAAGAAAACAATATGCACAGTTGGTTTGAATGTAAAGTCTCCTTTGAAAAAGTACTGGAGAACGGAATGCAAAAGAAAGTAACAGAACCTTACCTGGTCGATGCCCTCTCCTTTACGGAAGCAGAAGCACGTATCATCGAAGAAATCCGCCCGTTCATTTCCGGCGAATTTACTGTTACAGACATTAAACGCGCACGCCTCTCTGAATTATTCTTCAACGAAAACGGCGACCGTTTCTACAAGATCAAGGTCTATTTCATCACGCTCGACGAGAAAAGCGGTGCTGAGAAAAAAACAGCAGCACAAATGCTTGCCCAGGCATGCACATTAAAAGAAGCCATCGCCGTACTGGAAGAAGGCATGAAAGGGACAATGGCCGATTACACGATCGCATCGGTTACGGAAACCATGCTGATGGATGTTTTCCCCTTCTCTGCCAGCGACGACAAAACACCTAAATCAGGAGAAGAACTGATTGCTGAACAGAAGAAACAGGCTGAAGACAAAGCACAGGAAGCATGAGCATCTCCCAGAATATAGTACAGCTAAAGGCATCGTTACCGGCAAACGTCACGCTGGTAGCCGTGTCTAAGTTTCATCCGGCAGCAGCATTGGAGGAAGCCTACAATGCTGGCCAGCGTGTCTTCGGCGAAAGCAGGGCACAGGAGCTGACGGCTAAACAAAAAGTACTACCGGGTGATATAGAATGGCATTTTATCGGTCCGCTGCAAAGCAATAAAGTGAAAGATATCGCACCTTTTATCCATACGATCCATAGCATCGATTCTCTTAAATTATTGCAGGAAGTAAATAAGCAAGCTTTAAAAAACAGCCGTGTTATCCGTGTCTTGCTGGAAATACACGTTGCACAGGAAGAAACAAAACACGGACTGTCACCAGACGAATGCCGCGAACTTCTGCAAAACGAACAACTCGCCGAACTAAGGAATATTCAGATATGCGGATTGATGGGAATGGCGACCTATACAGATGATACAACGCTCATCGAACAGGAATTTCACACCTTGCATGAACTTTTCAGTGAATTAAAATCTATATATTTCAAAGGAAATGATAATTTTGCAGTGTTATCCATGGGAATGAGCCACGATTATCCGATTGCCATTCGTCAGGGTAGCACTATGATACGGGTTGGAACCAGTATTTTCGGCGAACGCGAGTACTAATTACATTAAAATTGAATCTGACATGATTGACATTAAAACCCAATACGCGGGACTAACACTTCGCAATCCTTTAATTGTAGGAAGTTCAGGTTTGACAAATAATCCTGAGCGAAACAAAGAATTCGAAAAAGCCGGTGCCGGAGCCATTGTTCTCAAATCTCTTTTTGAGGAACAAATCGAAATGCAGAGCGATTCGCTTATGCAGGACTCCGATTATCCGGAGGCCGCTGACTATATCCGCGGTTATGTAAAAGCAAACCAGGTAAACAACTATCTGGAACTGATCAAAAAGACGAAAGAACAGTGCACCATTCCTATCATTGCCAGCATCAACTGTTACAAGTCTGATGTATGGATTGATTTTGCCCGCCAGATAGAGTTGGCAGGAGCAGACGCTCTAGAACTGAATGTATTCTTCCTTGAAACGAGTTTGGAATACAACCCCGACGAGATACGCGACCTCTACGTCAATATCATCCGGAAAGTAAAGGAAACGATTTCAATACCTGTTATTATAAAGATCGGGAAAAATGTCGGAAATATCCCGGCACTGGTCAACACATTAAAGGTAAACGGAGCAGACGGTATCGTTATGTTCAACCGTTTCTACCAGCCGGATATCGACATTAATAATATGCAGATAGTATCCGGCAATGTGTTCAGCAACCACTCCGACCTAAGTGATACGATCCGTTGGACCGCAATTGTATCCGGAAAGGTACCCGGAATAAGCATTGCTTCTTCTACCGGTATTCATGACTGGGAAGACGTGATCAAATGCCTGTTGGCAGGAGCTTCAGCCGTACAGATGTGCAGCGCATTATATACACATGGCGGTGAAATCATTTCACAGGTACTTACCTGCATAGAAGAATGGATGCACCAGGCACACTATCAAAGCCTGTCACAATTCCAGGGTAAACTGAACTATGCCAACATTCCTAATCCGGCAATGTACGAGCGTTCACAGTTTATGAAATACTTCTCAAACAGAGACTAAATTCATCTTATAAAATAAAAATGGACAAGGTTGAGAAGCCTTGTCCATTTTTTTATCCCTTGATCATAGTCAAAAGCATTTTAAATCGTTCTGTAGCAGTTAAAGCATGCGGAACGTTCGCCGGAAGTACCAACGACTCCCCTGCTTTCATTTTCGAATGATTTCCATCAACTACTATTTCCATTTCACCTTCCAATATTTGAACCAGGGCATCAAAAGGAGCGGTATGCTCACTCAGTCCCTCCCCTTTATCAAAAGAAAACAAGGTTATATTACCTGCTGCACTTTTTACAATCTGTTTGCTGACTACTCCGCCTTCAGAATAATCAACCCAACTACTTAAATCAACTACAACTCCTTTTTGAAATAACTTTTCCATTTTATCCGAATTAAATGTTTTACATTTCTTTCCAATATTCCTTATTAGAACAAGTTCCAAAAAACAAATGTTCTAACCGCCTTTATTATAGAAAGAATAAAATATTTTCCACTAAACACTATTTATATCTGAAATATTATTATATTTGCACCATCATTAAAGAAAACAAGATGGAAGCAATTTGCGTAATAAAGGACATCTATAAAACATTGTACCAATTTGAGAAAGCATTCTCGGAGGTACATGAGATCACAATCAATGAAGCCATGCTGCTTTGCTGCCTGAAAGACAACCTGGCAAAATCAGCCGGTACGATTTGTGATTATATCGGTTTATCGAATTCACGAGTATCCAAGGTTATTACTTCCGTCGAAAACAAAGGATTCATCCACCGTGCAATCAGTAAGGAAGATAAGCGGCAGATGTTCTTCTCTCTTACCCCGAAAGGTAAAGAGAAAGTTCAGCAGATGATGAATGCCGAATTGCGTTTCGATAGTCTGTTCGATAAATTGCAACAATGCATGAAAAAAGGGTAAAACCTTTTTTTATCAATATGTTTTCCATTGACAAATATGTATAATAAAAATAATATATCTACAACATGAAATACTTAATAGTTGGAGGAGTTGCCGGTGGAGCTACCGTAGCAGCCCGTTTACGCAGAATCGATGAAAATGCAGAAATAATCCTGTTCGAACGAGGCAAATATGTCTCTTATGCCAATTGCGGACTACCTTATTACATTGGCGGAACTATTACTGAGCGCGACAAACTGTTCGTACAGACAGCGCAGGGATTTACCGCCCGTTTTAATATAGATATTCGTACCGAGCAGGAAGTCACAGCCATCCATCCGAAAGAAAAGACTGTTGAAATAAGAGAACTCAATACAGCCCGGACATACATTGAAAATTATGACAAATTAATTCTTTCTCCCGGAGCGGAACCGCTTCGTCCCGGCATCGAAGGGATCAATAGCGATAAGATATTCACATTACGTAATGTACCCGATACAGACACAATCAAAAAATACGTCAGCCGGAATAATCCGCGCCATGCAGTAGTAGTGGGCGGTGGATTTATCGGATTGGAAATGGCAGAAAACCTGCATCATCTAGGCATCCAGGTAGCGGTCGTTGAGATGGCAAACCAAGTCATGGCTCCGTTGGATTATTCCATGGCTGCCATTGTACATCAGCAATTAATAGAAAAACAGGTGGACCTCCGCCTGGAAGATGGTGTATCTCGTTTCGAAGAAACACCTGAAGGGATCATCGTTCATCTGCGTAGCGGAAAACAGATTACAACCGACCTGGTATTACTCAGTATCGGAGTTCGTCCTGAAACCAGGTTGGCAAAAGAAGCCGGATTATCCCTGGGATCATTAGGAGGCATTGCCGTAAACGATTACATGCAAACTTCCAATCCGGACATCTACGCCTTGGGAGACGCCGTTGAAGTACTCAATCCGGTAACAGGAAAACCAGCCCTGATCCCACTTGCCGGGCCGGCTAACAAACAGGGACGCATCGTTGCCGACAATATCGTGTTCGGCAACCGTGAAACATACAAGGGCACTATCGGCACCTCTATTGCAAAGGTATTCGACCTGACAGTTGCTGCTGCCGGAGCCAATGCCAAGTTGTTAAAACGCGAAGGTATCCCCTATCAGTCGTCGTATACGCATTCGGCATCACATGCCGGTTATTATCCGGGAGCAGTCCCGATGTCTATCAAAATATTATTCTCACCGGATAACGGACAGCTGCTGGGCGCACAGGTTGTCGGATTCGATGGAGTGGACAAACGGATCGAAATGCTAGAACAGGTTATACAACGCAAAGGGACAGTCTACGACCTGACCGAACTTGAGCAGGCCTATGCTCCCCCCTATTCATCGGCAAAAGATCCGGTAAATATGGCCGGATATGTGGCAGAAAACATTCTTACTAAAAAGGTAGAGGTTATAGATTGGCGTAAAATAAGCCAACTGAATAGCGACACCATCCTGGTAGACGTACGCACGGCCGACGAATATTCTTTGGGATCTATTCCGGGTGCAATCAATATACCGGTCGACGAACTCCGCAACCGCCTGTCGGAATTGCCTAAAGATAAACCGATCGTGGTGACCTGTGCCGTTGGTCTGCGCGGATACCTGGCTTACCGCATTCTGGTTCAGCATGGCTATAAAGATGTAAAAAACCTGTCCGGTGGTTATAAAACATGGAGTATCGCGACCGCTAAACCGGTTTTAAAACAGACCGAAAGTAATCAACAAACAACAAAACCGGAAGAACCGTCTGCTGTAACCTCCGCTCGCCCTGCTTCACAGAAGACCGTACAGATCGATGCCTGCGGCTTGCAATGCCCCGGACCGGTTATGCAATTGAAAAAGCATTATGCCGAAATAAATACAGGCGATCGTTTGCTGATCACAGCCACCGACCAGGGTTTCGGCAAAGACGTAGGAGCCTGGTGCAACATGACAGGGGCACAATTGGTGAGTGTCGAGAATAAATCAGGTATCATTCACGCCACAATCGAAAAAGCAGAACCCAAAAGTTCCTGCAAAATGGTAAACGGGGCCGACAATAAAACACTGATCGTATTCAGCGACGACCTGGATAAAGCGCTGGCCTCCTTCGTCATCGCCAACGGAGCGGCCTCTACCGGTAAGAAAGTGACCATGTTCTTTACCTTCTGGGGATTGAACGTAATCAAGAAAAGGCAGAAACCGGCCGTATCGAAAGATATCTTCGGAAAAATGTTCGGCTGGATGCTTCCTGCTCACAGCGGTAAACTGAAGCTATCGAAGATGAACATGGGAGGCGCCGGAAGTTGGATGATGCGTCTGATCATGAAGAAAAAACATATCGACAGCCTGGAAAGCCTGATCGCACAGGCCGCTGAAAATGGTGTCGAAATGATTGCCTGCACCATGAGTATGGATGTGATGGGCGTCAAGGAAGAAGAACTGATGGATAACGTTACACTGGGCGGTGTTGCCACTTACCTGGAACGCGCAGAAGATGCCAATGTAAACCTATTCATCTAACCAAGATTAGCTACAAAAAAAGGATGCACCCTCTTCGTGGAAAGGGTGCATCCTTTTTTTAAAGAGGTCATATGCTTTTACTTTAAAGGCAACGTCGTTACGTCGACTTCAGGAGCCACTCCATTCGGCTGGCGCATAAAAACTGATTTAAATTCCGTATTATCATTAAAGAAACCGCCGTTACGAAGGAAGAACATATTGTCAGCCACACCACCGGCATAGTCCTGACGAACACCGGCCCGGGCAGTTGCATCATAAGTAAACATCCCTTCCGTAAGTTCCTTCCATTCACCTTTAGCCGTACGAGCCCACTGATTGCCAAAACGTACGCTACGTTCCAGATAGCCTTGCCCCGGAATAAAGTTTTCAAGGAAAGAATGCGCTCCGGTATACCAGGCATTTGTTTGCGGGCGAAGGAAACCTGCTATCAATCGCCACTGATTCTCCTCGGGAGCAAAAAACCAGGCATAATAAGCGGTATTCCCTTTTCCATCTGGATGGACACGTGTAATCACACGATAAGTTTGCCCGGCTTTCCAGGGATAAATCAGATAACTTTGACCACCCGAGCCTTCGTTGCCGAACTCTCCGATATGTACATCTTTCCCCTGAGCCAGTAACTTGATACGGTGGTCTTCCGGGATAGCCTTCGGATCATCCGTTTCAAACGGACTCCAGACAGAAAACAAAATACGTCGTTCCGTATCGCTATTCGCCTGGATACCACAATATCCTTCACCAAAACCATTAGTCATGAAATAACTGCCGATCTTATCTTCCCCTTCGGGAACGGTTATTTCGTTGTAGAAATATTCAACCGGCTCTTCAGGCAATGTGTATTTCATATGTACCGAAGGCCCGCGCATTCCCCAGTAAGGTTCAAAGTCCCGGATAAAATAAAGAGGCTCCTGAGCGGCCGGCCCATCAATCAACAGTTCGGAAATACCGGCAAACTGAGCACCTTCCTTCTTCTCCCCTTGTAAATCCACACGAACATAACCCGGTTCCGCAAGCAATACGCTACCCACCGGAACAATCGTTTCTTCCGCATCTGTGATCTTTACTGTAAAACTTTTCCCACCGAAAGTAACTTTCACAACCGACGGACCATCCGTAGCAGTAGCCTTCAGGAACAATTTCAATTCTCCAGCCTGGCTAACCTTAAACCACGACGAAAGAACAGCATCAGAACCTGTCCACGACTTGATGCCTGCGGTAGAAACTTTCGCACCCTCTTTTCCGGCAGTCACATACGTATTACCACCTAACGGAACAGCGACTGCTTCTGCAGACAGTTCCAACTTCTTACCCTGGCAGCTGCACATCATCCATACAGCCATACCCAGTAAAATAACTTGTTTGATCTTCTTCATTGTCTATTTCTTAGATTTAAAGCAAAACGGGACGGAAGTAAACCTATTACTCTCCGCCCCGTTTCCTGTTATTTCCTCCGCAGCTAATCTACGAATATTATTTGATCATATCAAATCCTGTGTAAGGTATTAACGCTTTCGGAATGCGGATACCTTCAGGAGTCTGGTTGTTTTCAAGCAAAGCTGCCACGATACGCGGTAAGGCTAAAGCACTACCGTTCAAAGTGTGACACAGCTGAGTCTTTTTATTTTCATCGCGATAACGACATTTCAAGCGGTTTGCCTGATAAGTGTCGAAGTTGGATACAGAACTTACTTCCAACCAACGCTTCTGAGCTTCTGAATAAACTTCAAAGTCAAAGCAAAGAGCCGCCGTAAAACTCATGTCCCCACCGCACAGACGAAGAATACGATACGGAAGTTCCAGCTTCTGAAGCAGGCCTTCCACATGATCTAACATCTCCTGGTGTGACTGTTTTGAATGTTCCGGCTTGTCGATACGAACCAGTTCTACCTTGGAAAACTCGTGCAGACGGTTCAGACCGCGTACATCCTTTCCGTAAGAACCTGCTTCACGACGGAAACACTGTGTATAGGCACAGTTCTTGATCGGCAACTGCTTATCATCCAAAATAACATCGCGATAAATATTTGTTACCGGAACTTCGGCAGTCGGTATCAGATAAAGATCATCTACTTCGCAATGATACATCTGTCCTTCCTTGTCAGGAAGCTGACCTGTACCAAAACCGGAAGCGGCATTTACCACTGTCGGCGGCATAATTTCCATATACCCGGACTTGCGGGCTTCATCCAGGAAGAAGTTTATCAGGGCACGCTGCAATTGTGCTCCCTGTCCTTTGTAAACCGGAAAACCTGCACCTGTAATCTTCACACCCAAGTCAAAGTCTATCAAGTCATATTTCTTTGTCAATTCCCAGTGAGGCAGTGCATCTTTCGGCAATTCCGTTTCCATACCGCCCATTTTCTCTACCACATTATCTTCGGCTGCAACACCTTCGGGTACTTCATCATAAGGAACATTCGGAATGGTATAAAGCAAGTTCTGCATTTCTTCCGACGCCTGATCCATTTCAGCCTGGATCCCCTTGCTGACTTCCTTGATTTCGGCAACACGCTTTTTAGTAGCCTCAGCTTCTTCCTTTCTGCCCTCTTTCATCAGGCCACCTATAGCTTTCGACAGCGAGTTTACCTCTGCCAGGTTATTATCTAATTGATTCTGTGTACTACGTCTTTTATCGTTTAGCTCGATCACTTTAGCGATAGCTTCCTTAGCATCCTTAAAGTGTTTCTTCTCCAGACCACGAATTACGCGGTCTGTTTCTTCCGTAATCATTTTAAGCGTCAACATACTTGATCTATGTTTATTTATTTTGAAGTGCAAAGATACATAAAAAAGCAACTTTCGGCCTGATGTTCACAAAAATATCTTACTTCACCCGTCCACCTGTTATCCAGGTCCGCGTATAATAAGGTTCACTCAGGCTACTGACCATCACTCCCTTCGAGGTACTGGTATGTATGAACTTTCCGTTTTTCAGATAGATACCGACATGGTTCGGCACTTTTTTCTTCCCGCTGCCTGTCCTGAAAAACACCAAATCCCCCTCTTGTAACTTAGAGCGACTCACTTTCTTACAATTATGTTTCAACATATCCGCCGACGAACGAGCCAATTGTTTTCTATAAACCTCGCGAAAAACAATCGCCACAAACCCGGAGCAATCCACTCCCCGCTTCGTGCTTCCTCCCATCCGATGAGGTGTACCAAGCCATTTCGCCCCTTCATTGTAAAGAAAGATATTATCATCGGGAGTAATACGAACACCATATAAACGTGACAATTCTTTCGGCCCTTTGAAGTCAGCAGGAAGTGCAACACGTTTTTTACTGCCGCAGGACGTCAAAACCAGTGTAAACAAAAATATCCAAAGAAAAGACAGGATGAAATTTTTACGAGTCATGATTATTTATTTGTGGATACAACCACAAATATAACATGCTTTTCGTAAGTTCTTAAGGTTATAACCCTAAAAACTCTATAATACTATTTTTTTCTTAGGGTTATAATCTGAAATAAAAGTCCCCCTATCATAAACATGAAAAGCCATTTGCCAGGGGAGATACTGGCGGCATGTTCTTTCTGCAAAGAGTCGGAACTGAGCTGATGGCTACTGGTTTTTGAGTCGGATCGAATGGATGTATTTACTTCTGCCTGGTCCCGTTCATTAATAGTGATACGGGTAACAGAATGCGGCAACAAAGCTGATGCCGTACAAGATGTGACACAGGAAGTATCCGGATTAACGGTACTCAAGCGGCAAGTATCAAAGACAATATGCTCTATATCAATTGTTCTTTTTCGGGAAGATTGGAGCATTTCGCGTAAAACCAGGCTATCCGTGCGAACAGTCTGTGTTTCGGAGGATGTTTCACGATGCAACCTGCTTTGCCGCCCGGCACTACAGCCAGGCGACAAAAGAACCGGTATACCGATCCAAACAATCAGAGATCTGACAGATATATTCATATCATTTCCCTTTCTATTTATTAATAATTATCTGATACCGGTTCTTTCCACTTACCTTTAGCGAAAGATGCAGAAACTTCTTTCGTTTATACAGGATCGCCTGATCGAAAGGCAACTTGCAAAAACGCAACACATTCAGCAACACCTCCGGGTCAGGTACATAACAATCGGCAGCCTCCCCTTTTACATGCTGGCTCGACGGTACACCGCCTACCAGCCGGTTCACTTCCGGACTGCGATAACCGCTCGTTATTGCAATCGGTCCGGCATAAGCGATACGCAACGGCTGCAACAAACGCTTTACCAGATGTTTCATCGCAATCTCCGCTTCTGCCGGAGGAACGTTGCGCAACCCGTTTTCCACTGCCACCCGGCTATATGTCATTTCCTCCCAGGTAAAATCCCGGCTTATTCTTCTGTTCATTTTTGTATCGATTTTATTTTATACGAATAATCCACCCCAAACAAAGCTCCGGCAAACGTACAGATCTCTCCGAAAGCCACCAGCACACTATTATGAATCTCCCCTTCCGGAGCCACCCAAAAACCGGAGAAAAGAAGAACAATCCCGCTCAGAACGAGCAGGATTGCCATTGTCAATTGAACAGTCAGTTTATTTTTCATACGTTCCCCTTCCCTTACTAACTAATTTTCAACTTTCAATTCTCAATTTTCAATTACTCGATCACCGGACGGTCATCTTCGTCCTCTTTCTTTTCAACGACTTTCACATCGTCTTCTTCAAATTTCGTGATCTCACTTGCCCAACGCAGGCTGGTACCCGGCGAAAAGATAATACGTGCCTTTTTTATCATGGAAGCATTAAAGGCATCTTCCGTTTCAGTTCCTTTCGAACGAACCGAGAAGCGAAAACTCCCGAATTCCCCTACCTGAACAATACTTCCCGAACGAAGTTCCAGCCCCATAGCCCAGTTCAGGGAGTCGAGAATAGCCTTTACATCGGCACTCGACATGGCCGAACGGCTGGAGATCAGTTCACACAACTTTTCCATGTCGCAATAGTTCGAAGACTTTGCAACGGCATACGTCTTGGTTTTACCCTTGTCGTCGCCACTCAACACCTTACGTTGTACTTTTCTGAATTTTAATGCCATACCTTAAAATTTAAATGGTTTATATATTTGTTCCGGGGAACGATACAAAGGTAAGGGGATACAGATTTGTTAAAAACGCAACTAGACAATTCAATAAAGCGATATCTATCAAACTGTTACATATATAATAAATCTTAAATACCATTTTTTGACAATACTTCGTTGCGGTAGTTTTGGTTATTATTTAACTTTTATCAACTAAACGGTATCAACCATTATAGTCATCCTTAATTTTTGTTTTGCCGGATAGGATCAGGAGTTCTTCGGAGATAGGTTTTTCTTTACTGATATTTTCAGCCAATGTTTTGACTTTTTCGGAAAAGTCGAAACAGATGGCAATCGACATAGCCAGGCGGCTCAAAGAGGTTTTGGCGGAACGTTCTATTGCTTCTATTAAATGAAGCGTTCGGATAAACAAAGCTGGATAACGAAGTGTGTAGCGGATATGCCCCATCACGGTTTTCTGCTGTACAAAGTCTGCGTAAGCTTGCCGGTCATGTTCGATCACAGCCTCTATAAAATTCTGTTGAGATATTGGAAGTGCAGTCCAGACAATAAAAGAAACCTTATATATTTTTTCAAGAAACTTTTTTCGCCCTTCTTCCGACATAGCATCCAGGCTTCGGTTAAATTCGTTTACATCAGGAACTTTCCCCTGAGGAAATAAAAGTTCAAACTTATTCTTCTTTTTCATACTAATAATAGACAGGTTTCACTTATTAATTAAAAAGGAACTGTAACCATTACAGTTCCTTTTATCAAGCAATTACCCGGAGTGATATTTCACACCAGTGACATATACCCCATTATTTTAAGAGTTCAAAGCCTTGAGTAAGAGCTTTCCGGGTTTAAATTTCACACTCGTACGAGCCTCTATCACACAGGGAGTACCTGTATGCGGATTACGTCCTTCCCGCTGCTTCTGCTGCCAGGGCTCAAAGCTTCCAAATCCCTGAAGCATGATAGCCTCATGCCCCAATGTTTCTTTCAGGATTTCCTGAAACGCATTAATAAACTGCCGAGACTGACTCAGAGAAACATTCATCTTTGCTGCTAATTCATTTACTAATTCAATTTTGTTCATAATCTGTTTTCTTTGATTTCTGATAAATAATTTCTGTTCCTTATATATTGTAGCAATTTCTTATCTGAAGCGATTCTAAAGATCCCGAACACACCGAACAGTACCGCCGTTGTTCGTGACTTTGGTGTAGAAGAATGCGCCAGTGTCGAAGTAGTGTATACACCTTTCACTGCCAGCCTTATAGGCCGAACTACTCCAGTACCATCTACCGGACAACGGGCTGGCACCCGTTGAGCTCCCTATCGCCTCTCTGTTATTATAGATAGCACGCAACTCTATCATAGTAGGTAAACGCCAACCAGTACCATTCTCATCCAATTCAGAGCAATAAGTTTGCATTGTAGAATAATTACTAAGACCGATTTGTCCATTTTGTACTTCTATAGAATAAGAACCGTTCATTGTAGGAGGGTCAGATAAGTCGACAGTAATCCTATGAGAGGGTGCTGTATTTGTCCCATCAGCATCAAACGGAGGATGTGTTATCCAAGTGTATTTATTTTTAGCCATTTGAGTATAATAATCCTCTAATACACTCTGATCGACTGTTACAATAAAACCAACCAAACCAGCATCCTGCTCTACCTCCACTGTCTTTGAATGGTCACCACCGGTTACAGCAATAGTAAATGTAACAGAACGGGCATCACCCGAATTCGCAGTAGCAATAAACGTCAAAGTCTGCTTATCACTTCCGGTTTCAGAAGATATAATATCAGGTGTAATACCGCTTTCCTCTACAGAAGGAGTCACTGTCCAGGGCAAACCGCTGGTTCCTGCCACCTCTACTGTGCCGGAACCACCTTCTTTTTTAAACGACAATGCTGTTTTAGATACGCTAAATGTAGACCCCGATTGTGTTACAACCACCTTTTTCTCTATATTTCCCGCTTTTACCGTTATATCACCCGACAGTTCCGTACTATTGCGATTCACCCCGTTTGTTTTATATCCTAAAGTTTGATTGCTGCCATCCGTTGTTCCCAGAGTTGAACCTGTCAGGGATAACCAATCAGGAGTAGTAATAGAAAATGGTAATCCCGAAGTTCCTTTAAACGTCAGTGTTCCGCGGGCGTCAGCTGTTGCATCCAATTTTGCAGGACTACCTGAAGCAGTCAGCGATGAGGCTTTTTGGCTTACCGTTATTTTCGCGGTTGGCCCCGCGGAAGCGTCTCCCGCCCGGACTGTTATTTCATCGCTTCGAGACTCTGCTTTCGGATTTACCGACACATTATAAATTATATTCTGGGCAGAACCGGTTGTCGGGCCACCGGAACTTTCAGCTAAGGTAATCCAACTACCATCCGTTACACTAGCCGCCCAGTTTAATCCGGCTGTAGCCGTAAAGGAAGAGGTCAAGCCGTTAACAGCCTCGGCATTTACTTCTTTTGAAGAACCCGTTACGGTAGAACCCTCCTGAGAAACATTGATATCTTGTTTTAATCCGTCGGTATCACTCTCATTCCCCACCGATACTCCGGCTTTTATCGTTATCTTTCCGGAACGTGCCGTTGCCGATGGATTACTGGTTTTCGCCTTAACAGCTAAGGTTTGTGCCTCTTCCGGAGCTTCACCACCGTCCGGATTACCCGTTACCCAATCGAGCCATTCTTTGTCACTTAAATCTGCCGACCATTGCAAACCTTTTGTAGCGGTAAAGGAGGAAGTGCCCTCTGATCCCAAAGCAGCCTCCAGGGATATATCCCCCCCTTTTGTCAAAGTCGAGCCACTTTGCGTAATAGTTATATCCTGATCAACACCGTTCACTTTCAAGTTAAACGTCACACTTCTTTCTACCGCTTTCGGATTGGCGGATGCAGCCTGAAAGACCACTTTATAGGGGCCATGATAAGAAAACGTAGCACCAGCCGAAACGGCAGTGCCGTCTAATAAAGCCGACAGCCATTGGGGCATGTCGAAACTCCACGGTTGACCCGGGCGGGCCGTAATCTGTACCTCTTTTATTCCACCTTTTTCCGCCGGCATCTTTCCCTCGTCAACGATAATAGGGGGTATTTTCCCCACTGTGATACGTTCGTCAGAAACATCGATACCGACCAGGGTGACACTCATCATATAATGCGAGTTGCGTATAATATCATAATTATTCATATCGCCACCCGGATAGAACCGGAAGGTAACCTCCTCATACGTCACCCCGCCCTGTACTGCCACACCGGTCAGTTCGATACAGGTGGCCTTCGTTACACCGGTACCGATCTTCTTCTTTTCCGAGTCGACAGCTTCAGGACCACTGACCGTACCCGCCATGTTTTCCGGCAGATACCAGTAGATCGTCGCACCATCAGCACTGGCCGTTCCACTATACGTGTCATAACTTAGGTCGGATAATTGTGTTGTCGGAGCTGTTACCTGCGATTTATTCGGGACGGATCTCAGCGCCACCGAGGTCGGAGTAAACGAAAAGTCGGGTCCCATCGAATAAGTAAACGTAATTTTAGCCAAAAGACGGGTCAGTTCCACTTCGATATCTTTCATACCGTCAGCTACAACCTTTCCGTTCCACATGCCGACCATCCGGCATAAGTTATCACTGGGTAAGCCTTCGGTAGAAGTATAGGTTAATGTATGTGTTTTTAATGTGCCTTCATTGTCTATTTTACCCAGGTTGCCTGCGTTGGATATGAAGTACACGTGGCTATCGCTCTCCTCTGGGATCTGTTTCAGTTTCAGGTTAACTGTAGTGCCGGTCATCGATTCAAAATACTGATTAAACAGGTGGTCACCCGTTGCCGCATTATACTGCCCGACCCATAGGTTGGCGATCTGGTTTTCCTGGTCGGTTGTCAATGCCACTTTAGCACGCGTCTGTAATGTATCAGTCATACCGGCTACCAGGGTATCCGACTCGACCGTGCCAGCGGGTGTAAATGTGATGCTACGGGTAACAGGAATACTGCTGGCCAGCACCTTCAGATTGAATCCGGCCTCCACCTCCTTCAAAGCATGAGGCGGAACATCACCATCTTCCACCTCCGTCTCAGTGCAACCACTCACAACGGAAAGAAGTAACCACACCAGCAACCATATCGTTTCATTCATCCGTCTCATTGTATTTCATTTTATTTATTCTTCCGCTCCAACATTTCCATTTCCTGTCCAATCGATGTTATTCCATTGGGCTACCTTTATAGTCGTACCTATACCTTCGTTGATATCCGGATCGGTAGGCGACTGACCGGAGCCTCCTACACCGGCATCTGTAAAAGCGATCGTATTCCAGTTGAGTACTTTCATCAATAAGGAACTTTCGTTGTTCTTTATCTCAAGAGTAAAGATATAGCGCTTACCGGCATCGAAAGTAATATTCTGATCGATCGTTGCATGCAAAGTGGCCGTTTCCTGATCCCTGACTACGGTTATCTCCACATCGAAAGCCTTATTGTCTTTGGGAAGGACAACTCCTTTCGTCTTATTCAACCCCATTTCATCAATGTCGGGTGCAGCCTCCACCGATTCAAATTCAACGCTTTCAAACGTTACCTTTGCCTCATCGCCCACACTGCCGCCTGTCGGTGTTATCCCCGTATCTTCTCCGGCTATCAGGCTAGCACCCGAAGAAGATATCCTACTAACCACCAGCTTTGTTCCGTATAACTTCTTAAAAGGAAGTGCGTTATCCTGCGAAGGAGCCACATTGAACACTACCGACGCACATTTCCGGCAGAAAGTAGCCAGAGTCACCCGCCGGGAAGTGGCCGATATAGTTACGCCACGAACAAAAGAAGTCATCACATCCTCCTTATGAGGGATATCCCTTATCTGATAAGCATTGTCTCCCCCTTTTTCCAGCACTCGTGCAGGCGAAACAGCATAGAAGTCATACACACCTCCCTTCACGGTCAGTCCATCGGCTTTTCCATCTATCTTTTTACCCGTCGCATCGACCAAACAGGGCGACAACGAACCGTCAATACCAACCACATAAGTAGCCTGAAACGAAGGAGCCAATGCAGAAAACGAGATCGGGCCTTGTACACTCTCCACATTTCCTCTGAAGTAAGCTCCGATCCGTACCGTCGTACCTTTGGGAAGCGGCTTAGGGACAGCTGTTTCCCCGCCACGGCTCAAAACTTCCGGTACTCCCAGATCCGGCTTACCGAAACTAAGGGTTACCGGCCGGTTCTCCTCCGGCACGATCTCCTCCACCGGTCCTGCCGTACACCCCGCCAGCAGGCCACCGACCAGTAAACCCAATAGATATCGTCGTATTATTCGTTTCATTCCCATTAATTCCACATTGGCATATTGCCACATTATTATTCCATCGGCACCTCAGTAACTCCACCTTCGTTCCAACCGGCTACTACCACATCGGCTATTTCGATTCCCTGCGGGGACATACCTATATTGTAGATGTAATTGTTTCCCTTTTCCCAGTTTACCGAAAATGTTCCGGGAACATCTGTCCCTTCGGAAGGGGACATGGTGAAGACACGGTCATCTTCGAGCGTCAATTCCAAGGTTACGTCGGCACCCATTACCGGAATCACCAAACCGAATGCCTGTATCGGGACACCGGCAATATCGGCCGCTTCACTCACACCGGTTCCTATAACGCGCATATCGTCAGTACCGGCCGCCGTAAACGACAGTTCACTGGCTGCAATCATCGTATCGCCCAGCTCACCCGTAGAGAGATTCAGTGTAGCGGTAGCGGACTTTTTTAATCCCCCACTGCTTTTCAGCACCACCTTTTTCACCTTACACCCGGCAAAAGCCGTACCTCCTTCTTTTTCCACCACACGGAAACTAACCTTTGCCAGCGCATGATTCATTAAGAGCGACACGGCCGGATGCCAACGATCTACCTCTGTTGCAACTTTGCAATACAGGTAATCAGCCTGATCGGTATCCCACTCCACACTACCGGCAGCCTTCGCTGCTCCGGGGGGAGCAGCAAATTTGAATGTTTGCTGGTCGAGCACCTTCACGTTGCCCATTATAGGCACCTTAAATGTACCCGATAGCGACACACTTTCTCCCGCCGGAGAATAAGCATACACCGTTCCCTTCACCGACGACAACAAAAGTACTTCCTGTCCGACCATCGGCTCCCAGGCTGCAGCCGGACTAGCCATACCATTGTAAACAAACCATGTCGTCGTATTCCCGTCGTCGTAGACACTGACTGTCCCACTCTCATCCTTCTTCGTGACGTAAAGTTCCACCTCTGTAAGCGGATTAGGGTTTGTATCAGCAGTACCGTCACCCGGACCTCCTGTCACGATGCTTCTCGATTCTACCTCCACCGACAAGCCCAGATTCTTTACTCTCAGAGGGACCTCCCCTTCCTCCGATCCGCCTTTTCCATCGTCTCCACCGTCACCCGTAAAGATCGTTGCTTCTGTACAAGCGTAAGCCAACAAAAGAAAAACAGCAGTCGAAAATATGTAGATAAACAGTTTCATGGGCTTTGTTTTTGAGAATAATTAAAGAGGTATTTCAGGTTGCTCTTTGTCTTCCCACTGTTTTACACTTACATCCACAACCGTCAGCTTAGTACGACTGGCAGAGAAGGTATAGATGTAATTCAAACCGGCAGCCCAGGTGTTACCCGGCAGAGTGATGGTATAGTCTACAGCAGACCCAGCACCTTCTTTCTGCAAAGAAATCACTACATCGATCTGATCTTCTCCAAAACTCTCGATCGGATAGACAATAGTACTGACTGTTTTAGAAACGGTCTTACCGTTTGTTGAGGTTGGAGCGGATCCCGTCGGGATAAAAGCATGTTCACCTTCGGTTTCGCCCTCTTTGAGCTGTCTCATCAGTATGTAATCGGTTATCGTACGGGTCATAGAGGTAGTGGCGGCCGTTTCTGTGATCGCTCCGTCTTTCAAGGCCATCTTACCGTCTCCTGTTTTGAACAGATTGGAGCCATCGGCATGATTCTTTATCTCGAACTTCGTGAATTTCACGTCATTGTCGCTTAGATTTCCGCCGTCGTAAACACGGAAGGAAACCATCGCCATCGCATGTTTCATATCCAGGTTAATTTCGTAACCGGGGTTAGTGGTATTGGTATTATCCCCGTGACCCGGAGTAATAAGCGGCTGGCCGTCAGCACGTCCGTTATTTACGTTACGCCCTTTCGTTCCGGCAAAATAGAGATAATCATTTTCGGTGGATGAGGACAGGTTGACCAAGTCGTCAGCATCTGCTACAACCCATGCGTTTGCGCCATTCCACTTTTTCTTTGCATTGTTGTTCTTGGCATCGATCGCCTCTCCCGTGGCAGGAATAGTCACAGGAATCTTAAGACTGGATTCGTCACTAATGCCTGTCAGACCATTTGCCGCATCCGCTTTAAACGGATAATAGGCATACACCTTTCCAATCTCTTTTGTCAGATAATACGGGACTTCTTCCGTTTCGCCATATGTACCACCTTTGGTTGTGATCGCAATCCAGTTGGCTCCCGCTTCATCCCCCATATACCATACATGATGTTTTTTGGTCTCGTCGTCGGGAGTATACCAGCCGTTTATGTCACTATTGGTTATCAACACGCCTATACCGGGTGCAGTGGTATAATCGGTATAAGTAATAGCTTCACCGCTCACCACCGATTTACTAACCGACCTGGCTCCGGCATCTACTTTCAGGTTTGCCGCAACTCCTAATGCGACCTGATCACCATTACCATCCGGTTCCGGTTCTATTGCAGTCTCTGTTTCCGAACAGCCTATCGCTGCCAGGAGGGCTATCAGCATAGCCCACGTTGTCACAGTCTTTTTCATTTTCGTTTTCATTTTGATTGATCTTTATTGTTATTACTTTTATCTTAATACAATTTCTATGGATTCTAAATCGGCAATTCGCCGGCATCGTATTCTGTCCAGGCCTCCACACGGACAGAGGATATCCGTACCACACCATTTCCGCTGAAAAAGAGTGAGACAACATGGCGTCTGCCGGGCAAAAAGCCGCCTTCTACCCTGACGGATGCAGGGATAACGGTTTCCACGGCATTTCCCCGACCGTCTTTTGTTGTTGTAATCAGCAAATGCAGCGGATGTTCTGCCGTACCGTCTGCAGGAGAAACCGGAAGCAGGATATACCCCTGGGGATCGGGAAGCTCCCCTCCTTCCATTACCTGTGAAACTGTCAAACCGATGATATCCTGCACCGCAAGATTCTGTATTCCACCTTCGGAAGAAACATCCGTCAGAGATGGCGACTTGCACCGGTAATCCAATTCCTGCAGCGTATGTACTTCCACAGCCTCTATTTTCGTGACTACTCCCCACAACTCCGGCCGGTCGCCGTAACAGATCCATGCGATCTGTGTCAGCAGATGACGGAACGTACAGGTGTGTACCGGCTCATAAGTGCTGCCAGAAAGGCAACCTGTAGCCATTATATCCGTTTTCCCGTTTATGGCAAAAGTCACTTTCCCTGCCTGTACGTCCACTGTTCCGTTTCCTGCCGGATAATACCCATGCAAATGGATATCCCGCCCGTCCGGGGGATACCATTGAGGCTCGTCAAACACGATCGGGCGGTTCCCCACACCTCCCTCGCGTACCGCCTTGCATACACTCCATTCGCCATAACTTTCTGCGGACGCAGTTGTTTCATCCTGCCGGGCAAAGACGACTTCCAACTCTTCTTCGCAGTCGGAACCGATCACTGCACGGGTAGACAGGCCGATCGTCCCTTCCAGGCGAACCGTCAGCTCAGGAACAGACGGTTGCACAGGATTACCGTCCGAACAGGCGGTAAAGGCCGGCAACAGGAAAATGGAGGTTATTTGTATTAATTTGCTCATCGCTGTTCGTTTTTACTGGGAGTCACAACTACACTGCCCCCGTTACCCGATAACCATTCAGCGATACCGGCTTCCGCTACTATTTTGCCGTCTTCCGTAAATGTGAGTGTGATCAGATGCGATTGCCCGGCTTTTACACCCTCGCTGATGTTATCGATAGCAAGTTCCTGTGTACTTTCCTTCCCCTTATACGTCGCTGTTACTTCCAGGTTGATAGCCGCCGCCTCCGTTCCCATATTTGTCACCGGAAAAAGCATCAGATAGCCGGTCGGAGAGTTTATAGCAGTAGCAACTGAAACAGCTCCCGGACAGTTCTTTACGGTCAGCGTCCGGTTCGCACTTCCTGTCGCAGTCAATTTCGCTCCGGTCATTTTATTCAGTGAAAGATTCAATACAGTATGTGCATTCGCTACATTTATAGAAGTAACCCTCGTCCATTGGGTAACAGCTTCTGCAGAACCTATACATTTGAATTGCAGCTGTGCCAGCAGGTGCTGAAAAGTGAGTGAAGTAAACTTATGATTCAGGGAACCCACCTGTACCTCTGTTGCCATAATGTCCTCTTCCCCCGTTATCTCGTACTTTACGTTTGCCGGATTTGAAGTGCCGCTTTCCAGCCCCTTACGGGGATAATAACCTATCAAGGCTGATTGGATATTCCCCGACAGATAATTTTGTTCCGGATTAAAAGAAATGGATGTTTTACCTGCACCGCCGGTGCGGACGGCCTCGATGGCGGGACTATCCCAATCGGAAGCCGTAGCAAAATTATCGATACGGGCGAACGATACATCCAGATTATTTGCATAACCGGCATTGATCACCACGCGCGTAGTTTGTCCGATATCGGCAGTGAGACAGATCTCTTCTCCGCTGTCTGCTATTACTGGTGCTTCCAGGTTGGTACAATCTACCAGAAAAGCGATGGCAAACAGGCTTGCCTGTAAAATCTCAGTTGTTCTCATATTATACCAGTGTTACATTATTACTGTCTTTCCTTATTTGATCTGAAAACGATATACCAGGCAGACTTTCAGACCAATCATAAAACCTGTCGAGACAAAACGGGTCTCCAGATAATTTTTATCGTCTATTTTATCGTAGCGGTATTTCTTTCCATCGAAAACCGAGCGATACCCTGTACGCACACTCACTTCCGTATAGAAGCCTTTTCCAAAAGGAATAGCGCAACCCACCGAAGCGCCTGCCGTCCAGAAACATCCGGTCCTGCCGTAAAGCACATCAGGATCGGGATCGATCTCACTGCCGCGTACATCGAAATCACCGTATTCGGCAAACAAGCCCGTATGCAACCAGCGAAACTCCCCCGGGGCCAACGGCCAAATGCGGGGTTCGACCGAGAATTCGGAGACGGACCAGTGGTCGCGCGTTTTATCTTTATAGGCAAAATCGGAATACATACCCGATACGACCACCGACCAACGGCCGTCAAAAAAGCACTCCACCTCCAGGTTGGGCATAAAAGAACCGGTCTGCATCTCCACGTCGCCCGTACCCAAAAGAATGGAAGGGGCCACGGTGCACCAAGGCACCAAGTTAGTTTTGATAGCCATAAAGACAGGCGCAGGTTCAGACCGGGAAACAGGTTGACGAACGGCAGCTATTTCCGGTTCATTTTCTTCGTTTACTATTTCTTCCGGCGCTAACTCCTGTTCCAGTCTTTTCTTTTTTACTGTCCGTACCGTTTCACGAATGGTTATAATGGTACCGCGTGTCTCCAATGTATCCACCACCGAAGCCAGACGATAATCTTCGAGCTCCGAAGGGTCAAACAACGGGTCGTCGATGCGGTACACCTCACGATCGTAGCCGGCGGCTTCACTGCGACGGAATAAATCGACGTAAGGAACAGCACCGTATTTTTCCAAGGCTTCCCGGATAGCTTTCGGATAACGGCTCTCGCTATACCGGATTGCCGTATTGGCAAACCAGGGAAGTGGCGACTCTATGAGATACACATGTACCCGGTCGCGATAACTTCCGCTTCGATCGATATAAAAAGCCACACATTCTGCCGGGATCTCCAGCCGGGTTTTCAGATAGGCACGGATACGTGCTCCACGAAGCGAAGCCTCATTGATCACTGCATCCTCCTCACAATCATAAGCACTCACATGAGATATAATTAACAAATGGTAATTTCCCGCCAACAAACGATTTCGGAAAGCCGGCAGCTGCTGTCCCATCCGTTCCAGCTGGTAAGCATTGTCGCCATAATCAGCCAGGAAGATATCATTCTCTTCTTTAAAGGAGAATAAAAAAGATTTTGCTTTTATATAGGAGGCCGTTTGGGCATTCATACCCGACAAAAAAAACAGGGAAAGTACGAATGGAAAAGCGATCTTTCTCATTAACACTATTGTCCATTTCCTAATTTGCTGTTTCATCTTATTTACACCCTACTATTTCTGATATTCAACCTGTATTGAAAAATCTACCCTTATTTCATAAATAAGAGAGAGGCGTAAAAAAACGTCGCTTGAAGTAACGATATCTGTCCCTCTGGATACAAAAAATAATAGGATTGAATCTTTTTAAGGTTCTTTTGGGGAGAAAATAAACAGAAATAATGATATTTTTTTTCTAATAGAAATTGAAGGGATGACATTCCCAGCCCCTTTTGTGCCTATACGTCTGAGAAATCATATAAAAGGGCTACAAAACAGGAAATATACAAATAAAGGTTAAATAAGTATGTTTTTTTTAATAAAATTCGATTCAGACCTTGTTTATTCGTAAGAAACTATCTATACTTGCAAAGTATTTTATCTCCAATGATAAATCAGAGATATTATAAATACCTGTAATTGAGATAAAAAAGGGACATTCTCCCTTATTTATGAAATAAGGGTAATCATCCTTTCAGCAGTAATTCCACTTTTTCAGCAACTTGTTTAACAGCTTTTCCCACTTCTTTTGCACTGAAAGACTGCAAGTAGACATGTGTCATTTTCTCGGAGGTATGTCCCAAAGCCTGGCTGATGATGCTGATCGGCACATGGCTGTGATACGCTTCCGAAGCCCAGGAATGGCGGAAGACGTAAGTGGTCAGTTTACCATCCCAGTTTAAGAGTTTACCGATCTCTTCCAGAAATTCGTTTTGACGGGCAAGGCAGCATTTATATTGTTCGTGCGTGGCATTCTCCGGCAAGACAGGAAAAAGATACCGTTCACCCGGCCGGCTGTACCGGTCTATCAGGAACTGCATACCCACAGTCACTTCTATCTGGATCAACGCGCCCGTTTTCTGTCGGTTGTACGTCAACACTTTCCCGTTTTCTATCAGGTTCTCCCGCGTCAGATGCACCACGTCCACGAAAGGCATCCCGCAAGCCATAAAGGAGAAAAGTGCCAGGTCGGCAGCCAACTGTTTCTTAGGCTCTGCTTTCAGGTCGAGAGAGGCTATCTGTTTAATTACTTTGGCAGGTGCAGCCCGTTTGAGTGTTTCCTCCTGCCTCAAGTGGAGTCCGGCAAACGGCGAATCCTGCGGTTTTCCTTTCCAACTACGACAGGCACGGTGGTACATCGCCCGCAGATTGCTCAGATAGCTGTTTACGCTATTCGTCCTCAATCCTTTCTCACGCAACCATTCCACAAAAGCATATACCATCGTTGGTGTTATATCCTTCAATGATAATTCACGCCCATTGTTGAAACGTTTAAAGTGATTCCCGGCAGCCCGGTACAAGTCCGCAGTACTTTCATCTCCTGCAGAACGTTTCTTCTGTTCCTGCAGTTTCATTTCTTTATAAAAATCCTTGTTTTTCATATTCTTTCCCTCATTTTTTAGAGAGTAAAGATATAACATTTACAGGGAATGGAATGTTAGACAACCCAGATTTCAAAAAGACATCAATATCGATATTTTACTTTCAAAAAACACAGATTTTGTTTATTTTAAATAACATCAATTTTACAAATCCTGTACCTTCCGGAAACACAGACAGCCATTTCTCTCCCCTTCCGCAACCCTTTTCCGGATTCATCACAATGATTTACCCTATTTATCACAATGTCTCTCTCTACTCATCACAATGACTTCAGCCAGTCATCACAATAATTCCCCCAAATCATTACAATGATTTTTTTAATACTTGCCTCAAAGGGGGCACCCCCCCAAAAAACAACCTCCCTAAAAGCCCAAACCGCCCCTTCTGCACGCTGCAATCTCTTTTTCAGACAATCATTTATCTTCTGACAGATAGACAGCTATTCCCCGTCTTATCTATCATTCACTCATCGTTCATTGTTATGAGTTCTTTTCCGTCTTACCAAATGCCGCAATAAAAAAGGAAATGCTTTCAATCCGTTATAGCTAAACTCCGGATCAGGCGCATACAACAACCCCCTACCATCCCTGCTCACATACAAAGCAAGGATAATAGGGGTTCGTTTACTATATGACAATTTGATAGAGACAATTAGAATTCAATGTTTCACCCCTTCTATATTATCCTGAAAGAAATCATCCATACTTACTACATATTTGGGATAATGATCATTAATAACAAGCAACGGAGCAAATTCGCGTTCCACAAATAACAGATTTACCACTTCTCTGAATACTGATCATAACCTTTACAAAAGGTTTGTCTATAAATGGTTCTATCTGTTTTATATACGAATCACGACTTATCATATAAATAGTTTCAGGGATATAACCACAAGTATAGTAATAAAAACACAAGACTCTCGTGTCATTCAATCCTAATTGAAAATTTCCATATATTCTCTCACTCCATCTATTTCATACCAAACCTTAAACAAAATAGGTCGCCCCTTATCATCGTCATATTTTAATTCTATTTTCAACGTAACTTTTTTTCCAGCCTTCAATGATTCAGAAAGTTTATTTTCTAATGGTTTCCAAAAGCTTCCTCTATTTTCTGTCTTAAGTTGTGGCACTATATTTATAAGTTCTACAGGACCACCTATTTGCTGACTAAAAAGATGGCCGCCATCATCTATATGACTATTAGTTCCACTATTTTTACCATAACCATCACGACCTATTGCTTGCAAGTCTACATTTCGTCCTCTATTCCCCTCTGACAAAACAGCTTCAGCATTAAACACTCTCCCCCTATTGTCTATTGAATATTTAAACCGACCATCAACCCAATAAATACTATTAGGACATAAGTTCTGATTCAAAAAATTATTAACATTATCCTTATCCACAATTCCTTTTTCATTTTTCTTACCAGCCCATGCATAAAAGATACCACCTTCTTCTTTTGCAAGTATCTTATCTCCATCTTTATAAATCAACACCTCATCTAATTCTTCTATTTGCAAATTCTCTATACTATATTTATTTTTCAACTTTTTAGCATTAGATACCTTATCACTGTTCCGTTGTAAATTTTCCAGCCAATCTAATTTTCTAACATCAGTTCTAAACGATGTTTTATACAATAGCTTATAACCGTCCAATTTTTTAGTTGTATTCATATGATCCAACAACAATGCATTGTTTTGCAAATCATTAAGTAATTGTCCAACCATAATATTATTATCACTAAACTGAATCATAGCTGAACTCAATTCATTACAAAGAGGCAATTCTTCAATACAATCCACTAATTGTTTATCATAACCTTTTAGCAGAAGTTTATCTTTAAGCTCCTTTTTCTCCTGCAAATCTTTAAATGTAAGATCTGCCAATTTTTTTCTACGCAACTTTAATTGAGACTTTTGAGATTTTGCAGTTTTTCTCAAATTCACTTTCGTTGCAGTAGTTGCATATTTATCCCAACGAAATGTTTTTGGTAACGTTTTCATTTGTTTTACTCGTGTCCCAAACAACTCAACCAGCTCATCCCAATATTTTTTAGCATATTTTGTACCCGATTTAACAGGACCGGCTAATAAAGTAAAATTCACAAAAAGAACTATGACTAATATAAATATCTGTCTCATAAATTCATTTTTATTAATCGGTACATATCTTCATCTTCTTTTTTTAATCGTTTTTCCAACAATAAAGCTTGTTTTGAAAACTCGTTTATTAACTGCTTTTTAGTGTGCAAAACAAGAAACAAAGATAATTTTTGTTCTGGAGACGCATCATCCCATGAAGAAAGAATTTCATACCCCCAAACACAAGTTCCAATAAAAAGGCCTCCTATACCTGTCACATCCAAAATCCAATCACGCATTATTAAAAATGTTTCACTATTCGTATAGTGACTGACTTTCTCACGAACTTCTTCATTCCACGGATACATAAAATTAATATCATGTAATGATATATTATGCACAGAGTGATACCCCCAATTTTCATAATATTCATTTCTACTTTCACATAGCTGTCGTACATAAATATCTAAATACTTTTCCAATATATTAGAATTTATATTCTTATCATTGTTAACATTTTTATACCACAATTTTTCCGCATAAGTTACCCCTTTTCCCAACAAAGCTTCTAACTTTTTGTATTCCAAGAATCCACCAGAATAATCATTTACAAACTTTTCTGTATGTTTTATTAAAAATGAATCAATTTCATTTAAGAAATATTGAGTAATACTATCTTTAAAAAAAGTAATTTGATCCGTTCTATTCTGATCTATTTCATTCTTAATTTCTTTCAATAAAAACGATTTTCGTAATTGCGTAACACTATCAACAATCTCAAATAGTGGAGTGCCTGACAAATTATTACACACATTTTTTAGTTCGAAATAATCAGACTGTTCAGCAAAAGGTATTATAATACTCCTGAATATTTCTATCAAACATGATTTTTTTTTATAATTAGCCTTATAAAATCGTGAAGCTTCCTCAGGAGACATATTCATAAGAACTTCTTTTATTTGAACTTGCTCTAGTGTACAAGAAATCTCAGAAGGAAACATATCTTCTTCATTCTTATCCGATTTATTTAAACTAACCAGAGTTTCTATATGAAATTTATAATCAATCCATTCTGTTTGAACAGGCAACTCATTTTTGAATCGACCATACCCCCAAAAAGCTATAAAAACAAATATCAAAACGCTAGAGCAAACACATTTTAAATATTTCAAATAGAAATCATTCCAAGAGTCATTTTTGACCTGAGAGCCTTCCCTAAAAGAATATTTATTAACACAATATATCACAAAAGCCCAATATATAAGACAACAGGAAATAGCACTAGCTATACAAAACACGCACAAATTCATATAGTAACAGCTCGTTCCCACAATGAATAAAGAAAAGATAATGGAACAACATAATAGAATAAGTTTACCTACCACGTAAATATATTCTATTACTTTTCTTATAAGTTTTATCGTATTTATAAAAAAATTCATCATGAATCTATTAAATTTGTATCATAGACAAATACGAGTTCTCACCCAGGAACAGATGAAATATCTTACATGGTAGAAAGAATGGTTTATCGCCACGCTGCAGATGATGTAAGCTACACACATTCTACGTCAGGCTCGGGCAGCTAACCCTCTCAAGCATTCACCAGCCATGGCACAGTCGGACTTCATACAAAAACTGAAATCACCGGATGCGTTATCGCTAAAATTATATTTATCGTCGTCCATATCGCTTTTTTTATCGTACAACCTTTAATAACAAAGGATACCCATGCAAAGATAACATTTTTCCCAGTGATCGACAATTTGTTCCACTCACTCAGTCTTTATTGATTTTACCGGATTAGCAACCGCCGCCCTCAGCGACTGGAAACTAACCGTCAGAAGAGCGATCAGCGTGATAAACAAGGCTACTCCGGCAAAAATATCCCAACCGAGCATAATCCGATAGTCATAATCCTTCAGGTAATGATTGGCTGCATATAAAGAGATCGGAATACCTACCGCAAAAGATATAAGTAAAAGTACCGTATACGCTTTACCTAACAAAAACAGAATATCGATTATAGTAGCACCTAATACCTTACGTACACCGATCTCTTTGGTTCGCTGCTCGGCAGAGAAAGCACTCAATCCCAACAGTCCCAGACAAGATATAAAAATAGCCAAAGCTGCAAACAATGCCGACAATTTCTCTATCAGGCGTTCATCACTAAACATACGATCGAAGCGTTCAGTCATAAAGGTCGGTTCAAACGCATGATACGGTGTAAAGGAACGTAATACTGTCTGTATGCGTACTATTGCTTCTACTGCATCGACATCCGGTTTCAGGCGTACAAATAAATAATTAGCTCTTTTAGGATTATAGAAAAACAAAGCAGGCTCCGGTTCCAGTGCATAAAGATTTCCAAATACAAAATCTTTCATGATACCTACAATCTCATTTTTGTTACCTTCCGACTGGCCGATCTTCCCTCCTACACGCCCTTCCGGTCCCATTAATTTAGCCAAAGCTTCATTGATCAAAACTCCTGTACCGCCTTTACTATCTTTCTTAGAGGGATCAATATCAACCCCATCGACCAGTTTTATTCCGGCAGCATCGATCAATCCATCCGATACAAAAGTGAAACAGACTGAAACTTCTTCATCCGGATCTTTCCCATTCCAAACCCAGGGATTCGTAGTGTAACTTACCTTTAGAAGCGGACTATCTGCAAATCCGCAGCTCTGTACCAAACCGGTATTCTTCAATTCATTCTGCACAGCGGAATAAGAATTACATAATTCTTTTGTGGCAGGAAAGCTAATCATATTCTCTTTTTCCATCCCGATATCACGGTTTTGTGCCAATCGTATCTGCAGAAAGATCACAAAAGTGGTACAGATCAGAATAAATGCCATCGTAAACTGAAAAACAACCAACCCCTGACGTATCCAAGCCGCACTCCCCCCTTTACTCACTTTCTGCATTTTCAGTGTAGTCAACGGATTGAAAGAAGATAAATACAAGGCAGGATAGCTACCGGCCAGGAAGGTACAGAACAAACCGATCGCCACCAGGCCTATCACAATCGTCGGATTGAGAAGACTAAAGGATAGTTGAGTCTCTATAAGTCCATTGAATAAAGGAAGGGTCAACCAGATCAACCCAATCGAAATGATAAGAGCTATTGCTGTTATCAAGCCTGACTCTGCCAGAAATTGCCGGATCAGGTATTTACGTTTAGTTCCGAACGTTTTCCGTACCCCAACCTCCAATGCACGCTTTTGAGAACGCGCCGTCGAAAGATTCATAAAATTAATGCAGGCAATCAAAAGAATCAGTACACCGATCAGAAAGAAAAGAGAAACAGTCTTGATATAACCGCCTCCGGTTTCCACCCCATTTTTAAACTGACCATACAATAATATTTTATCGAGAGGATAGAAAAACATTTGGATAGATTTATAAGTAGGACCGGCCTTTTGGGAAGCCAATACATTCATTTTCTTATTCAACAGGTCTATATCCACACCCGGTTTCAATTCTACATAAGTTTTTAACCAGGAAACACCCCATTCGTCTATATTCAATATTTTTTTCATCGCCTGTGCCTGAACACGAAAAGGTATTACCCATTCAAACTGGAAGGAAGTATTACCGGGCATATCTTCAAATACACCCGTCACCTGATAGATAGTACCTTCATTAATCAAGCCTTTCCCTATCGGGTTTTCTTTTCCATAAATCTTCCGCGCCATCGAACGACTGAGAATGATCGAATATTGCGGTTCAAAAACATAGGATGCATCACCATAAATAAACTTCATACCGATCATATTAAAGAGAGTAGAATCGGCATAAGCTCCTTTTTCCTGAAAAGAATCCGTTGTATTTTCCGGTACAAAAATAAGTGTCTTGTCATTGTATCTCGTACTGTTTTCCACTTCCGGGAACTCGTCATCCAGTGTTTTCGCCAGCGAATTATTTGTTTCAAAAACAGTGACACAATCTCCCGTAGTTGGATAATAGGTATAAGCTCCGATATACATATTCCGGTAGTTGGGAATAGCCTTATTAAAATTCACTTTACTCTCGACCCAAAGGAAGATAAGCGCTGCCGAAGTAATCCCGATTGCCAGCCCGATGATATTCAAAAAACTATATGTTTTGCTCCGGAAAATAATCCGGATAGATCTTCTTATATTCATTCGTATTACTTTTTTAGTTTGTAGTGTAAGCCAATTCTTTCAGGAAGTTTTCCGTAACCGGTTTTCCATCCAGCATGTGAACGACACGATGACTGTAACGGGCGTCATGTTCGCTGTGCGTCACCATAACGACGGTAGTACCCGCATCGTTGAGAGATGTCAATAGATCCATGATTTCCAGACCATTCCGGCTATCCAGATTGCCGGTCGGTTCATCCGCCAGGATCAGTTTCGGGTCATTGACTATGGCGCGGGCAATTGCCACCCGCTGCTGTTGTCCACCGGAAAGTTGTGACGGGAAATAGTTACGGCGGTGATTAAGCAAAACGCTTTTTAAAGCCTTCTCCACTTTCATTTTCCGCAAAGAAGCCTTCATTCCGCAATTCTCCAGGGGTAATTCAATATTCTCAAATACGGTAAGTTCTTCGATCAGGTTGAAACTCTGGAAAACAAACCCTATATTCTCCCGTCGCAAATCGCATCGTTTATTTTCATTCAGGCCGGTCACTTCGACACCATTAAGAAGATAAGAACCCGAAGTCGGATCGTCGAGCAATCCCAGGATATTCAATAAAGTGGATTTACCACATCCCGAAGGCCCCATGATAGCAACAAATTCATGTTCCTTTACATGGAGCGACATACTGTCCAGCGCAATTGTCTCTACTTCATCCGTCCGGTATACTTTTCTCAAATCATTTATTCTAATCATAGTATTATAAGTTATTCAGCATATTACCTATATTCGAAAACAAGCAGCGTACCAAAACCTTAACATCCTATTTATTAAACCATTAATCCAACAAACAAGTCTCCAAAGTGTCCATTACCGGACACCTTCTGTATGTCTGTGGACAAAAAACAGAAACAACTTTGGGATTCACCTCATTCTTGATATATTTGCAATCTACTAAAAAGAGTTATTATGAACTTACACCAGGCAAATATACTGATTGTTGATGATGATAAAGACGTTCTGACCGCAGTACGTTTCTTGCTGAAGATGGAAGTAAAAACGATATTGACCGAAACGAATCCTGAAAATATCCATAAGCTGATCATGACCAACGATATCGACATTGTTATGTTGGATATGAATTTCAGAAGTTCCATCAACACAGGCAATGAAGGTATTTTCTGGTTGAAGGAAATAAAGAAATGGAAACCTGCTCAATCTGTCATCATGATCACCGCCTATGCTGATATCGATCTGGCTATCAAAAGCCTGAAAGAAGGGGCAGCCGACTTTATCGTCAAACCCTGGCATAATGAAAACCTGGTAAATATCCTGAGGGAAACGCTTCACAAGCAGACATCTGCCGATGTCAAAGAAAAGATAAATGAAAAGAAGACAGATGTAAAGATTGTAGGAGCTTCGGAAAGTATGCAGCTATTGTTTCATAAATTACAAAAGATCGCACCTACCGATGCCAATATACTAATACTGGGAGAAAACGGGACGGGAAAGGATCTGGTAGCCCGTTATATCTATCAGTTATCCCTGCGCCGGAACTACCCGTATATAAAAGTGGATGTAGGTTCCCTGACAGAAACTCTTTTCGAAAGTGAGCTTTTCGGACATAAAAAAGGAGCCTTTACAGATGCACGCGAAGACCGAACCGGATTGATCGAGGCAGCCGACAAGGGTACACTCTTTCTGGATGAAATAGGTAATATCACTTTACAACAACAGGCCAAACTGCTGACCGTATTACAAAACCGGGAGGTAACACGTCTGGGAGCCAATGCACCGACACCGGTGGATATCCGTCTGTTATCCGCCACCAATCTACCATTACGGGAACTGGCTAATGAGACACGTTTTCGTAAAGACCTGATCTACCGGATCAATACGGTAGAAATAACGGTACCTCCTCTCCGTGAGCGGGGTGAAGATATTATCTTGTTGGCAGAACATTTCCTGGAGATGTATGAGAAAAAGTATTTCAAGCAAAAGTTCCGTTTATCCGACTCAGCCAAAAAGAAACTGATGTTGTATCATTACCCGGGAAACGTACGCGAACTGCAATATACCATTGAAAGAGGTGTTATCATGTCAGACAGCAATATTCTGAAAGCCGAGGACATCACCTTCTCTCCTATGGAACAGCCGGAAGGGAACAATCAGCCGATACCTACCCACAACCTGGAAGATCTGGAAAGAGCCGCTATCGAGCAGGTGATCCAAAAACATAACGGAAACATATCACAGGCGGCCAAAGAACTGGGACTGACCCGGGGAGCTTTATACCGCCGGTTAGAAAAATACGGACTATGACCATCCTGTTATCCACCTTAATCGTCCTGCTCCTTATATATATAATATATGTACGGAGAAAAACAAACCGGGAAATCGACGAGTTTGCCGAGTCGATTCTTTACAAAGACTTTTCCAAAAAATATCCGCGCTTCCAGACCATCACGGATGCATTCCTGAACCTGGCACGTGAAAAAGAGGCCCAGCAACATTATCTGAAAGAAATGTTGGAACTGGTCGACACCGGCATTCTCGCCTACGATATAGAAACCTATAAAACGTTATGGATGAACGACGCTTTTACTACGATGCTCAACATTCCTCATATCAAGAATATCAACTGGCTAAAAAAACAGAACGAAGGCTTGTTCAATGAATTGCTCGATATTCCGGTAAACGAAAGTACCCTGCTGACTATCCATGCCCGGAAACAAACCATCAAAACAATGACCAATGCTTCCGTCTTTCAAACAGGAGGAAAAACCTATAAGCTGATAGCTTTCCACAACGTAAGCGCCACAATGGAAGAGGTCGAATCGGGCGCATGGAAAGGATTACTTAATGTGATGACCCATGAGATAATGAATTCTATCGTACCCGTCTCTTCTCTTTCGGATACGCTCAGAAGGAAGATACATACACTGAAAGAGACTTCTTCCCCACTGTCGGAACCGGATGTGGAAGATATGGAGTTTGCGTTAGACACCATTCACCGGCGGAGTGACGGATTGCTACGTTTTGCCGAAACATATCGTAGTCTAAGCCAGAAGATAGTGCCTGACATGAAATTCTACAACCTCTACGAGCTGTTAAACGCTATTCATTCCCTGATGAACCCGTCTTTGCAGCAGAAAGGAATCGGATTCACCCTTAAAACAGATAATCCGGACGTGACAGCCTATATGGACAGGGATCTGATCGAACAGGTGATAATTAATTTTGTCACCAATGCGACTTATGCCGTAAAAGAAAAGGAGAATCCGGAAATCCATCTTTTTTCCGGCTGTGATAACGAAGGACATCCTTACATCACCGTTGCCGATAATGGATGCGGTATATCCGATGCAATACGTGACAAGATATTTATCCCATTCTTCAGTTCTAAAAAAAACGGAAACGGCATCGGACTGAGTATTTCGCGGGAAATCGTCAAACTTCATAACGGAAAGCTGCATGTGCAAAGCCAGGAAGGTGCAGGAAGTGCTTTCACCGTTTTATTCAGCTCCCCAAACAAACATTAGCCTCCTCCCGATGAAACACAAAAGCGGAACATCCTTTCGGACATTCCGCTTTTCCTATTCTTTCGAGTAAAGCGAATTATGCTTCTGCTACGATTTCCTGGATAGAAACGAAAGATCTGTTTTCTTTACTTCTACGGAAAGTAACAACACCATCTTTCAAAGCGTACAACGTATGATCTTTACCGATACCAACGTTTTCACCCGGATGATGAACTGTACCTCTCTGGCGAACTAAAATGTTACCAGCTTTAGCAACTTCACCACCAAAAAGCTTAACACCTAATCTTTTACTTTGTGATTCACGGCCGTTCTTAGAACTACCCACACCTTTCTTATGTGCCATTTCTTCTTTTCTCCTTTAAACGTTAAGCAACAATTTCTTTAATACTCACTTCAGTGAACTGCTGACGGTGACCGTTCAGTTTACGATAACCTTTTCTTCTCTTCTTGTGGAAGATCAGCACTTTATCACCTTTTACCAGCGGAGACAGTACTTCACATACTACCTTTGCGCCTTCTACGGTAGGAACACCTACTTTAACTTCACCATTGTTGTCAACCAACAATACTTTGTCAAACTCAACAACAGCTCCGCTTTCTGCGTTCTGAATGTGATGAACGAATAATTTCTTTCCTTCTTCAGCTTTGAACTGCTGTCCGTTAATTTCTACGATTACGTACATCTGTCTTTTTATATTTAAACAGGTTATGTCCCGGGGGTGGATACATATTAAGTATCACTTGTTTACCCTCTGCAGAATTTCAGACCGCAAAATTACTGTTTCCGAATATATTATGCAAGGATTACTGGTATTTTTTAATCAAAATTTCTTCAATTCCTGATATAACCGCTGTACCGGCAACCCCATTACATTATAAAACGATCCATTAATAGCCTCTACACCTATATAACCGATCCATTCCTGTATGCCATAACTGCCGGCCTTATCGAACGGACGGTATTTGTCTACATAATAAATAATATCATCATCTTCCAGCTTCGCAAAGCTGACAGCCGAAGCTACAGAAAAAGAAATGCTCTTTTCCCTGGTAGTCAAGCAAACGCCTGTCACAACTTCATGCACATGATCAGACAAATAACGTAACATTTCGATCGCCTCTTCACGATTCGCAGGTTTACCCAAAATATGATCGTAAGTGGCAACGATCGTATCAGCCGTGATCAGCAGTTCGTTATCAGTCATTTTCCCCATATATGCTTCCGCTTTCTTACGGGCAATATGCAAAGGGATCTCTTCAGCCGTCAATGTTTCGGGATACGACTCATCGATACCGGGAATGACTTCGACCTCAAAGTTGAGATCCAGCCCGGACAATAATTCTTTTCGGCGGGGCGAGTTCGACCCCAGCACAATACGGTATTTTAGTAGGTTAGTCAACATATATTTCATTGTTATTACCATCCGAAGGCTTCGTCGCTCATCCAATGGCCTTGTGCTTTCATTGTCTGTTCAATTACATCGCGGGCAATACCTTCGCCCCCTTTGCGCAAAGAGATGTATTTTGCAATCTGTTTGATTTCAGGAGCAGCGTCGGCAGGAGCGACAGGCAAACCGACCTGTTGCATGACTTCATAATCGGGAATATCGTCACCGGCATACATTACCTCTTCCGGCTTCAATCCGGTCTTTTGAAGAAAGTCGTTAAAATCATGTATCTTCACGGCACTCCGCATATAAATATGCACAATACCCAACCGGGAGAATCGGATCTGCACAGCCTCCGTATACCCTCCGGTAATGATACCGACATGATAACCTTTCTTCACCGCCAACTGCAAGGCATATCCGTCTTTGATATTAACCGTACGCATCGGATCGCCGTTTGGATGGAGTGAAACCACATCACACGACAAGACACCGTCTACGTCAAACACAAATGCTTTTATTTTTGTCAGGTCATAATTGATACTACTCATTTTGGGCCTCCTTATGTATACTCTGGCTCAAAAGCCGGTAGATCGATTTCATATCGGGATCGTTCAGCATAGCCAGATGTTTATTTATCACATTCTCGTCGTACCGGATTGCCGGACCGGTTTGGGCGGCAGCCGGCGACATGAGATGTATCTTTGCAGCCGTTTCATCTATCAGCGGCAAAAGTACATCGGCAGAGATTCCTTCTTCTTCAAGCAACTTATAGGACAATGCATAAATATGATTGGTAAAATTGCAGGCAAAGACAGCAGCCAGGTGTAAGCTACGCCGTTTTTCTGATGACATAAAACGGACATTTTCCGAAAGCGCACTGGCTACATTCTTCAGATAGTCGGCATCCTTTTGGGTATTGGCTTCCAGAAAAAGCGGGATCACATCGAAACTGACCTCCCGCCCCTTACTGAATGTCTGTAAAGGATAGAGTACGCCATAACGCGCAGCGTGTCCCTCAAAAATATTCATCGGCATACTTCCGGCAGTATGTATCCACAAACCGTTGTTCGGCTTTACCTTTGCGATCACCTCAGCCAGAACTGTATCTTTCAGTGAAAAAACATACATATCCGCATCCGGCTGCAAAGCTGAAAGGTCTGTAGTCCAGGGACACCCCAGCTTAGTAGCCAACTGTCGGGCATTCTCCTGAGTACGACTATATACCTGTCCGATCTGCATACCGACCCGTTGCATAGCTAACGACAGGCGAGTCGCCAGATTACCGGCACCTATGAATACTATTTTCATACTTCACTATTTTCTTCCGGCATCTTATAGGTACCGAGATGTATTTTTTCCCATTGCAGATGTGCTTCGTCAAACGGTTTACGTTCCTGATCTTTATATCCGAAACCGATAATCGATAACACTTCGAGCTGATAAGGGACATCCAAAAGATTACGGACATACACATTCGCATCCGTATCGTCTTCTGTCTGCCGGTTACGAATCTGGCACCAACAACTTCCCAGCCCCAGATCTTCCGCCTGAAGTTGCATGTAAATGGAAGCAATCGAGGCATCTTCTACCCAGACATCACTTTCCATCACATTTGCCATCACCACAACAGCCAAGGCACAACCTTCAAGGAAAGACGAACCCGCCGGTTTACAGGCAGACAGTTTTTTTAACATCTCCTTGTCTTCCACAACCACGAACTGCCAGGGATTTTTACGCTTGGATGCCGGAGCCATCAATGCAGCTTTCAGTATCATCTCCACTTGTTCGGGCGAAAGCAACTGGTCGGTAAACTTACGTGTACTTCTTCTATTCTTGATAAGAGTTGCAAAGCTGTCCATTTTTATCTTATTTTTGTAGCTGTTAATTAAATTCTTTATGTTGGGAACGCATTCCCCATAGGGCAAAGATAAAGATTTTTTACATGCTGAATATACGCTTCCTTTATTTTTCGCGTTAGTAAAGCTATAACATTATTAATTATGAAGATTCGTGCGATAGCTGCACTGCTATTTATATTATTTTCTATCAGTGCTTTTGGACAAAAGCATGTTAAAATCACAGGATATGTTCGTGACGCCGATGGCAGTCCGCTTGAATTGGTTCTTGTCCAGATAAAAAACACCCTGAACGGAGCGATGACCAACGAAAAGGGATATTATTCGCTCACAACGTCTCCCGGAGATTCCGTTTCCGTCATTTTCTCGTGTCTGGGATATAATAAAGCCGAACGTATTTTACCAAGCGTGCAGCAGGACATGCGCCTGAATGTACAAATGAACTATACCAGTATTGACCTGGGAGAAGTGGTTGCAACTGCCATCCGCAAACAGACGACAACCCTTGAAACACTCGACGCTAATCGGGTTAAGCTCCTACCCGACCCGGCCGGTGGTAGTATCGAAAGCCTGGTTGTCACTTTCGCAGGTGTTTCATCCAGCAATGAATTAAGTTCACAATATTCGGTTCGTGGTGGTAGCTACGATGAAAATATCGTTTATGTGAACGGGCTGGAGGTATTCCGCCCCTTATTGATACGTTCCGGGCAACAGGAAGGATTGAGTTTTATCAACCCCGACATGACCGAGTCGGTCAATTTTGCAGCCGGGGGATTCGAAGCCCGCTATGGAGATAAAATGAGTTCGGTACTCGACATCAAATATAAAAAACCAAAAATATTCGAAGGTTCGGCATCTGCCAGCCTGCTGGGAGCGAATGCCTATGTGGGCAGTTCGATCGGCAAATTCACACAGGTTACAGGTGTTCGCTACAAAACAGGCCGTTCATTGCTGAAAACGATGGACACAGATGCTGAATATCAGCCGGACTTCGTCGACCTCCAGTCATACATGACCTATCAACTGGCTCCCAAATGGGAAGTTAACTTCCTGGGAAACCTGGCTTCAAACACATTCAAATACACACCGCATAAACGCGAAACAACTTTCGGCACAGTTGAAAATGCTAAAAGATTCGAAGTTGCTTTCCCTAACAGTCGCGAAAGTGATAAGTTTCAGACCTTATTCGGGGCATTGACATTAAAACACAATCCAAACGAAAATACCGAACTGGGTATCCAGGCTTCTGCCTTCACCAGCAAGGAAATAGAGACATACGACATCACCGGCGAATACTGGCTGGGAGATGCTGCGGAAGAAAATGAGCAAGAACAAGTTCCACTCTCCGTCGCCCGTTATCATGAACATGCACGCAACCGGTTGAACTCAACCATCATGAATGCCGGACATTATGGTAGTGCGCGCATTAAGAATAACACGATCAAATGGGGAGCAACCGTACAGATGGAAAAAATCAACGACCGTATCAGCGAATGGGAAAAACGCGACTCGGCAGGCTATTCGCTTCCACAAACGGGAACGGGCGTAAACGTTATCTCCAACCTTTATTCCGATAATGACCTGTCCAGCACACGACTATCCGCTTATGTGCAGGATGCTTTTAAGTTCCGTACAAAACAAGGAATGTTTACACTGGTAGGCGGCCTTCGCGGAAGCTATTGGAGCTACAACAAGGAATTTATCATCAGCCCGCGTGTATCTCTCGGATTCATTCCGAACTTCGACCAAAATCTCACATTCCGGGCAGCGAGCGGTATTTACTATCAATCACCGTTTTATAAAGAACTACGTACCACTGTACGGGATGAAGCGGGAAACGATATTATTGCACTGAATAAAGATATCAAATCGCAACGTTCCATCCATTTCATTGTGGGAGGAGATTATACATTCCGTGCGGCAGACCGGAACTTTAAGGTAAGTGCCGACCTATATTACAAAAAACTGGACGACCTCATCCCTTATACTGTCGACAACGTCAAGATCCGTTATTACGGAGAGAACTGCGCCAAAGGACATGCAATGGGTATCGATGTAAAATTCTTCGGCGAATTCGTACCCGGCACCGACTCATGGATCAGTTTTTCGCTAATGAAGGCCGAACAAACGATACGCGACCAGGTAACCGTTCCGATGCCTAATAGCCAGGGATACAATGTTTCACTTTTCTTTCAGGATTATTTCCCGGGATACAAACGTGTAAAGCTAAACCTGAAAGGCGTTCTTTCCGGTGGTCTGCCCTTCATTGCCCCCCGGACGAAATACGAGGATGTAAAAAGCGTCTTCCGTACTCCGGCATACAAACGTGTCGACCTGGGGTTCTCTTATCAGCTTGCCGGGGAGTCGGACGCAATCATGGACCGGGGCTTTTTCCGCCACTTGAAAAATATCTGGGTAGGAGTCGACGTATTCAACTTGTTTGACATAAAAAATGTAAGCTCATACTACTGGATCACCAATATAGACAACCAGCAGTTCGCCGTACCGAACTACCTGACAGGCCGACAGCTTAATGCCCGTCTGATAGTTGATTTCTAAGAATATACTAATCATATAACAGAGCAAAGAGCCAATAAAAGATACCCCCTTTCATTGGCTCTTTTAATTATTGGCAAAATGACACATTATTACCTTTAATAATTGATGAAATTTTTCTTGATTCTTCAAAAAAGAATGTACCTTTGCCTGCAAAACAAAAAGCATTATAAATTTTTAAATTATTATTGACATGGAAATTACACATATTGAGCACCTGGGCATTGCAGTGAAAAGCATCGAAGCATGTCTGCCGTATTACGAAGAAATTTTAGGCATGAAATGCTACAACATCGAAGAAGTAGCTGACCAGAAAGTGAAAACTGCTTTCTTTAAAGTAGGCCAGACCAAAATTGAATTACTGGAACCGACCAGCGAAGACAGCACTATCGCTAAATTCATCGAAAAGAAAGGCGAAGGCATTCATCATATCGCATTTGCTGTACCCGATGTACAGGCTGCTTTAAATGAAGCTGAAGAAAAAGGCGTTAAGCTGATCGACAAAGCTCCCCGTGGTGGTGCAGAAGGTTTGAACATCGCTTTCCTTCACCCGAAATCAACTTGCAGCGTTCTGACAGAACTTTGCATGCCGGGTAACAAATAACAAAAACACTTCATTTCTAACAACAAATCAGAAATACAATGAGTAACCAACTTGAAAAAGTAAAAGAGCTTATCGCTCTTCGCGAACAAGCCCGTCTCGGTGGTGGAGAAAAAAGAATCGAGTCTCAGCACAAAAAAGGCAAGTACACAGCACGCGAACGTATCGCCATGTTACTTGACGAAGGTAGTTTCGAGGAGTTCGATATGTTCGTTCAACACCGTTGTACCAACTTCGGTATCGAAAAAACAAAATTCCTGGGTGATGGCGTTGTAACAGGTTATGGTACGATCGACGGCCGCCTTGTTTACGTCTATGCACAAGATTTCACAGTATTCGGCGGTGCTTTGTCAGAGTCATTAGCTATGAAGATCTGTAAAGTAATGGATCAGGCCATGAAGATGGGTGCCCCTGTCATCGGTCTGAACGATTCAGGTGGAGCACGTATCCAGGAAGGTGTCAACGCTTTGGCCGGTTATGCCGAAATTTTCCAGCGTAACATTCTGGCCTCAGGTGTTGTTCCACAGATTTCCGGTATCTTTGGCCCATGTGCCGGTGGTGCCGTTTATTCTCCTGCACTGACAGACTTCAACATCATGACACGCGGAACAAGCTACATGTTCCTGACTGGTCCGAAAGTTGTAAAAACTGTTACCGGAGAAGACGTAACCCAGGAACAACTGGGTGGCGCAAGCGTACACACGACCAAATCGGGTGTTGCTCATTTCGCTGTCGACACAGAAGAAGATGGTCTGCAACTGATCCGCAAATTGATCGGCTTCCTTCCGCAGAATAACCTGGAAGAAACACCGCTGATCGAATGTAACGATCCTATCGATCGCTTGGATGATGTATTAAATGATATTATTCCGGATAACACCAACCAGTCATACGATATGTATGAAGTGATCGGAACAATTATCGACAACGGCGAATTCCTTGAAGTACATGCCGATTATGCCAAAAATATTATCGTTGGTTTCGCTCGTTTCAACGGACAGACAGTTGGTATCGTAGCCAACCAGCCAAAAGTTATGGCCGGATGTCTCGACAGCAATGCATCACGTAAAGCAGGTCGTTTCGTTCGTTTCTGCGACGCATTCAACATTCCTCTGGTAACATTGGTTGACGTTCCGGGATTCCTTCCGGGAACAGGACAGGAATACAATGGTGTAATCCTTCACGGAGCTAAATTGCTTTATGCTTACGGTGAAGCAACTGTACCTAAAATCACAGTTACCCTGCGTAAATCTTATGGTGGAGCTTACTGCGTGATGAGTTCTAAACACCTGCGTGGCGATATGAACTACGCATGGCCGACTGCAGAAATCGCAGTAATGGGCCCGAGCGGTGCAGTAGAAGTTATCTTCGCAAAAGAAGTTGCTGCATCGGAAGATCCGGCAAAAGCAACTGCTGAAAAAGAAGCAGAATACAAGAAAGCATTTGCAAACCCATACAATGCTGCTCAGTACGGTTATATCGACGATGTGATCGAACCGCGTAACACTCGTTTCCGTATTATTCGCGCATTACAACAATTGCAGACTAAGAAGTTAAGCAATCCTGCTAAGAAACATGACAATCTGCCTCTATAATTCTTAAAACAGGAAATGAATATGATTAACAAAAGAATTGGAGTATTGCTGTTGTTCGTTTTGCTCGTTTCATTCGGAGCAAAAGCACAGCGTGCAACCTCCATGCGAATAAATGAAGTGTTGGTTATCAACGAAGACAACTTCGTTGACGACTACGGCAAACGTCACGCCTGGATAGAATTATTCAATACTTCTGCCGGAACGGTAAACATTGCCGGTTGTTATTTGACAGACGACAAAAACAACCCAAAAAAATATCCGATCCCGAAGGGTGATGTATTAACTCAGATTCCTCCTCATCAGCACACATTATTTTGGGCTGACGGAGAGCCGGATCGCGGAACTTTCCATGTTAATTTCACACTAGACCCGTCGAAAGAAAACTATATCGCTTTATACGATGCGGATGGTAGAACACTGATCGACGAAATCACGGTTCCGGCTGCACAAAGACCGGATGTGAGCTATGGTAGAGTAATAGACGGTCAGGAAGAATGGGCACAGCTTACAAAAGTAACTCCCAGCACAAACAACCTGACACTCGACTCGAATGAAAAGATCGAAAACTTCAAAAACAATGACTCTTTAGGTATCGGTATGACGATTACAGCCATGGCTGTTGTATTCCTGGGACTGCTCCTTCTTTACCTTATCTTCAAACAGGTCGGTAAAGCTGCGATTGCCGCCAGCAAACGAAATGCAGAGAAAGCCGGAGCTCCAGTCAGTGCCAGCGCACCTGACGAGGTTTCAGGAGAAGTCTTTGCAGCTATCGCCACGGCTCTGTATGAAATGAGCGATGACAACCATGACATCGAACATACAGTACTTACGATCCGTAAAGTTCGTCGTGCATATTCTCCATGGAGTTCAAAGATCTATAGCTTACGTGAAACTCCCAGAAAGTGATTATCTCTAAAAACAAACAAGAATGAAAAGTTTTAAATATACCATCAACGGTAACGTATATAAAGTACACATCAATTCAGTGGTCGACGATATCGCTGAAGTAGAAGTAAACGGTACACCCTATAATGTAAAGATGGAGAAACCGGCAAAAAAACAAATGGTTACTCTGAAACGTCCGGCTCAGGCTCCGACAACCCCTTCAGGAGAATCGGTTATCACACGCCCGGCTGCCTCTACCACACAGGGAGCTGTTAAAACTCCGCTGCCCGGTGTTATCCTGCAGATCAAATGTAATGTAGGCGACACTGTAAAAAGAGGACAAACTCTTCTTATCCTTGAGGCCATGAAGATGGAAAACAACATCAACGCAGACCGCGATGGTAAGATTATTGAAATTAAAGTACACAAAGGAGATTCTGTACTGGAAGGTGCCGATCTCGTCGTAATCGGATAAGAATATGCAAGAGAGTTTTATGTCATTCCTGGGTGACAACCTACAGTTGTTCCTCACCTACACAGGGGTATATAATGCAACTCCGGGCCATATCGTCATGATTTTGGTAGGTTTGCTCTTTATATTCCTTGCGATAAAATACGAGTTTGAACCTATGCTTCTGATTCCTATCGGATTCGGTATCCTGATCGGTAATATTCCTTTCAAAGATGCAGGATTACAGGTAGGTATTTATGAACAAGGGTCTGTACTGAACATCCTCTATCAAGGGGTAACCTCCGGATGGTATCCACCATTGATCTTCCTCGGTATCGGGGCCATGACCGACTTCTCCGCTTTGATATCCAATCCAAAGTTGATGTTGATCGGTGCTGCTGCCCAGTTCGGAATCTTTGGTGCTTACATTATTGCTCTTCAGATGGGATTCGAACCGAACCAGGCTGGTGCTATCGGTATTATCGGTGGTGCTGACGGTCCTACGGCTATCTTCCTGTCTTCAAAACTGGCTCCAAACCTCATGGGTGCTATTGCGGTGTCAGCCTATTCGTATATGGCATTGGTACCTATTATCCAGCCGCCATTCATGCGTCTGCTTACCACAAAGAAAGAACGTCTGATCCGTATGAAACCGCCGAGAGCCGTTTCTTCTACGGAAAAGATCATCTTCCCGATTATCGGTCTGTTGCTGACTTGCTTCCTGGTTCCTTCCGGTTTGCCTCTGTTGGGTATGCTATTCTTCGGTAACCTGTTGAAAGAAAGTGGTGTGACACGTCGTCTGGCAGAAACTGCCCGCGGTCCGCTGATCGATACAATCACAATCCTGTTAGGTATCACGGTAGGTGCTTCTACACAAGCAACTCAGTTCCTGACCTTGAACTCTGTTAAGATCTTCGGCCTTGGTGCATTGTCATTCGTAATCGCAACATGTGCCGGTGTATTGTTCGTTAAGTTCTTCAACCTGTTCCTGAAACAAGGTAACAAGATCAATCCGCTTATCGGTAACGCCGGTGTATCCGCCGTTCCTGACTCTGCACGTATCTCTCAGATCGTAGGTTTGGAATATGACCCGACCAACTATCTGTTGATGCACGCTATGGGTCCGAACGTAGCAGGTGTGATCGGTTCTGCTGTAGCTGCCGGTATCCTGTTAGGATTCTTAGGATAAGATTTGAAGGATATTCTGAATATCCCAGAAATAAAAGATGGCATGTGTAAATGGACATTAAACTCCATTTTACATGCCATCCTTGTATTAACGACAATTCTTACATATTTATTCAACCACCATCGGACTCACTACCGGATCAGCTACTTCTTCCACTGTTGTTCCGACGAATAACCATACCATCAGGAGAACAATTGCCACTACTACCCCAATGACCAACCAAACATTTTTCTTTTTCATATTTATGCCATTCTGTTTCTATTATGAGCATAAAACAGCAAATGCAATGATTTGGTTTAAAATCAGCTACCATAATTCTTTTTTCACAAAACAACCATCATACTATCATTAATCAAACATAAAACAATGATTATAAAGCTATTAACCTTATGATAGTTATTCATTTAAACCATCATAACATCTATCATACGATCATATCAGACTTCATAAACATAATGATATTCAACCATTTATTTCTTTTACATAATAACAAGTCCCTCTATTCGTCCGCTTATTCGGTACGTTATTTCGCTTCAAAAGTTTGCCGAAGTTGAGTATCATCGTTTTTGTGATGATAAAACCGGGGTGTTTTTCGGCTATAATATCCAGTATTTCGGTAGCGAGCAGCGGTTTCAAACCCTCCGTATCTTCCGGGATCGTGAAATAACGAAGGAACAATTGCTCTTCGGCCGGGACTTGCTGGAAACGCTGGTTGTTCTCCACGATTGCCGCTTCCTCCTCGTGCGTGAACCAGAAACGCTCGCCACGGCGCAACATTTCTTTCGCTTCGGCGTAAAGCTGTCCGTAATCGATCGGCTGAATATAATCGATCAGGCCTTCGATCTCTACACAGACAAAACGGCGACTTCCGGTCGGATCGGTCAGTAAATCAAAATTATTACTGGTAGCGATAAAAGTCGCATAACGACGAAGGCTGCGCGTCGAACTCTGATAAGGCAAGCGGGCATTGACCACCGCCTTCTGCAACACATGCTTCAGAAAACTCTGGTGTGAAGCCTTCACCGAATCGAACTCGTCGATATTGATCAACGCATAGCGGTGCAAAGCCAGTTCCGCCTCCTTCTTATTGCCGAAATCGATACTGTCCGTATAAAAAGGACGGAGTGCCGGCGGTAATAAGTTCAGGCAAAAAGTTGACTTTCCGCATCCCTGGTCACCCACCAACAAAGGCGTCGTACTGTTCCCGTGATCCTTATCCATCTGCATCCAATGGGCAACCATACTCAGGAACCAACGGTAAAAACAATCCTGCCACAGCGGATTACTGTTAGGTACCCGATCTGCCAACACCCGGATATGCGGTTTGCCATCCCAGGCCGGAAGGTTAGCCAGGAACGACTCGATCGGATGATACGACGGGATTTGGTCGGAATGCACATACCGGTCGATATCCTTATCCCACACATTCAGCCCCTCTTTCTGCGCCTCCAGGCAGATAGTATTACGAACCTTCTGTGTATAAGGATGATAAACAAACTGGATAACCGATCGATCCAGATATTCCACCTCCCCGTTCATCTCGTTCAAACGGAAATAATAACGCCTCGACATAAACTCTTCCAACTGCATCACCAGCGAAAAACATTCCGGCAAAGGCAATTTGCCTTCCCCGACCTTCTTCAGCAAATAAACCGAACGGAATACACTGCGTATCAGCACCTTCTGAGGTTTCAGCAAATCATACCGAAGCATCCATCCTACCGCTTCTTCCTCCGGTATTCCCAGACGGCAACAGTTTTGCGCCATCTCCGTAAATAATGCCTGAAGATCGTTACCGCCGATAGCGGCAAATTTACGGACAACCTCAACCAACGCCACACTGAAAAGCGTAGCAACCTGCGAGTTACGCTCCAACCCCGGCAACAAGCGGTCGACCGGATCGACCGGAGCATCCTGCACGATACGCAGTTCACCCTCGGAAGGCATCTGCAAAGGTTGCTCTATCCGGATTGCCATCGCATCCGGATTATAATACAACCCGGCATCATAACTGACCCGGGTACCCCGCGAAAGCACCGGCTCCTTCAACGTGACCATACTGCTCAACTGAGGCTGGTAATACCTGACAGCCAACTGGTAAGCTGCCGCATGAAATAATTTCGCCTTCTCTTCCGAGCGGGGTAACTTTCCGTCCGGCAAGGTAAACGGCACGATTATCTTCACCGACTTGCCGCTCAACCCGATAAAAGCCAACAACGTCTGCGGCATAGCGGAAGCTTCTTCGCGCACACGAGCAGCCTCTGCCATATCCGACAAACCGTTCACTTCCAAAACAATACATCCCGTATAGGTCTTTATCCGAACCTGCCCCTCTTCTTTTCGATAAGTGGCGCCCCAAACAATAACCGGCATTTTTCCAGTCCATTCATTAAGATATCCAGGCAATGTAAAACAGATCCTGTTACGTACTGCAGCAATCTGTTCCGCCAGACTGTCGGAACGCAACATATCTACAACCGCTTCCAGGTTACGGATCTGCACCATTAGTTGCTCTTTCTTATAACGGTATTGTGTAACTTTCATTCGAACGGGTATCTTTCAAATTTAAAAAACTTCATTTCTTTACGCAGGCGCGGACTCATCCTGAAACAAACGCGTTTCGCTTTCACCCGATGGGGAGTGCAATCCTTTTTGTCCTCATATCCTTCACTGGCAGCCGAAAGATATAAGTCACCCATATCCTTGAGTTCTACGGAATATCCGTCTTTAAGGCATTCCTTAATCACATCGCTCAGCTCGCAGACGGTTACCAGCACATCTCCGCGCGTCAATGAACAACGGTCGGCTATCACTTCAGCCAACTTTTCGGTTGTAACTCGTCCCGTACTAACCGGAACACCATAAAACAGCTTCTTTTCTACCGGACCTGTCTTATCCGTTTTTGCTCGGACTACATAGAAATGTGCCATAAATAAGGAGTTTTTATTAATAATAATACTAGTAAACTTCACCAAGACGGGCATTTTAGCCCATTTTACACCCGGATCTGAACGATGCTTACATCCGGGTGTAAATACCCTCGAGACCCGGATGGCGGCAACTTTATCTCCTTACAAATATAAGAAAAGTATCGCATATAAACAATGTTTTTCAATAGTTTATTTCATTTTTTCTTATTGCATTTTTCATATAGAAAGAACTAAAAACCGGGCGTTCCTGCAAATAAAAGAGTGATAGTATGGTGATAGATAGTGATAGTTTATTTCACATACTATCACGCTATAAATAGATAATAATCTTATATTTATAATAAAAAGTGATAGTATGATAGTTATTTTTTATAAAATCTATGTATATTTGTCAGAAATGAGAAAACTACTTTAGTAAAAATAAAAGGAGTATAGAACCACTAAATTGAAAATAAAAATGGGACTTTTTAGCAGACCAACAGTACCATCGCCTTCCGGCGGGCATTCGTTCGTTGATGTAATTCAAAATGAGGGCAACAATACGGGACGCGGACTTATCGCCTGGCGACATCCCAGTAGCGACTTCAACACCCATTCAAAAATACTTGTCCGCAAAGGAGAAGAGGCCATTTTTGAAAACGGTGCCAGCGAATGGGCGGTCTTTCCCAGTGGGACGGAATGCGAATTGAAGACACAGAACATTGCAGTGATACGGTCTTTCCGTGAAGCATTGTCGGGCGGAAAGAGCTATTTCCCTTGCCGGGTTTATTTCGTTTCCGTCGAAGAATTTGAAATTCCCTGGGGTACCATAGATCCCATCGGATACACATGCCCTTTGTTGGGTGCCGGTGCCCAGTTGAGAGGTGGCGGTATTTATGTCATACGCGTTATCGACACGGAAACTTTTGTTAAGAAGGTGTTACGAGACAACAGCAGCTACACGACAGATCATTTGAAAGAGAAGCTGTTCGAACGTGTTTACCAGGAAATTGCAGACATCATTTCTTCGGTATTGGAGAAGAACGGCATCAATTCGATGGAGTGCTCGAAAAAGAAAAAGGAGATAGCACAACTCAGCCTGCCGGACATTCAGAAGTTATTGGAAGCTTACGGTATCATGCTGGTCGATTTCACTATCAGTCTCGAACTGGATGAAGAACAGCGCCAGATGTACGAGCAAGCTGTCCGCCTGCAACGCATGAGTGCACAAGGCGAAGCACAAGCCCGTATCATCGGCGCACATAGCAAAGTGGAAGAACTCCACACGATGGGGAATGCCTACGCCACCATCAAGGGGATGGATATGCTTCAGACGATTGCAGAAAATCCGGGAGCCGGCGGTATAGCCAGCGCAGGTGCCGGCCTAGGAATGGGCATGGCGGCCGGTGGAACGTTTGCCAATATCACCCAATCCGTATTTCCCGGCAACCAGGTTCAGCAACCCGCACAGGCACCGGCACAGCCCGATCCGATGGAGTCGTTGCAAAAAATGAAGCAAATGCTGGATGCCGGATTGATACCTCAAGCTGTCTACGACCAGAAAGTAGAAGAGATATTAAGCAGATTGTAATACCCTATATCTAATCATATTTATGAAAACAACATTAATCCGTATTGTTTTTACATTGGTGTTCCTGGTGGTCTTCAACACGTTGTTTTTTCTACTGTGCGGCACAGACAATCCGACTTCCGTATGGGTTTCGTATGCGTATATCCATGTGGCGTATTTCACCATACTCTTCCTGCCCGTATTGAAAACGAAGGGGGATGCTTCTTACTACCTGTCTTCCGTCCTCTACGGACAGGCCATAACGTATTTCATCCTGGAATTGATAGCCGGTGTGGTTTTCATTATCTACCGGATGGAATCACCTGTTTGGTCGCTGGTGGTACAGACCGCTCTCTGGCTGATTTTCGTAGTCCTCATTTTAGGAAATGCCTGGGCGAATCAGGCAACTGCGCAATCGCTTGAAAAACGCAAGCAGGATATAGATGCTTACCAGTCGATGAGGATGAGCCTGAAAAGGCTGATGGCGAAAACAGACAAACCGGAACTGAAAAGACTGATCGCCGATTGCTCCGACAAACTGGAAGCCAGCTCTTCGCGGCAGACCCAGGAGTCTGAAAAGATCGACATCGAGATAGAACAGGCGATCGCTTCCCTGCGACAATCCATAACGGAAAGTAATGTTGAAGAATCCACATCATTAGCCAGACAGCTGGCAGGCCTGATCGAAGAAAGAAAAACAATATTAAAATATTCTCATTAACTTATTAACTCATTTAATATTTGATATTATGGCAGAAACTATGCAATTGCAGATCGTGAAGTGCCCGGCATGTAATCAGACGCTCACTTCATTCAGTGCTTTTAAGTCGACAGCAACATGTCCCCGTTGCGGCACCGTGATGAAGAACCCGTTGGCGACCGCTAAAGAAGAAATTCGCCCTGAACGCATCATCCCGTTCACTACACAGGAAAGTAACTTCGAAAAATGTTTGGTGGATACCCTGATCAATCAGGATTTCGTTCCCAAGAACATCTTCGAATCCATCAACACCGACAATGTGTTCCGTGCTTATTTGCCGATGTATCTTTTTGAAGGTACTTACCAATCTTCATGGAGTTGCGAATCGTCTTACGAAGACCAGAAAGTAGATATTTCGAGAAACTGGACAGACAGCGGCAAGACTATTTCGACAAAGACCGTAAAGAAATGGCGTCCGCAAAACGGTAATGCAGCAGGCAATTTTGCATTTTTATGCCTTGCCAATGAAGACAGTGAAGACTTACCGGTAGAACTCCGGAATTTCACCTATCAGTTCCCCTACGACGTGATGATGTCAAAACAGTTTGACGGTGATATGCTGAACGATGAAGATGAACGCATGATAACTATCCCCCGTAATGCCGACACCAATATAGTATGGCAGAAACACGGGAAAGATTTGGTAGACGACACGGCACAGGATGCTGCACTCAACCAAATCGGCGATCAGGAAATACGTAACTTCCGCGCGTCTTCCAGTTTCAACCTGGCCACGAAAGGAGAATACATCCTGGCTCCGTTCTGGTTTGTGTACTACACTTACAACAACCAGCGGTATAATTTTATGATGGACGGAACCGGACAGCGTACCTCTTACAACTATCCGATAGATCAGGACGAAGTAGATTTTGTCAATGGAAAAGAAAAGATCAAGAAAATCGTCAAATGGCTTTGGTTACTGTGCTTTGTGTTAATGTACCTCATCGACATCACATCCGGCATTGTATTCCTCGTCCTCTGGTTCATCGGCAAATTCATAGTAAACAAAACAATGGATAACCAGATTCAAACCCATCTGCAGGAATCGAAGGCCGCCCGCCAGACAAGTGCGGCCAGGCTGGGTGTATAACAAAGAATATTATTCCGACACAACTGCTTATCGGGTTCGCTTAAATGCCCGATAAGCAGTTTTTTATTTATAGCAAAGACAGGAACGACTGCTTTCGAGCCGCCGTTATCCCAACACCTTATTCTTCGCGATCGTAGCCTGGAATTCTTTCAGGTAGAACGGTTCGAAATAGGCGACATCTTCAAACTGCCCGGCAGCAAAAGCCTTTTCCGCCAGGGGAATCATATTGACAGCCAGGGGATGAATACCATCGATAAAAATGGCATTCGACGAAGCGATCACTTCGCGGCACTTTGCGGCACCGTTGCCAAAGAAACAGACAGTTCCTTTTTCCAGGTAAGCGGCATAAGTCTGCTCATCCACGACATCGGCCGATGTTGCACGTATAGTATTCAGGCCGGCATCATAGAGGGTGGCATACACTTCCATACGGCGTGCATCGAGCATGGCGCAATACAGCCCGCCGTCAGCCAGCGGTTGTTGACGGATAGCGGTAGCGGCCAGAATATCGAGCGTATGGATACCGATCAGCGGAATGCCAAAACCGAAACATAACCCTTTCGCTACGGAAACGCCGATACGCAGGCCGGTATAAGAACCGGGGCCACTGCTGACGGCCACAGCATCCAGCGTCAATGCTTTTGCTTTCAATACAGCAAGGGCTTCTTCTACAAATACGCCCAGTAAGGCGGCATGCGAAGGTCCGTCGAAAGAGGTCTTTTCAAAAAGCACCTCTCCGTCTGCCGATAGGGCCAGGGAACAGACCAATGTTGAAGTATCAATATTTAAAATACAAGACATAACAGTTGACAGTTGACGGTTGATAGTTGACAGGTATTTTTTAATTGGACACTGCCGGTTATCAACCGGATTAATTGGTCGCAAAAGTACTAAATCGTCTTTACACGAATGAGAAAATAACGAACTTTTTATACATAGAACCAAATAATTGTCAACTGTCAACTGTCAACTATCAACTGAATAAGCTATCTTTGCACAAATTTTTAGAACAATGATACAATCAATGACTGGATTCGGTAAGGTTACAGCCGAACTTCCTTCAAAAAAGGTAACCGTAGAAATAAAAGCGCTCAACAGCAAGCAACTGGATTTATCAACCCGCATTCCGTCTATCTACAAAGATAAAGAAATGCAAATCCGTAGCCAGCTGCTTCAGTCGCTCGAACGGGGTAAGGTCGATTTCAGCATTTACATTGAATATATAGGAAAAGATACTCCTACTCAGATTAACCTCACAGCTTTTGAGAGCTATTACAGCCAGATCAAAGACATCGCTGACAAACTGAATATCGCACTTCCTACAGACTGGTTCCAGACATTATTGAAAATGCCGGATGTTATCAAGTCGGAAATCGTTGAGGTAGACGAAAGCGAATGGGAAGTGGTTTTCACAGCAGTAAAAGAGGCCATCAAGCATCTTTGCGACTTCCGTATCCAGGAAGGAGCCATGCTGCAGAAACTGTTTGAAGAGAAGATCGGTAACATTGCCCGTCTGCTCACCGAAGTGGAAGAATACGAAGGCGAACGTATCGAAAAGATCAAAACGCGCATCATGGACAACCTCGAAAAGATTGCCAACCAGGATTACGATAAGAATCGTTTTGAACAGGAAATGATCTATTATATAGAGAAACTGGATGTAAACGAAGAAAAGAACCGTCTCGACAACCACCTGAAATATTTCATCAGCACAATGAAAGACGGACATGGACAGGGTAAAAAGCTCGGTTTCATCGCCCAGGAAATGGGACGCGAGATCAACACACTCGGTTCGAAAAGCAACCATGCAGAAATGCAAAAGATCGTCGTTCAGATGAAAGACGAACTGGAACAGATCAAAGAACAGGTATTAAACGTTTTATAAAATGGCTGGTAAACTAATTATATTCTCTGCCCCGTCAGGCTCAGGTAAATCAACCATTATCAACTATCTGCTAAAGCAGAACCTGAACCTGCATTTTTCCATTTCGGCAACAAGCCGTGCTCCTCGCGGAACAGAAAAGAACGGTGTGGAATACTATTTCCTGACTCCCGACGAATTTCGCAGCCATATCGCAGCCGGTGATTTTCTGGAATACGAGGAAGTATATACCGACAAATATTACGGAACACTGAAAAGCGAAGTGGAACGCATCCTGAACGAAGGTAATAACGTGATATTCGACGTCGATGTAGTAGGCGGTTGTAATATCAAGAAGTTCTATGGCGACCGTGCTTTATCGGTTTTCATTCAGCCTCCCAGTATCGATCACCTGCGTGAACGCCTGGAAGGTCGTGGAACAGATACACCGGAAGTGATCGACAGCCGTATCGCCAAAGCGGAGTTTGAGCTGGGATTCATCCCCCACTTCGATGTTTGCATTGTGAACGATGATCTGGAAACGGCACAGAAAGAAGCCTTTGAAGTAATCAAAAACTTTCTGACGAAGCCATGAGTACCAACGGTAAGCTACCACGTAAATGGGGATACATATTTGCCCTGACTGCTCTTGCTGCGCTGGGTACTTGTATTGCCGCCCTTATTTATAAAGAATATATTATAGCCTTAGCCACCGGATTGGTATTCGGTGCACAGGCATTTAATTTCATAAAGTGGAAACGACAATAAAGAAACTAAAAACCGGAATCTTTTCCGGCTCGTTCAATCCGGTTCACATCGGCCATCTGGCATTAGCCAACTGGTTGTGTGAATTTGCCGGACTGGATGAACTCTGGTTTCTTATCACTCCACACAATCCTCTGAAAGACCGCGAAGAATTAATGGACGACCAGCTTCGTTATGAATTAGTCGAAGCAGCTATCGCCGGTTATCCGAAATTCCGCGCCAGCGATTTTGAGTTTTCTCTTCCCCTGCCGACCTATACGATCGACACGCTCCGGGCTCTCGACCGTACCTATCCTGACCGTCAGTTCCATTTTATCATGGGAGCCGACAACTGGGCTTTCATAAAACGCTGGAAAGAATCCGATGTACTCATATCCAGCTATCCGATTCTGATCTATCCCCGTAAAGGATATGAAATCATTCTACCGGCAAACTTTCCGGATATTCGTGCAGTAGAAGCACCATTGATGGAAGTCTCATCTACTTTTATTCGGCAATCTTTAAAAGACGGCAAAGACGTACGTTTTTTCCTTCCAGAAGCGATACGTAATCATAAGTGCCTTTCAAATATATAATTAAGTAAACTACGACTCACTTTTGACCGATAAGTGAGAAAAGTTTTGTACTTTTGCGCCGTATTATACAAAATAATAGCGTAATGAATCTATTAGAACTGAGTGAACAGGAAATCATAAGACGCAATAGCATGGAGCAATTGCGCCAAATGGGGATAGAACCTTATCCCGCTGCCGAGTATGTAACAAACGCATTTTCCAATGAAATAAAAGCATCCTTTAAAGACGATGCCGAACCTCGTCCTGTAAGTATTGCCGGACGCATCATGAGCCGCCGTATCATGGGTAAGGCTTCTTTCATGGAGCTGCAGGATTCTGAAGGCAGAATACAGGTGTATATCTCCCGTGATGATATTTGTCCGGATGAAAACAAAGATTTATATAACGTCGTTTTCAAAAAGTTGCTCGATATCGGAGACATCGTCGGAATCAAAGGTTTTGTATTCCGCACACAGATGGGTGAAATCTCTGTACATGCACAAGAGATAACGGTATTGTCCAAATCACTCAGACCGCTGCCGGTCGTTAAATACAAAGACGGTGTTGCCTATGACGGATTCAACGATCCCGAACTGCGCTATCGCCAGCGTTATGTCGACCTGATCGTAAACGATGGCGTAAAGGATATTTTCATGAAACGTGCAAAAGTGATCAAAACAATGCGCGCTGTGCTCGACGATGCCGGATATACGGAAGTAGAAACTCCGATCCTTCAGTCTATCGCCGGTGGTGCAAGTGCACGTCCGTTTATCACGCATCATAACTCATTAGATATCGACCTCTATCTGCGTATCGCAACCGAACTGTATCTGAAAAGACTGATCGTCGGCGGTTTCGAAGGGGTTTACGAAATCGGCAAAAACTTCCGTAACGAAGGTATGGACCGGACACACAACCCGGAATTTACCTGCGTGGAACTATATGTGCAGTATAAGGATTACAACTGGATGATGAGTTTCACGGAACAACTGCTGGAAAAGATCTGTATGGCTGTCAACGGCACATGCGAAACCGTAGTCGACGGTAAGACCATCAGCTTCAAGGCTCCTTTCCGTCGTCTGCCTATTCTGGAAGCCATCAAGGAAAAGACCGGTTACGACCTGGAAGGCAAGAGCGAAGATGAAATCCGTGCAATTTGTAAAGAATTGAAGATGGAGATCGACGATACAATGGGTAAAGGTAAACTGATCGATGAAATCTTCGGAGAATTCTGCGAAGGTACATTTATCCAGCCGACATTCATTATCGACTATCCGGTTGAAATGAGCCCATTGACCAAAATGCATCGCAGCAAACCGGGACTAACAGAACGTTTCGAATTGATGGTGAACGGTAAAGAGTTGGCAAACGCTTATAGCGAGCTGAACGACCCAATCGACCAGGAAGAACGTTTCAAAGATCAGTTGAAGTTGAGCGAAAAAGGAGACGACGAAGCGATGTTCATCGACCAAGACTTCTTACGCGCACTGCAATTCGGTATGCCTCCGACATCCGGTATCGGTATCGGTATCGACCGTTTGGTGATGTTGATGACAGGACAGACGACGATCCAGGAAGTTTTATTCTTCCCGCAGATGCGTCCGGAAAAAACAGTAAAGAAAGATACTGCTGATAAATATGTAGCATTAGGAATCGACGAAGCTTGGGTTCCTGCTTTACAAAAAGCCGGATATATAACCGTCGATACTCTGAAAGAGTTAAATCCTAACAAGTTACGTCAGGAGCTTTGCGAAATGAACAAGAAGTATAAGTTGGAACTGCAAAACCCTGCGGCCGAAGAGGTTGAAGCGTGGATTGCAAATGCGGCTAAATAATATATACCATGAATTTACCCGGAAAAATTGCAATAATGGGAGGCGGTAGCTGGGCTACTGCCTTAGCCAAGATTGTACTTTCTACACAGGATAGCATTAACTGGTACATGCGCCGTCAGGACCAGGTGGATGATTTTATAAAAACAGGGCATAACCCCAGTTATCTCTCTGCCGTCAAGTTCGATACGGATAAAATTAATTTTTATACAGACATCAACGCCGCAATCGAGGATTCCGATACCTTGATTTTCGCAACACCTTCTCCGTTCCTGAAACAGCATTTGATGAAGGTGACTACTCCTTTGACCGATAAGTTTATCATTTCGGCCATCAAAGGTATTGTTCCGGATGAAAACATGCTGATCGCAGATTACTTTACGGAATATTATAATGTTCCGCAAGAAAACATTGCAGTGATCGGTGGTCCATGCCATGCAGAAGAGATTGCTCTCGAACGCCTCTCCTATATCACCCTGGCTTGTTCCAAGATAGAAAATGCACGGGCGGTAGCTCCGGTGTTTCAGAATCCATATCTGAACAACTACTGCTGCAAAGATGTTAGAGGTATAGAATATGCATCCGTCCTCAAAAATGTATATGCTATCGTTGCCGGTATCTGTCACGGTATGAAATACGGGGATAACTTTTTGGCAGTCTTCATCTGTAACGCAATCGAAGAGATGCGGAATTTCCTGAATTCGGTACATAGCCTGGAGCGGGATGTTACCGACTCTGTTTATCTCGGAGACTTGCTGGTGACAGCTTATTCACGTTTCAGCCGTAACCGTACTTTCGGAACTATGATCGGGAAAGGATACTCTGTCAAGATAGCCCAACTTGAAATGGAAATGATAGCCGAAGGATACTACGGGACAAAATGTATTCATGAAATAAATGAGAAATATAAGGTAAACATGCCGATCCTGGATGCCTTATACGATATATTATATGAAAAGAAATCGCCGACTACCGTTATACGGCAGTTGACAGAAACATTTAAATAGGTATGAAAAACATCAGTCTTAACATCGACAAAGCACTGGGCGCTGTTACAAAGGAACAGGTGTACGCACAGGAAGCTAAGGCAAACGAATGTATTGCCACTTTACATAACGGAAACGGAGCAGGTAACGACTTTCTGGGTTGGCTCCATCTTCCCTCTTCTATCACAGACGCAGAGTTAACTGACATCGAAAATACAGCTAATGTGCTTCGTTCCAAATGCGAAGTTGTCGTAGCTATCGGTATCGGAGGAAGTTACTTGGGAACAAAGGCCGTTGTTGAAGCCCTGAACAACAGCTTCGACTGGTTACAGTCCGACCGTAAGAACCCGGTAGTTTTATATGCCGGACAAAATATCGGTGAAGACTATCTGTACGAACTGTGCGAAGTACTGAAAGATAAACAATTCGGTCTGATCAATATATCTAAATCAGGTACGACTACGGAACCTGCCCTTGCATTCCGTATGCTGAAAAAACAATTGGAAGATGCCGTAGGTAAAGAGGAAGCTAAACACCGTATCGTTGCCATCACCGATGCCAGGAGAGGTGCCCTTCGTACACTGGCTGACCAGGAAGGTTACAAGACATTTATCATCCCCGATAATGTAGGCGGACGTTTCTCCGTACTGACTCCGGTTGGTTTATTGCCTATCGCAGTAGCAGGTATCAGCATTCGCGATCTGGTTTCCGGTGCTGTTTCCCTGGAAAAAGCAACAGGTATCGAAGTTCCTTTCAAAGAAAACCTGTCAGCTATCTACGCTGCAACCCGCAACGAATTATATAAGAGCGGTAAGAAGATTGAAATCCTTGCCAACTTCCACCCGAAACTTCATTACATCGGCGAATGGTGGAAACAGTTATACGGTGAAAGTGAAGGCAAAGACGGAAAAGGTATTTTCCCGGCTTCTGTCGACCTGACAACTGATCTGCACTCTATGGGTCAATGGATACAGGAAGGTGAACGTATTATCTTCGAAACAGTAATATCTGTAGAAGAGCCAGAACACAAAGTGATCGTTCCGACCGACGAAGCAAACCTGGACGGATTGAATTTCCTTGCAGGCAAACGCGTGGACGAAGTAAATAAGATGGCAGAACTGGGTACTCAGCTGGCACACGTTGACGGTGGCGTTCCTAACATCAAGATCACGATGCCGGCAGTAAATGCTTATTACATCGGTCAGTTGTTCTACTTCTTTGAAAAAGCTTGTGGTATCAGCGGTTATATGCTGGGAGTTAATCCGTTCGACCAACCGGGTGTTGAAGCTTACAAGAAAAACATGTTCGCGCTTTTGAACAAGCCTGGATATGAAAAAGAAAGTGAAGCTATCCGTGCAAAATTATAAATCGGATATTCAACTATTATAAAAGAAAGCAGGTGAATCCGGTATTAACCAGGTTCACCTGCTTTTTTATTATTGATTAAAAGATATTTCCTTATTACATCCGATATCGTATACCAGCCATAGCCGTTCCCATATGGCCGAAACCGACCTCTACAAAACCTGCAATCTGCCTTCCTAACTCAAGCCCGATAGGTGATACCTGATACATAAAGAAGGCTTTTATACGGGTATCTTCATCCGGTTTATTCTCTTGATTGATAAAAGATGCTTTTGCCGTAGCAATAGCGACACCGGCATTCAACCGGGAGTATAACGTAACAAAGTTATAATTATACCAGTTGTATTTAAAAGAAGGACAAATCGAATGGTACGAGTTGATGAAATCGCCAATTATTTTGTCATTGGCAATAATACGCTTATCACTATTCGTATAAGAATAAACCAACCCGATACCCCAGTTTTCATCCGGATAAAAGAGATAACTGATATTCAATGCTCCGAACTTACCTTTATCATCATATAAATCGACCGACTCGGCAGATGGATCGAAGTAACGTTCATAATGGTGCAGTAAATCTGCTACCGGAAGACCACCATAACTCAAAGAAACCTCATGCTGCATATCAGTCCAATCCTGGGCCTTGCTTTGAAAGCTAAAAGCAAACAGCATCACTGCTAATACTAGTAAACTATTCTTCATACTCATCAGTTTTTAATCGTTATTACCATACCCGGCTTTACAGGTTGTTCACATCAAAGATAGGAAATAAGTATAAGAATTTTCGTAACTTTGCAAAGATTATTAAGAATATGAACATAATGATACAAGAAGCTATCAACCGTTATCTGCTAAAACATAAGCAGAATACTCTTTCCCCCAAAGCTGTACTTTTCGATATGGATGGTGTACTCTACGACTCAATGCGCTTCCACGCCCGAGCCTGGTACGAAACAGCAATGAACCATCAACTTCAGGCTGTAAAAGAAGATTTCTATATGTTTGAAGGCCGTACCGGAGAAAGTACCATCAACGAGTTATACCAGCGCACATTTCAGCGTGACGCAACAGATAAAGAGAAACAGGAGATATACGACGAAAAAGCAATGCTTTTCAACAAATACAACGACGGTAAAGCAATGACCGGTGCCGGAGAAGTACTAAAGCAGGCTAAAAGTCATGGATTACAGACACTGGTCGTCACCGGTTCCGGGCAACACAGCCTGATCAATAAGCTGGAACATACTTATCCTGGTTGTTTTACCCGCGAAAAAATGGTTACAGCTTTCGATGTAAAGTACGGTAAACCTCATCCCGAACCTTACCTGATGGGACTGGAAAAAGCCGGAGTAAAAGCAAATGAAGCATTCGTTGTAGAGAATGCTCCTATGGGTGTCGAAGCAGGAACTGCCGCCGGTATCTTCACTATTGCAGTCAACACCGGCCCCCTCCCCGACAAAGTGTTGTTGGATGCAGGCGCCGACTTATTATATCCGGATATGACGAGCCTGGCTAACGACTGGAATAATATTATTGCGTGTATAAAGGCTATCTGACCTTTTAATCAAAAGAAAAGACGATGCTTATCGGTTTACAATCCGACAAGCATCGCCTTTATAACGAATAACTATCTATTCAATACGTTTATTTCACATAATCCGCTTTGTTCAGGAAGTCGAAACTTTGCTGACAACTTTCAACCGGATCGTTGTTTGTGTATTCTTCCACTTCAACATACCAGTCTTTTACCCGGTTGGCATTCATCTGATCGAAGATCGGTTTGAAGTCGATCTTTCCGCTTGCTCCGATTTCCATGTCATCTTTAATATGGATAGTCTTGAACTGTCTCGGGCGTGCTTTCAGATAAGCCACAGGATCGGCACCACCTTCTTTCACCCAGTAAACGTCCATCTGGAAGAATACATGGTTGGGACTTACGTTATCCAACAGGAAATCGTAGATCAACTGATCTCCTATCTTACGGAATTCGAAAGCATGATTATGATAACCGAATGCGATACTGGCAGCAGCAGTCTTATAACCTACCGTATTGAAATAGTCGCAATACATCTTCAAGTCGTCAAGAGTCGTTTTATCGTTTACAGGCATCCAGGGTTGAACCATGTATTTAACACCCAACTCGTTGTGAGCGGCAATAGCCTGATCCCACCAACTCATTACCTCTGCTTCTTTCTCTTTGGTGAACTCTTGTCCCAGGTGGGCACTCGTACATTTCATACCGAGGTCATTACACCTTTTCTTGAATTCAGCAGGAGCCATACCGTAGATCTTACCATTGTCGTAACCCGCTGTTTCCAGATTTGTATATCCCATTTTAGAAGCTGCTTCCAATACTGCCTGAATTCCTTCATCTTTTACAAGGTCTCTCAAAGAATACAACTGTAAACCGATATGTTTGGACGATTCGGCTGCCGTCCTTTTTTCGGCACAAGAAGATAATAACTGAGGTGCAACTATACCCCCGGCAAGCATCATAGAGGCCCGCTTTAAAAAGTCACGTCTGTTTTGCATAGTACTAATTTAATTAAGTTTGATTGAGAATTTATACAAAAGTAAGACTATATTTGAAGGATTCTAACATTATTTCGTTAAAATCAGCAAAAAGAAAAGGGGTAGTCAGTAAACTACCCCTTCTGGTGCAACATCCGTTGCATCTTCATATATCGGTATTGTTTTATTATCAATTCACGGCTACGTATGATCTGGTATCTGTAAATCATACAAGCTGTTATGAAATAAATTCCAGCCTGCACCCAAAGAGTCCGGTATTCATGAGCAACTTCGCTCAACGTCGCTCCCGACGTATTGATCCGGATAAATCCTTGTATTCCCGGTGTGGATGGGAAAAGATAACCGACCGCTTTCCAGAATGGCGGAATTGCTTCCTTCGGCCAGGATACGCCGGAAATAAACAACAGGATTACCGAAGTAAAGACAAACACGAGCATAGGAGATTCGCGGCTCGTCATAAACCCGGACAAAGTCATCGACAGGAATATACAAGCGAACAGATAAGGTAATACAAACAACATCACTGTCCACGGTTCCCCGACCTGGGGTAGCGAAAACAACTTCGGCACTACTGCCAACGCCCATATACAAACGACAACGTACAGCAATATATAGGTAAACGACTTGCCCAATACGATACGCAATGTTCCGTTAAAATGACGACTGACCGGAACAAGACTATGGAAGCGGTTCTTCTCGCGGGCTGTCCCTCCCAACATACCGATACCCAGAATCAGTGTCTGCTGGATGACCAAAATCAGAATAGCCGGCACCAGAAAACTGGCAAAACCGTTCTGCGAGTTAAAGATGGCAACCGATTCGTAAGGAATTGGATTAACCGTTATTTTCTCCTGTTCTTCTGTCGAGGAAGGATGGTTTTGCGCACGTATCTCCTTTCCGATCTCAAGCGAAACTTCTGTCGTAGCCAACAGGAACGCCTTATAAAATAACAATGCGCTCATATCGCAATACAATGAAACAGTAGCCTGCTTTCCTCTATGGATGTCTTTACTGAACTCACTGGGGAAATACAGAATACCATAGGCTTTCTTTTCATCCATCATTCGTTTTGCCTCTTCCATATCCGTACAGACCGCAACCACCTTTACATCGGCAGTAGCATCGACCTTCCGGATATATTCACGGCTCAGATAGGTATCAGACTGGTCGACTACCACCATTTTGGCTTCGTGCACTACCTCGTTATTATATATGAAAGCATATAGAAGAGGATAGATAAACGGAACCAGGAAGAAGAAGATCATAACGCCCGAATCTTTGAATACATTCTTCAGTTCGTCTTTCCAGATAAAAAAGGTATCTTGTATTCCCTCCCTTATTATATATCGTAAACGATGTTCTCTTTTCATTACTTTCTGATTTACGGAATATACTTAAAATACAACAGAGCCTTCTTCAAATTCCTTCCGATCAGGAAAGGTAAGATCAGGAAACCTGCCAACCAGACATATTCAGTCCATGTATAGAATAAATCCCTTCCGTTCAACGCCTGATCGACATAAATCAGGAAATAGTGACGAAGCGGGAACAAGTTACTCAGCGCCTGCAAAGTCGGGTCCATCCCCAGGACAGGAAAAGAAAAACCGACAATAGAAAACGCAATCATACCGAATAAGCTGGCAAAACTCAACCCCAGACGCAAGGTAGGCAAAACTCCGATCATAAACACACCGACAGCCTGTGAAGCCAATACCAGCAGAATCATTGCCGATATCATAGGCATCCAACCGCTGTTTAGCGGGAAGGAGTTGAAACCATACAGAGCGGCACAACACATCATGGCCACCACGATAAATATCACCGTCTGCGGCAGCAACTTACCTAGCAAACTTACAGTCAATGAGTTTCCTCCGGTCTGCAACCATTGCCGTGAAGTTGAATACTTGATCTCCGTCCCAATACTGAAAACGGTAACCAGAAAGATCATCAGCTGCAATACACCGGGCAAAACCGTATTATTCAGATAAACCGAATAGTTCAGCCAGGGATTACCGATGACATGCGAGTCGATCACGATCGGCTGCAATTGTGCCATGATCTGGTCGGTGGTAAGCCCTTTAGCCAACCCGGTCTGTAATCCGACCGATGCACCGGCCAGTACGGACATCGTCTTCATATCCCTGAAAAGTAGTGATGCTGCAATCAGATAGGTTGCATTCGTATAGAATGAGAGCGTAGGCTGCTTACCCGTTGTTGCCTCAACAGAAAAGTCTTTGGGTATATAGAAAATCCCGTACACATTTCCTTTTTGCATTTCCCGGCGTGCCTCGTCAAAAGAAGCGGTCTTATAGACAACTTCCGTCTGTGCAAAAGCATCGAGCTGGCGGATCAGATTGCGGGAAGTGGCCGAGCCGTCCATATCGACCACTGCAATGGGCAGGTTGGTCGGCAGTCCGTCTTTCATCAACGACAGGAAGAAGATGACACAGAGAGCCGGAGCGATCAGCATGCAGAAGAAGTAGATCGGCTTCGATGTCAACCGCTGTACCTCCCGCTTCGCAACCTTCCAGATACTATGTAAACCCTGCTTCAATGTCATAATATTTCGTTCCCTTTTTTCTTCATTACAACGGACATTCCAGGACGCAGGTCGGCAATCTTTTCCTGCGGACGGGCACGTACTTCGAACGTTTTCGAATCAAACTGACCGGTCGTTTTAGTCGCTTTCCAGGCTGCATACGATCCCATATCCTTTAAATAATAGACTTTTAATTTAACCGGCTTATTGTCGAGTGCCGGAATAAAGGCATTCAATTCGGAACCGATCTTGATATCTTTCAGTAAATCTTCGCGAACACTGAAAGTAACCCACATATCATTCAAATCAGTGATATTCATAATCGGTGCTCCGGTCCCTACCAGCTCTCCTATCTGCGGAAAACGTTCGGAAACTTCTCCATCGATCGGTGAGATCAAAGCCGACTCTTTTAAATACGATTCCACTTCGGCAACTGCGCCACCCGCCTGTTGCACCAATGCTGCTGCAGCCGCTTTATCTTCCGAGCGGGCACCATCCATCGCCATATCGTATTGCGACTTCGCAGCTTTCTCGGTAGCGACCATCGCTTTATAATTAGCTTCCGCCTCATCTCTTTTCTGGGCTGACATTACCCCTTTCTCATATAAGTTCTGAACGCGGGTATACGACTTCTTTGCTATTTCAAGACCGGCCTGTGCCTTCTGCCACATTTCATAAGCTCCGGCTATTTCCTGTACACGAGCTCCTTTAATCGCCTTGGCACTTTGTGCTTCAGCAGCCTTCCGGGCACCTTCCGCCTGTTGCAACTTAGCTAAAACTTCCGGAGTATTCAGATAGACCAGTGTATCACCGGCTTTTACCCGATCTCCTTCATCGAAACGATAAGATTCTACACGTCCGGGTACTTTTCCTGAAATCCGAACCTGGTTTGCTTCGGCTTGCCCCATTATAATATCATCGGGAGGAGTCAGCAGAAAGAAACCGGTCAGTGCGACTAATCCGATCACGACTAATACCGTGATAAATGCCAACATCATGTTGCTGATCGAAAACTTTTTATTCTCGTTCATCTCTGTATATTTTTATTGTTATTACTTCTGTTCATTGACAGACAGTTTTCCCATCGCCTTGGTCAGGTAAACTTCCGTTAGTTTCATTTCTATCTGAGCATCTATCAGGCTGGAACGCGCGGATACCCAAGCGGTTTGTGCTTCCATCAGGTTCAATGCAGGAATTACGCCTTCTTCAAAGCCCAGGTTGGCATGACGAAGATTTTCTTCTGCATTTTCCATATTACGCGATGAAGCGATGTACTTCTTGTTCGCTTCATTCACCTTATACACAGACTGGTTCACTTGTAACTCTACTTTCTCACGTGCTTCCATCAACTGAAGTTTTTGGATACGTGTTTCCGCACGGGCGGCATTCCTCTTATGAGTACCTTCCCACCAGCCGGACAACGGGACTTTGACCATCACTCCTACATTGAACATTCCGGCAAACTCGTTTTTAAAACCATTGAATGCATTAGGATTAGTCACCAGGTAATTGGCAGACAGGGCTACATTAGGCAACATATCAGCCAACACGATGCGTTCTTTTTTCTGGTAGATTCTGGCAGCCAGTTCCAGGCTTCGCAATTCATCACGGTTAGCGAACGCTTCATTGACATTGGCTGAAATCTCATTTGATTTTACAGGAAAATCCTCAATATTCTCATCGGCCAAAGCCATCGGATCATCTAGGGGAAGTCCGCATATCTGGGCAAGAAGCATACGCGAAAGGGCCAACCCGTTATCGACTTTAGTCTGCGCCATTTCCGCTTCATTCAGTTTCACCTTAACCGACAGACCGTCGGCTTGTGTAGCTACACCTTCCGAAATCATGGCCGTCACATCACTATCCATTTTTCGTAATAGATTGACATAAGCGTCAGCCAGCTTTTTCTTGTTGACAAGCGAAATGACCTGCCAGTAAGTCTCGTCAGTCTTATAAATGACTTCCTGCAACTGCAGGTCATTCATAGACTCTGCCAGCTCACGGGCATATTTGGTAATTTGATTGTAAGAGACGATCTTTCCTCCCATAAAAACAGGCTGAACTAATGAAACACCGCCTACCCAGATGTTCTGAACATCCAAATGCTGCATCTCATCGACACCTCCCATTAATTGTCCAAACACAGGCAGTTGAGCGATCGGTCCCAAAGCCGAACCGAGCTTAGCACTCAAAGCATCCATATCCAACAAATTGATATCTTTCTGATTCCACATATATCCTCCCATAGCTGAAAGTTGTGGAAAGTATTTGGTAAAGGCAGCCTTCCGCTCTTCGTCGGCGGCTTTCACTTTTTGCCCGGAGATCTGTAACTCCTTATTATTCTGGATAGCCAGATTCCGGCATTCTTCCAATGTCAGTGTCTGTTGGGAACTTGCATAACCAGACCAGACCAATAACCCTACTAATACGATAATCCGTTTCATCTTTTTATTGTTTTTTCATCCGGAGATTTTATATTATAAAACAATTTATCACCCTTATTCCTAAATAAAAAACAACAGGTTATCACCGATTGTTTACACCTAAACAGATATACATTCATCGTTCTCAGACAAATGTACGATTTATCGATGCAAAAGTACTGGTTTGCTTTAAATATAAAATTGAATTAATTCAATTAAAGATGCGCTTTTTCAGCTTGCAATACCATGCATTGCTGATTCCCATATATTGAGCAATATATTTGTCGGGGACACGCTGCATGATCCACATGTAGTGATTATAAAGATATTTGATGAATTCCTCGGCGGTACACGACTGCCGGATAGCAAACATAGAATAAAGTTTCGATATGATAGTAAGCATCGCATTCTGATAATAGGACGCAAATAACGGATAACGTAAAGATAGTTCTTCTATATGTACACGTGAAAACCGGAGCAGTTCGCCCGATTCCAACGCTTTGATTTCAAATTCGGATGGTGCCTGCGTAAAATACCCGATGGCAGACAGAAAAGGATATAAATAATCAGAAGAGAAACCTGTTACATACTCATCCCCCTTTTCACTTACATATAAATTAATGAATAAGCCTTTATTGATAAAATAGGCATCCTGGCATAGTTCACCTGTACGGAGCAAATAATCCCCTTTGTCGACAGATACCACCTGTGAGATATTCTTCAATTCATTTACAAAAACTTCATCGCGTGCCAGGGATTCCGGGAGATCCGCTAAAAGTTTCGCAAAGTAGTTATCTGTCTCCATTATTAATCTTCCAGAACGAAGTTTCTCTTTCCGATCATATTTCCATCAATGAATATATCCACGCGATAAGATCCAGGAGAAAGGAATTCCTCGATATCCCAATACATCGTAACCGGATATTCTTCTCCATCGTACTCGATCAGTTTTTTCATCGAATAGTTAATATCTTTTCCTTCGAAGGGGAAAACATCTGCACGGCTCTTTACAAGCACATCGTCATCCGGTTTCAGAATTCGTACATATACGGTCTTTTCTCCGACAGGAGCAGTGATATTCTTTGCGATACGGAAGTCTACGACGAAACGTTCCATTTTTTTGATTTTCTTAGCCAACTTTCCACGGGAATTGACCGGAGTCACCGTTATACCTGTCGCATCCAAACGGCTGGCAAGCGTAACACGTTCCGATAATTTTTCCTTTTCTTTCTTTAATGTGGCAGCCTGGGAAGTTGCACGCTGGTATTTTTGAACGACTTCTTTCTTTTCAACTTTCAGCTGTTCATTTTCTCTATTCAATGAATCGATCTGAGCGACATAGTTACGCATGATCTTACGAAGCGTTTCGAGCTCTTTCTTCAAACGGGCGATTTCTTTGGTATTGGTAGCCTTTACGGTACGCAATTCTTCCATCAAACGTTGCACCTTAGCCTGCTCGGTAGACAAAAGGTTCATCAGCGAATCATTCCCTACCTTAAATTGATATCCCTCATATTGCATCGACAACTCATTAAACTCATCTTCAAGCGATTCCTTATCCAAATCATAAGCCTGGACCAGGTCAGTCATCTGCTGTTTCTGCTGATAAATATAATACCCGGCACCACCGATAATCAGTAATAACACGATGATCGCCATGATTAATAATGAGAGCTTATTTATTTCCTTTGTTTCTTTCTTTTCTGTATCCATACGGTTCCTGATAAAATGAACGTACAAAGGTAATGTTTAATCGGATGTATTAAAACACATCCGCCCTATTTATACACTTTTTAAGAAAGAGGGATATCATTCAACATTTGCATAGTCAGATATGGGAGATGCGTTACAATATTTTAGAAATAAAATTACTACCTTTGCCCCACTCAATTAAATAATAACACTGCATGCACGAGAAACTTATTATTCTTGATTTCGGCTCGCAAACAACTCAATTGATTGGCCGCAGGGTCAGAGAGTTGAACATGTATTGCGAGATTATCCCCTACAACAAATTTCCGCATGACGCAACCGACGTAAAAGGAGTGATCCTTTCCGGTAGCCCGTATTCTGTTTACGACGCCGATGCTTTCAAAGCTGATCTAAGCGAAATTCGCGGAAAATATCCGGTACTCGGCATTTGCTACGGGGCACAGTATCTGGCTTACACATCTGGTGGTAATGTCGAATCTGCAAACTCACGGGAATATGGACGTGCCAACCTGTCGTACGTTAACAACGAAGATCCACTATTGAAAGGGATCAACACAGGTTCTCAGATTTGGATGTCGCATGGCGATACAATAACCCTGCTTCCTGACAACTTTAAAGTAATCGCCAGCACAGATGATGTAAAGGCGGCTGCATATCATGTTGAAGGCGAGCAAACCTGGGGTGTACAGTTCCATCCGGAAGTATTCCACTCCACCGACGGAACAAAATTACTCGATAATTTCCTGAATATTTGCGGATGTGCCAAAGACTGGACTCCTGCTTCATTCATCGAATCGACTGTTGCCGAACTAAAAGAGCAACTGGGTGACGATAAAGTGATCCTGGCGTTATCGGGAGGTGTCGATTCTTCTGTTACAGCTGTTCTTCTGAACAAAGCTATCGGCAAAAATCTTACCTGTATCTTTGTAGACCACGGATTGCTTCGTAAGAATGAATTCGAAAACGTAATGAAAGATTACGAACATCTGGGGCTGAATGTGATCGGGGTAAATGCAAAAGATAAATTCTACAGTGAACTGGCCGGTGTTTCCGATCCGGAACAGAAACGTAAGATTATCGGTAAAGGCTTTATCGATGTATTCGACCAGGAAGCGCACAAACTGAAAGATATCAAATGGCTGGGACAAGGAACTATCTATCCGGATGTGATCGAGTCTCTGTCTATCACCGGTACAGTAATTAAAAGTCACCATAACGTAGGAGGTCTTCCCGATACCATGAAATTGAAGCTGGTTGAACCGCTTCGCCTTCTTTTCAAAGACGAGGTTCGCCGCGTCGGTATGGAAATGGGAATGCAGCCTCATCTGATCAAACGTCATCCGTTCCCGGGTCCGGGTCTGGGTATCCGCATCTTAGGCGATATTACACCGGAAAAAGTTCGTATCCTGCAGGATGCAGACGAGATCTATATGTCGCTAATGCGCGAATGGGGATTGTATGACAAAATCTGGCAAGCCGGGGTGATCCTGCTTCCGATCCAGTCTGTCGGTGTTATGGGTGATGAGCGTACCTACGAAAATACGGTCGCCTTACGTGCCGTAACTTCGACCGATGCAATGACTGCCGACTGGGCACAATTGCCTTACGAATTCCTGGCAAAAGTATCCAACGAGATCATCAATAAGGTAAAAGGGGTGAACCGCGTCGTGTACGATATCAGTTCCAAACCGCCTGCAACAATCGAGTGGGAATAAGAATACAAGAAGGATAATCTAATTAACTTAATAATTTTAGGAGGAATACGATGAAACAGGATATGATCGTTATTTTAGACTTGGGAAGTCATGAAAATACGGTATTGGCAAGAGCAATCCGTGCATTGGGTGTATACAGTGAAATTTATCCACACGATATTACCGTTGCGGAATTGAAAGCATTGCCAAATGTAAAAGGTATCATCATCAACGGTGGTCCTAACCATGTAATCGACGGTGTTGCCATCGATGTGGATCCGGCCATCTATACTGCAGGTTTCCCTGTTATGGCAGCCGGCCATGATAAGGCACAATGTGAAGTAAAACTCGCTGAATTCACCAATGACGTTGAAGCTATTAAAGAAGCTGTCAAATCATTCGTTTTCGATACCTGCAAAGCTGAAACAAACTGGAACATGACAAACTTCGTCAACGACCAGATCGAACTTATCAGACGTCAGGTTGGAAACAAGAAAGTCTTACTGGCTCTGTCGGGAGGTGTCGACAGTTCGGTTGTTGCTGCATTACTTTTGAAAGCGATTGGCGACAAATTGGTTTGCGTTCATGTAAACCATGGTTTGATGCGTAAAGGTGAGTCGGAAGATGTGGTCGAAGTATTCAAAAACCAGCTGAAAGCCAACCTGATCTATAAAGACGTAACCGATCGTTTCCTGGATAAATTGGCTGGTGTTGCTGATCCCGAAGAAAAACGTAAAATCATCGGTAGTGAATTCATTCGTGTATTCGAAGAAGAGGCCCGTAAACTGGACGGCATAGATTACCTGGCTCAAGGTACTATTTATCCGGATATCGTAGAAAGCGGAACAAAGACAGCCAAGATGGTAAAATCTCACCACAATGTAGGTGGTCTGCCTGAAGATTTACAATTCGAACTGGTAGAGCCTTTACGCCAATTATTCAAAGACGAAGTTCGTGCTTGTGGCTTGGAGCTCGGTTTACCTTATGAAATGGTTTTCCGCCAGCCGTTCCCTGGCCCCGGTTTGGGTGTACGTTGTCTGGGAGCTATCACCCGCGACAGACTGGAAGCTGTTCGTGAAGCCGATGCTATTCTGCGCGAAGAATTCCAGAAAGCCGGACTGGATAAGAAAGTATGGCAATATTTTACTGTCGTACCTGATTTCAAATCAGTCGGTGTAAGGGACAATGCCCGTTCTTTCGACTGGCCTGTTATCATCCGTGCCGTCAACACAGTTGATGCCATGACTGCCACCATCGAACCGGTAGACTGGCCTATCCTGATGAAGATTACAGATCGTATCCTGAAAGAAGTCAAAAACGTAAACCGCGTTTGCTACGATATGTCTCCGAAACCCAATGCAACTATTGAATGGGAATAACAGATATATCTGACTAAAAATATAAACCCCGGTATCAGGATAGCGTGATACCGGGGTTTTCTTTTTATTATTTTTTAATCTCATTTATCAAAAGCTGTTTCTGTCTGTTCTATTTCTTTTATTACCCGGCAAGGGTTACCAACTGCCAATACATTCGATGGTATATCTTTTGTGACTACACTGCTGGCACCGATCACTGTATTGTCGCCAATAGTTACACCCGGAAGAATACATACGCCTGCACCTATCCATACATTATTGCCGATAGTAACAGGGCGAGCATATTCCAACCCACGATTTCGCTGTTCGGCATCCAAAGGATGACCGGCTGTATAGATACCGACATTAGGCGCAATAAATGCATTTGCACCGATACAGACCTTGGCACCATCCAGTATTACCAGGTTTACATTGGCATAGAAGTTCTCTCCTACCTCTATATTATATCCATAATCGCAGGCAAAAGGAGGTTCGATAATCAGATTCTCGCCGGTCTTACCCAGAAAAGATTTCAACAACTGTGTTTTTTCTTCCTGTTGTGAAGGGCGCAAACGATTATAATCATAAAGTAATTCTTTTGCCTTCTCACGATCCAGTAGCAATTCTCTATCATAATTAGCATCATACAATAGCCCCAGATGGCATTTTTCTTTTTCGGTCATATTCGTTTTTATTAGTGGTTATCAACTTTGATAGAAATCTTTTAAAACTCACTGATTCAGTACATGTATCGTATGACAAGCGACCAATGCAGCCGTCTCCGTACGCAGTCGGCTCTCACCTAATGAGATAGGTTCAAATCCCTGTTGTAAGGCCAGTTCTATTTCTTCAGGACTGAAATCCCCTTCAGGACCAATAAGTACTAAAGCATTCTCACCCGGATGATACGTATGTTTCAGTAATGTTTTATCCCCATCCTCACAGTGGGCAATAAACTTACGGCCATCAAACGGCTGGCTTACAAATGCTTTGAAGTCTGTCATTCCAGCCAATTGAGGCAAGGTCGCTTTCTGCGATTGTTTCATAGCACTGACCAGTATCTTTTCCAGACGGGCCGGTTTTATTTCCCGGCGTTCCGAGAAACGACAGTTCAGACAAGTTATGAAATCAATACCTATTTCTGTTGCCTTTTCAGCAAACCACTCCATCCGGTCCATATTCTTTGTAGGAGCAACTGCTATATGAAGACGGAAATTCCACAAAGCCGGCTGTTTCCTGCTTTCCAGGATAGATACCTCACAATGTTTATGATGAGCACGGCTGATAGCCGCTTTATAAAAAGAGCCTTTACCATCAGTCAGTAAAATTTCATCGCCCTCAGTCAGGCGAAGTACACGGATGCAATGCCCTGCTTCCTCTTCCGGTAATTCCGGATTTACAGCTATATCCGGAGTATAAAATATCTGCATCTCAAATTATCAATTTTCAACTTTCAATTATCAATTACCCAAGTATCATACCAATGATGGTTGCCGATAGAACAGAAACTAAAGCTCCTGCTATCATGGCCGGAAAACCGAAACGGGTAATCATTTCTTTCTTCTCCGGAGCCAACACACCCATTCCGCCCAGTAAAATCCCGATGGAAGAGATATTGGCAAAACCACATAAAATATAAGTAGACATCAATATGGATTTCTGGTACATAAACATACCGGCATCTTTCCATTCCTGCAACTGAAAATAAGCGACAAACTCATTCAGTATCGTCTTTTGTCCCAATAACGACCCAACCAACATAATATCAGGAGAAGGAATCCCTATCAGCCACATGAACGGGGCAAGGATCACGCCTAGTATAAACTGGAATGTCAATCCATGTACTTTTCCGTCTGTTACCGAAACAATCCAGTCGTTCAAGCCGGTATATCGCCCGATCAATCCTTCCAACAAATAGTTTGCCAAAGCAACCAACGCAATAAATACCAACAACATAGCAGCAATATTTACCATCAAACGGATACCCGTCGAAGTCCCGGCCGCTAATGCATCCAAGGCCGTCGGATGAGCACTTTTCTTCTCCAGGCTGGCAGCATGATCGGCTGCAACTTCTGTTTGCGGACAGAGCATTTTAGCCAGGACGATCGACCCGGGAGCAGCCATTAAAGAAGCAGATATCAAATGCTTGGCGAACAGAACTCTCGCTACCGGATCACCACCGGAAAGCATACCTATATAAGTGGCCATTACTGTTCCGGCAATAGTACCCATTCCCGAAACCATTACCAGGAATATCTCAGAACGGTTCATAGCCGGCAGATAATTCTTAATCAATACCGGTGACTCGGTCATACCCATAAATATATTACCGGAAGTCACAAGACCTTCAGCTCCTGAAATATTCATAAACTTCCGCAGTAGCCAGGAAAAAGCTCCTACCACACGCTGGATAATCCCCCAATGATAAAACAAAGAGACTAAAGCCGAGAAGAAAATAACAACCGGCAAAGAGTGGATCAGGAATATAAAGCCATTACTTTTCGTAGCATACGGGCCAAGTAGGAAACCGACCCCAGCCTGAGTAAAATCCATCAGTTTAATGAATGCCTTCCCGACAAACTCAAGAGCTGTTCCTACAAAGGGTAAATTAAGAATAGCCAAAGCAAAAATTAACTGCATGAGAAGCCCACCGCCAATCAGTTTCCAGTCGATCCGTTTACGGTTATAACTCAGGGCGTATGCGACAGCCAGAACCGTTATAATACCCAATATTCCACGCAAAAGCGATTCAAGGCTAATCCCACTCTGTTGTTCTATCATTCTGTTTCGTCCTCCTCTTCACGCCGACGGATCTCGTCTTTATACATCTTCGCATATTCGTAATTCTCATCAGAGACAGCTTCGTCCAGCCGTTCGGTCAACTCTTCTTCATCCAGAAGAGAAAGCCATTTCTTCAACTCTTCCTCGTCTTCGATATCTTCCGGCTCCTTGTCTAATAAAGAATATTCATCATCATCTTTATCACTCATAGAAGATACTTCTTCCAATACGACACCGCATTCGGTAACGATCTGGTCGGTTGTATAAATATCGCATTTTACACGTAAAGCGATGGCTATCGCATCCGAAGTTCGCGAGTCAAGACGCACCTGGGTAATTCCGTCATCGAATAATAATTCGGAATAGAATACCCCGTCTTCAAACTTATAAATAAAAACTTCACGTAACTGAATGCCGAAAGCCTGCGCAAAAGTTACAAACAAGTCGTGAGTAAGAGGTCTGGGAGGCGTAATATGTTCCAATGCAATAGCAATAGATTGTGCCTCTGATGTTCCTACTATAATAGGTATACGACGAGCCCCGTCTTCCTCAGCCAGTATCAATGCATACGCACCCGACTGGATCTGACTATTGGTCAGCCCCTGAACCCGTAATTTTATTTTTGTATCCACACCATATAAATTTATAGTAACTATACAAAAGTAATATTATTTCGGAATTAAAAGTGGGAAAGGCTGAAAATGATTGAGTAAGGTATATAAAAAAAGAAAAGGTCATCCGTCACGGACAACCAATCTTCATTGCTAACCTTAAATCTAATACCATGAAAAACACAATGCAAATATAAGCACTTTATGTTATTCAGCATAGTTTTCCAGCACAAAAAGGTTCTTTTTTAGCAATATTTCAGTAAAATAACCCCTTGTTTAAAGGATACTAACATAATATAGATGTTATTTTGTATGATTATCTGCTTTTTCTTTCATTCGTTGAACTCGTTTCTCCGTTTCCGGATGGCTGGAAAAGAGCTGGCGAAACTTTGAAGACTTTGGAGCTTCTTCACTCAATTTCAACAGTTTAGCCAACGAGTCATGCATACTATACGGATCATATCCATTTGCCACACTGAACTCAAAGCCATAATCATCTGCTTCATTCTCCTGCTTTTGCGAATACTGGGCACCGGCCAAAGCGGTAGCCAGATCGCCTAGCTGAGAATCAGACAACTTAGCAACAACATCGCTGGTTGCCCCTGCCGCATTCTTGGCTGCCGAAGTCAAATAGGCATTCTTCATCGCATCTTTCGAATCGGAGTGAAGTACATGACCGATTTCATGGCCAATAACAGCCATCACTTCATTGTCGTCCATAATCTCCATCAAACCACCACAAACACGTACACTTCCGTCGCCACAAGCAAATGCATTTACGTCAATTACATTATATACTTTAAAGTTCAAGTTCAGTCCATCCACCTTTATATCTTTTGTCAGTCTTTCCAGACGCTGTCCCATTTCGGTATCAGGACCTGCCACTTCATTGTGGGTATCCATCCACTCGATATACTCGCGACTCATAGTTGCAATATCCGCATCACTCAAAGTAACCGCCTTAGCGACATCGGTTGCTGCACTTACAACTTTCTTGGTGTTAATGGTTTTCCCTCCGATTTTTAACTGTGCGGATGCTGTTAAGCTGACACCCGCCAGAAAAGCTAAAGATAATAACGTTGTTCTCATACTCAATTTGTTAATGTACATACTTAGTTCGTTTGTATTTGTAAAAATTCTTCCAGCTGGTTAAATGTGACATCTTTCAAAATGACCTTCTTTTCCTTATCCAATAAATAAAGTGTGGGTATGGCTTTCAGATCATATATTTCATCGTTCTTTAAAGAGACAGATTCGTCATAGGAGTTTATCCAGCTTGCCGGCACATCCGGTATATGCTTTTTCCAGGCTTCCAGGTCTTCGTCGGGATAAACTGCCAGTATCTTCAAGGTCTTATCCTTTTGCAACTTCTCTATCAACGGAGAGTTCTGTATCTGTCCGGTTATTTCTTTGCAGGCATGACAATCCGGATTATAGAAGAACAATAAAAGATAAGGGGCTTTTACATTATATAATGTACCTGTTTTACCATCGGCAAGTGTATAAGTGAAATCCGTTGCCGCTTCTCCTACCCTGTTCTTCAAGGCCAGGTCCAGTAAATGGGCCGGACGGATCTTATTCGCGTCATCAAAAACAGAGGCTGACAGGATCGATTCCAATACATTAATATATAAAGATTCATCACGCATCGGGGAATTAGGATCGTACAGATATTTTTCATACAGGTCGGCCATATAAGCAAAGACGGTACTATCAGTTTCCGCTTTATGCATCATACTTTTAATAGAAGATGAAGCAACCTCCGGAGTTACATATTTCATCAGGTCGATATAATTGGAAACAGCCTGCTCCGTTATCTCCGGCAGGTGCACATAAGCTGTATCCGTAAAATCAAACTTATCCCAATAATGTTCGACTAAATACTTAGCACGTTCTCCCGGATCTGTTATCATACTGGGGACAGATACCATTTCAAACGTTCGCGGTGTTGTATCCGTATTTTCTGTTTTTGTTGTTTGCTGACCGTGACATGAGTTTAAAATCAACGAGAATGCCAGCAAACAAAGCACTCTGACTATCATAGTATTACGTTTTTATGGCACAAAGATATAATATTATCGAAGATAAGAGAGAAATATCACATCCATTTCTTAAAAAACATACGAACAAAGCAACAAACGCTCCCGACAAACCTGGCTGCCGATAATCATAAACAAGCCTGTCGACAATTGTCGGCAAGCTTGTTCATAATTATCAACAGGCTTGCTCACAATTGTCGACAGGCAAATAATAAATAACCGAAGAATGAAATCGTAAGCCAGAAATTAAAATCTGACAGATAAATTACGGGAAAACTACTTGATACGTCCTGTGCCATCCAGGAAGTTAAGGTAAGCCTTCTGGCCGGCAGAGACGTTGACAGCTTCCTGATCTCCTCCGTTTTTCCGATATTCAATCTTATTGTTCAGAATGGTAAACTCGGAGCGCCACCAATCGGTCGACGTCAACTTGATACACATACGCAAGGCACCGGAAGCCACAAATGCCGGTGAAACAAACTCACCTTCTCCGTTCGGAACGGTAAACTTACGTGCCTCATCAAATGTATCCCAGCCGCCAGAAGGATCGCCGGTCAGATAGATATCGGGAGAAAGGAATTCGAGGGTATAACTCAAAGCTTTTCCATCCAGAGCAGAAGTAACAACCATGATATACCAGCCGGCATTCTTCACACCGATATTCTGTCCGCCACTGCCATCATCCACACCGGATACACCAGCATAGGAGGCTGATGCGTCAGGAACAAGACCTTCCGCATAAGCGACCTGGTTACCGTCCCAAGTGGGTTGGGCATTGAACTTCATCACATTATTTCCTCCGAAATACTGTACGGACCAGAATTTCCCCGGAGTATCCGTTACCGGAATCATTTCTACCCATTTACCCCAGCTACTTCCGGACGCAAAATCACCTACCAGAAACATCTGAGCGGGTAAAGATACGGGAGGCTCTACGTTATACCCCAAGACCTTCGGCAGTTCGATTACGTTGGAAACAATCTGTCCCATTCCATTGTTCGACAAAGCAGCGTTCAAACGAATATAGACCGGCATCGGTGTTTCCGGCAATTCGGTACTCCCGTTCGATACTTTCCACAAGTCCAATAAAGCCATAGCAAACTCCATTGCATCCACTTTCAGGTCCGGTAGGATGTAAGTGGTGGACAGAGTGACGTAATTGGCTTTTGTTCCCGCTGTTTCGTCGGCATCCTTGAAGGCGTTTTCCAAAGAAAGTTGTACCTTATAGGCTGTGGAGGCCACATAGCCGTAGTTGGGTTGCGAACAAGTCAGTTCGATAGTTGAAAGATTCTTCAGGTCATACACATCGGAAGCCTGGGCCGGAGTGTTCAGGTTGAACTCTGTCGGTTCCTGAAATACCGGATTATCGTCTCTGTCGTCTCCGCAACCGGCCCATAATAATGAACCGGAGAGGAGAAGAATAAATATATTAAGTTTCTTCATTTGTTTACAGATTTAGATGTTTTTACTTCAATGATTCATAACCAGGGTTCTGAACCAGATTCGGATTGGCTGTCAGGTCGCGGTCGCTGATCGGATAGATATTGAAACGACTGTCGATATTGGCCACACCTTCCAGTGTACCCCCTTTATAAGCCCAGGCATAATCTTTCGTGAACTTACCAAAACGAACCAGGTCTGAACGGCGTTGGCCTTCCCAGTATAATTCGCGGGCACGTTCGTCGAGGATAAAGTCGAGCGTGAGATCGGATGCTGTGATATTGGCACTCTTATCTCCATTAGCCCGTTCGCGAAGCAAGTTTACGTATTCAACAGCTTGTGCCTTATTGGTGCCGGCGGCATTGCGGGCTGCACATTCTGCATAAATCAGATAGATATCTGCTAAACGGAACAATGGGAAATCGGTGTTCGGATCGGGAGTCGGCGTTACCGGTGCACCGTCCCAGCCCAGGTTGGTGAATTTATAACATAGATAGCCTGAGTTCCAGTCCTGCATTTTCGATTCAGGCGTGCGTGTTCCAGCACCGTCATAAAAAGCATACCGTTTATCTTTCTTTACCAAACTACCATGGCTATCCGTACCGGCCTCCGGGCTTCCACTGAAGAATTCGATCATCTGCTGTGTCGGCTTCAGGCAAGTCCAGGAAGAAGACATACCAAACCACGTTTGATCCATATCGCCTCCATAAGCAGCAGCAGTCAACATAATTGTACTACCGAAGCTTTTTGCATTGACGTTGTCAAAGGGAATGGCGTAAATGATTTCGTTCTTATGCGTACCGGTCAGATGGTTTTCGCCACAGAACAGGTTAGCATAATTATCTTCCAGACCGAAGCCGGCATCGATCACTTTTTTGGCATAGACAGCTGCTTTATCATACATCGGTGTGCCGACGTAGACTTCCGCATTCAGATACATCTTGGCCAGAAGCGTGTTAATGACAGGTTTGGTTACACGCCCGTAAGTTACCATAGAAGGTGTTTCGTCCAGGTTTCCGTTCTCAGAAAGATCGACCAGTTCGGCAACGATCTTATCAAAAAGGGCCTGTGCTCCTATTTGTGACGGCTTCCAAGATTTATCGTCCGTTGGACTATCGTCCCATACAAGACCCGGATTACGGTAAAGGTCTATCAGGTAATAATAGTTCATGGCACGCAGACCGCGTACCTGGTCACGATATTTCTGAACATCAGGGATATTACTTTCATCAGAGTAAACATCCAGGAATTCCTTACAATAACGGACATTCAACATAGCACGCTGATAGAAAGAATAGGCGTACGGCAAAGTATAATCCCAGTTGAGCTGGCATAATTCAACGATACCTTCATCCGCCCAGTTCCAGATCGCCTCATCGGAAGGGAACAACTGCAAAGAAAGCAATCCGCGGAGAAATACCAGCGAACCCTGATCGCCTCCTTGTAAATCGGGTTCAACATTCGGATCGGACGAGTTACCCGACAGGCCGAAGCCGGAATAGATTTTTGCCAGAAACGCCTGACAATCGGCTGCGTTGTGGATAGACTGGCTGGATTTATCCAGTATAGGTTCCTGGTCCAGATCCCCCAGACAGGATGTAGCCCAGACGCAACATAAAGAAGCAATGCCTAACGATATATATTTTTTCAGTTTCATGATCGATACGTTTTAGAAATTAATGTTAACACCGAACAATACAGTTACCGGACGAGGATAAACGTTGTTATCCATACCGTCGTTCACTTCAGGATCGAGACCGTCATATTTAGTAATGATGATCGGGTTCTGTACGGTTGCATAGAAACGGGCGTTACAGCCTTTTACCAGGAACCGGTCTACATTATATCCCAATGTAATATTATCAATCTTGAGAAATGATGCGTTCTGGATATAGTAGTCGGACAAACGTTGACGTGACTGGAAGCCGGTTTTCAATACCGATGTAGGTTTATTACTCAACGCATTGTTTCCGAACAATTCGTTGACGCCCAATGCAGCATTGGCTGCCGTTGCGTTAAAGTTGTAATTACCCAGGCTGATACGTCCGTTGAAACCGAAGTCCCAATTCTTGTAAGTAAATTTTGAGTTAAAGCCCATCAGGACATCTGCCACCGGGTTCTTATAGCGATACAGGTCGTTGTCGGTTATCACACCGTCACCGTTACGGTCTACGTATTCTCCTTCGATAGGATTTCCATTGGCATCATAAACCTGCTGGAATACATAGAATGAACCCGGTGCATATCCGACACTGTGGATTTTCAGGCGTAAACCTCCATCACCACCTGTCGACTCGTAACGTTTACCTGGAGAGTCCGAGTTATCGTTATAGGTCAGTTCCGTAATCTTTGTTTTGTTGTAAGCTACATTAAATCCCAGATCCCAGCTAAAATCGCGGCTTACGAAGGGGCGGGTATTGATAGAAAACTCAACTCCCTTATTCTCCAATGAGCCGATATTCGATACGACATACTCGGCAAAGTCGGTACCTGCCGGAACGTTTACTTCCGCATTGATCAGGTCTTTTGTCTTACGGAAATAGCCATCGACAGAACCGGTGATCCGGCCGTTCAGGAAACCATAGTCGAAACCGACGTTGTAAGTCGTCGTCGTTTCCCATTTCAAATTCGGGTTGGCGGCAGTCGGAGCCATTACATTTACCCAGGTAACGTTTCCTGCAGCATCATAAGTCGGATACATAGCTCCCCCTTTTCCATCCCGATAGAAAGAAAGGTACGGATAATCGCCCTGGTTGATATCCTGCTGTCCGGTAACACCCCAGCCTAAACGCAGTTTCAGTTCATCCAAATTACTGAAATCTTTCATGAAGCCTTCTTCGTTAATCTTCCAACCCAAAGCCAGTGACGGGAATAGTCCCCAACGCTTGTTCTTGGCAAAACGGGAAGAAGCATCATCACGTAGGGTGAAAGTCAACAGGTATTTTTCCATCAGCGAATAGTTCATACGACCGTAGAAAGATGCAAGTACATATTTCGTATCTGTTTCCTTAAACTCATTACTTACTGTTGTATTCTGTCCGAATGTTTCGGGTTTGCGGGACAGATAGTAAGTCACATTGTCTGTTTTAGTACGGTAACTCTGGTAAGAATATCCGGCCATGATATCGAAACGGCTGGCCAATGAAGGCAATTCTTTCGCATATTGAGCATAGAAATCGAACAGTTTGTTATTATGTGAACTGTTATAGATACGGTTGCTTCCGGTGGCATCGTCGTCCGGCTGGTAAGAACCGGGAGCGTTCGGATCGACATATTTTTTACCTTCTACGGAGGCATAATCGATACCCATATTCATATTGAACCGCAAGTCTGGTAAGAAATGCAGTTTGTAATCGAACTGAGCATTTCCGATAAAAGACTTTGCCGTTGAACGGTCGTTAGTCATTTCCAACATGGAGACCGGGTTGACACCGGCTGAAGTCGACCTTGTTCCGTCAGGCGTATAATCACCAGTCCAAGTGAAAAAGCCACCGTACTTACTATTATTATATACCGGCTTGGTAGGATCGAAAGCGACAGCACTGCCCAAGGCGCCGGTATCAGCAAAACGGTTCTTAATATAAACACCTTTACCATTCAGGTTTACGTGCAGATGATCGTTGAAGAAAGTCGGAGTCAACGAAAGACTTCCCGTATAACGCTGAAAGTTGGATGTTTTCAGAATACCGTTCTGATCGGTATATCCGAAAGAGACACGATAAGGCATAAATTCCTTTACAGAGCCATACGCACTGATATTATGATCGGTTGAGACTGAAGTGCGCAACACTTCGTCCTGCCAGTCTGTACTGACCCCCGGATAGAGGTTCAATGCAGTCCGCATTCCTTCTGTTGTACTCGGTGAATTTGTGATATAATCGCGGAACTCATCGGCACTCATCACATCCATTTTATTACGCTTGGTACTGATCGATACATTTCCGCTATAATTAATCTTCACACTGCCGCTCTTTCCTTTCTTTGTCGTGATGATGATAACACCATTCGACGCACGAGAACCGTAAATTGCTGTTGCCGAGGCATCCTTCAAGACTGTAAAAGATTCGATATCAGCCGGATTGATCGTGCTCAACGGGTTACTTAACCCGTCGGGAGCACTATTACTCATAATCACACCGTCGATAACAACCAACGGGTCATTCTTTGCTGACAAAGAAGAACCTCCACGAATACGGATCGTAGAAGACGAACCCGGTTGTCCGGTAGAAGAGGCAACAGAGACACCTGCTACTTTACCCATCAACATATCCTGCGGACTGACCTGCAATCCCCGGTTCTTCTCGTCCGGTTTGATGGCAGTGACAGATCCGGTGGCATCATTTTTCTTTACTGTACCGTAACCGATCACGACTACGTCTTCCAACATCTGGGAATCTTCTTCCAAAAGAATATTCATGTTGGCAGCAGCCGGAAGTTCCAATGCTTTATATCCGATAAACGATACGGAAAGGATCTGACCTTTGGAAGCAGACAACATAAACTGACCGTCTACATCGGTGACAGTACCGTTCGTTGTCCCTTTTATAATGACATTCGCCCCGATAACCGGTTCTCCTGTAGGATCTTTCACAACTCCAGTCACTGTTATTTGCTGGGCAAACACAGAGATGGACATACACAAGCCTGCGATGAGTATCAACAAAGCTTTAAACCTTAAACGTTTCATGTGCTTAAATTTAAGTTCTTTACAAGTTTACTTAATAACCTTAACAATCCTTATACCTTATAGATTTTTTAACCCTTTTATATCTTTCAGCTCTTTCACCTCGCAGATACTGATCGCGTAGCCACCACCGCTGGCAGCCTTCAAATTCAATTTGCTCTTGTTTGTCAACAGTCCTTTCTTAATAGTATAGGCCTGCGGATTATTTTTCCAGTCGGCATCTTTTGCATCGGCATATACTGTTGCGATGTATTTCTTACCCGGTTCGAGGAAGTCGAAAGAAAGACGTGAGTCATGCCCGTTCTCGTCTGCCGTACAACCGACAAACCAGTCACCTGTACCTTTTGCCTTACGTGCAATCGTGATATAATCGCCCGGCTCGGCTTCCAGATAAAGGGATTTTTCCCAATCGAGAGCAACATCTTTGATGAACTGGAAAGCATCGGCATATTGTTCGTAATGTTCGGGAATATCGGCAGCCATTTGAAGCGGGCTGTACATCGTTACGTAAAGAGCCAATTGGCGTGCCAGCGTGGAACGTACCTGTGAGGTGTTCGACGAGTTCATCGCACTGCAATGTGTTTCGAAAATACCCGGTGTATAATCCATCGGGCCACCGATCAGACGGGTGAACGGGAGGATCGTGGTATGGTCGACATTATTACCTCCGAACGATTCATACTCGGTTCCGCGAGCCGATTCGTTTCCGATCAGGTTCGGGTACGTACGGCACAGGCCGGTCGGACGGGTGGCTTCATGGGCGTTTACCATAATCTTATAATCAGCAGCTTTCTTTACGGCATACAGATAATGGTTACACATCCACTGTCCGTAATGATGTTCGCCGCGAGGGATGATATCACCTACATAACCGCTTTTCACACTGTTATATCCATTGTCTACCATGAACTGATACGCTTTGTCCATATGGCGTTCATAGTTACGTACGGAAGCCGAAGTTTCATGGTGCATCATCATCTTGATACCTTTGCTTGCCGCATAACGGTGGATTTCCTGTACATCGAAATCCGGATAAGGAGTTACGAAGTCGAACACATAATCTTTACTCTTTCCGAACCAGTCTTCCCAACCTTCATTCCATCCTTCCACCAGGACAGCATCGAAACCATTGGCAGCTGCAAAGTCGATATAACGTTTCACATTAGCCATATTGGCTGAATGGCGACCATTCGGTTTCACCTTTGTGTAATCCGTTTCGCCCAATTTGACACTGCTCAACTCATCCGTATAAGCCCATGTTCCTTTATTGGTGATCATATCCCACCAGATACCGATATATTTAACCGGCTTGATCCAGGAAACATCTTCCAGTTTACAAGGTTCGTTCAGATTCAGAGTGATGCGTGAAGCCAGGATGTCACGCGCATCGTCACTCACGATAACTGTTCTCCACGGAGACTGGCACGGCGTTTGTAAATACCCCTTGTCCCCTTTTGCATCCGGAGTAAGCCAGGATTCGAAGACCATATTCTTATCATCCAGATTGAGGTGCATACAAGAATAGTCTACCAAAGCTGCCTCATGCAGGTTGATATACAAACCATCCTCCGATTTCATCATCAACGGTGTCTGAACGCCAGTCTGGGAAAAAGGCGTTTGTGAAGAGTTAGGCGTAACGGCTTCTTTCATCAACCCGCGGATCTCGCTCAGGCGGGAAGTCATCGTGCTGTATTCCTGTGTGTCGTAATCGCCCGGCAACCAGAACGCCTTATGGTCGCCCGCCATGGCAAACTGCGACTTTTCATCCTTGATCACGAAATAATTCAGCTCCTTCTGCTGGGGAAATTCATAACGGAAACCCAACCCGTCATTAAACAGGCGAAAACGGATAACGATAGAACGGTCGTTTGCCGGTTGATCCAACGTAACGGCCAGTTCATTATACTGATTACGAATTTCTTTTTCTTCCCCCCATACCGGTTGCCAAGTTTCATCGAAAGCAACCGTGCGGGTATCCGTTATTTTAAATCCGTCATACAGGTTCGTCTTTTTATCCAACGCAGCAACATCTTTGCGTTGTTTGAACTCGAAGTCGACAGCGGCATCCGCATCTTCCTTCTTCAACTCCAACCCTAGTTTACTGGGTTTGATCACTTCTTTCTGTTTATAACTCAGGTCATAAACCGGTGCACCCTTTTCATCCAGCTTGAAAGTCATTTTCAGATTTCCATCCGGTGAAAGTAATTGTTGGGCGTATGACACCGCACAGCAGCCGAACAATGCGGCCAAAAATAAAATACTACGTTTCATGGTGTTTTTATGATTTATATTAACATTAAAATTCAAGGATCACAACATCTCTTGCAGAAAGAGACAGGGAAGAATCCAACCGGATATTCTTGCCACTCAGCAACTCATTAGCCGAAGAAGCAGGGAGAATTTCCCGGTAGGGAGCAAGGTCAAGCATTTTCTTTTCATCCGTACCGTTCAGGAAAACGACAATGGAACGGTTACCCAATCGTCTTTCGTAGACATAAACACCGTTGCGCGGAATGAAATGTGTATAGGAACCTTTGGCGACCACCTCATTTCCGGCACGCCACCGAAGGAGTTTCTGCATATAGGCGAATGCTTCCGTCTGCAACGAATCACGTCCTGCCGGGGTGAACGCATTTACTTTATCTCCTTTCCAGCCTCCGGGAAAATCGTTACGCAAAACACCGTCGCCGTTCGCTTTATCACCGGCCATCAATATTTCTGTTCCGTAATAGATCTGGGGAATCCCACGGACAGTCAACAGAAAAGCCAGTGCCTGTTTGTAACGGTTCAGGTCGGAAGACGGTTTCGTTTTATAGAAGCGTGAGGTATCGTGGTTATCCAGGAATACCAACAGGTTCATCGGATTGGCATACACAATATCCTGTGACAGATAATCATAAATCTTCGCCAGCCCTCTGTCCCACTCGTTCGTTTCCTCATCGAAAACATACGACATCAGACCATTCAACGGAAAGTCCATCACGGTAGGTAAATAAGAATTGCGAGGATAAGCCACCTTACTGTCTTCCTGCCAGAAAGAAACACCCACATTGCTGCCAAGCCAGGTTTCGCCGACAATATTGAAATCAGGATATTCCGTTTTGACCGCCCGGCACCAGCGTGCCATCATCTCAAAGTCAGCATACGGATGTGTGTCCTGACGGATACCGTCTATTCCGGCATATTCGATCCACCAGATACTATTCTGTATCAGATAGGTAGCCACATGACGATTGCGTTGGTTCAGGTCGGGCATGGATTCAGTGAACCAGCCGTCCACACTTTTCGTCTTGTCATAATCCGAACGGTGTATATCCATTTGCGGCATAGTCTGATAAGAAGTCTGTGTGTAATTATCCTGGAAGTTGAACCAGTTGTCGGACGGTTTATCTTTAAAGAAGAAATGTTCGCTGCCACAATGGTTGAAGATCATATCCATCACAATCTTCAAACCCTTATTATGGGCAGCATCTACCATCCGGCAGAAGTCCTGATTACTACCCAAACGCGGATCGACGGCATAATAATCAGTGATCGCATAGCCGTGGTAAGAACCTTCGCGCATGTTGTTTTCCAGGATAGGGTTCAACCAGATAGCTGTCACACCCAGATCGGTAAAGTAATCCAGATGATTTTCTATTCCTTGAATATCACCTCCGTGACGGGCGAAAGAATCGGAACGGTCTACCTTGTTTTCCAACATTCCCGTAACACGGTCGTTGTCGGGATTGCCATTCGCGAAGCGGTCGGGCATGATCAGATATAATACATCGAAAGCATCAAAACCTTTTGCACCGGCAGGACTGTCTTTGCGGTCTTTGATCTGATAAGGAATAACGGTCTGCTCACCGTCCTTCTTCAAAATGATATCGAATTGTTGCGGAGTCGTCTCCGTCAAATCCAAGTATACTAATAAGTAATTGGGATTTTCTAACCGGACAATTTCTTTGATACGGATATCCGAAGCCGACAGAGATATATTATCTGTGGAGATATCGTTACCGTATAATAAAATCTGCAACTCGGTATTCTGCATGCCGGACCACCAGAATGCCGGTTCTGTTTTCTGAACATTCAAAGCCGATATTCCGGGTAGATTGAAGGTCAGACATAATACAATCGTAATAATAATTTGTTTCATGGATGATTTGTTTGTTAACGGAAGCAAATGTAGAGGGTTAGTCAACCGAAAACTTTTACTAGAAAAAAAATCAAAACTCTTAAAAGCATCTTTCTGCTGATTAACAGACATATAGCTTCAAGCAAACAGGGCAAAAATCAAAACGGATTAGAAAGAATTATAGTACAATATAGGGAGTATATTCATTAATTATAGAGGTAATATCGCCCCCGATCAGCCCAAGAGCCCAAATCTCGTTTTAAACGAACGAAAACTCGCTTTAAACGAGGCTACAGTTCGTTTAAAACGAGTTTTTAGGGAATTCGGGATGGTGAGCAATAGAAATCACCTTCTCATATTCAGTCTTTTTAGATATTTATTTATCGTTATATTCTTCGTCAGTTACGGGTTCATACCATTGGGTAGCTCCCAAATGAACTTTCGTATTAACGGCTATATGAGTGAAGCCACTGTCAGGAGCCGCTCCATGCCAATGTATGACATCAGCCGGAATGGCAACGACATCACCGGGATGCAATACCTGTACAGGCTTCCCTTTTTCCTGATAGTAACCTTTACCTGCAGTGGCGATCAGAATCTGACCACCCGGATGCAAATGCCAACTGTTGCGGGCTTTCGGTTCAAATACTACGTCCGATACCACAACATCGAAAGTTTCACTGTCGGTCATCAACCGTTGAAGGTAAGCCGTACCGTTGAAATTAGTTCCTTCAATAACGTTGCCTTTAGGAAATATGGATACAGAAGTGTCCGGTTGAGTAGTTTCAACCTTATCTGACTGCTTTAGGTTGCAAGCAGCGAGTACTGCAACCGATAATAATAAAAACAGAATCTTTTTCATGTCGGATTTTTATTTGAGATATTGTTTGAAGAAACTGTCCAGTTTGGGCAGCGTGATTTTCAGATACTCCGGCTGGTCGTACAAATCCACGTGTGTAGCTCCCGGCACGACAAACAGTTCTTTCGGTTCAGCCGCTTTCTCATAAGCATCTTCAGAGAAATAGGCCGATACAGCATTCTCACCCACAATAAAAAGTATCGGGCGCGGTGAGATGGTTTCTATCTGCACAAAAGGAAAGAAGTTCATCATCGGTGCAAGACTCGTGTAGGAATAATAACCCGTGGAGTTTGGATGCTGTCCGCGCTCCGGATTGTCGTAGTAATCGAGGAAGTCGATCGCAAACTTTGGCGTCGAAGCATCGACCTTCTCGGGCAGGGCACGGATATCCTTACGTGCAGCACCACCATATTCAGCCGTGCGCTGAACGCCGATAGCATCGAGGATTGCCATACGTTGCTCATACGTTTGCGAATCTCCAACACCTCGACGGCGGGCACGCCCCATGTCGTACATGCTGATTGTGGCAAGTGCCTTGATGCGGTGATCGATCTGTGTGGCACTTACAGAATAGCAGCCACCCCCACAGATACCGATGACACCTATTTTATCGGCATCGACAGCCGAGTGGTTCGACAAGAAATCGACCGCTGCGCTGAAATCCTCAACCCGCACTTCCGGCGATTCGATATGACGCGGATAACCACCGCTCTCGCCATAGTGAGAGGCATCGAAAGCCAACGTTACATAACCGAGTTCCGCCAGCTTACGGGCATGAAGTCCCGATGTCTGCTCTTTTACACCACCAAAAGGATGACCGACGATGATGGCGGCATACTTCTTTGTTCCATCGTAACCTTCCGGCAAATAAAGGTCACCAGCAATATCTGTCAGAAAACGGTTGTGGAAAGTAACTTTCTGCACTTTCACTCCATTTCCCAATGAGCGGGACGGGGCAGCGGAATAAACAGACAGCCCCTTGCTTTGCAATAGTTCGTTCAGTACCAACCGTCCGGCATCAGCTTCACTATGACCGATGTTTTTCTCAACAATTCCAAGCAAACTACGCAACTCGTCGGAAGTGATACCGACATTCATTGCTATATTCATATGGCTGCGCAACATTGGCTCCACTCCTTTACCAAGTGAAGCGATTACAGCAACGGTAACCAGTTCACGCTCAGAATAGGTCAATACGTCCCGCTCAAAAAGGTCGGCAAAAAGATGTTCTTTGAGGAACACTTCGATTTCAGGAGCCAATACAGCATAGCCGGCTTTCGGTGCATCGGCTGGCACACCCGATATTTCGGCCAATATATCCCGTCCCCGTTCATATTTGCTACGGGTCTCGGTGATCGTTGACGCTTCACGCCCCCAATTTTCCTTGATACCTTCTGCCTTACGTTCATCGAGTACCTCGACGAGCGTTTGCAGTCCGCGCAATGCCCGCGGGAATCCGCAATAGGCGTAGGTATGTACCATTACTTCTTTGAGTTCATTGACAGTCATGCCGTCGTTCAGACCTGTAACGAGAGCCGGTTTCAATTGATTGAGGTCTCCCCTGCTCACAAGAGTGGCGATCTCTGCAATGTGTTGTCGTTTGTTGTTCATCGTTTGTTCCTCTTTAGAAGTTTGTGCGGCTGCATTTCCGTACCAAAACAGGATACAGAACAAGGCCATCATAAATTTTGATTCTATTTTCATAATCCTGAAGTTTTATTTACCTGTTTTATCTGATGCAAAATTAATTCGGTATTTCCATACCGACCGGTTATAAATTACAGATTAAAGGATAATTATTACGGATTTATCCTTGCAGCCCGATATGCAGGACAATAATCACAGCACTATACCGCCCGAGGATGTGATGCGTATAATTATTACAGATCGGAACAGACAACCCGAAGATATTTCTTACATTTGTAAAGGAACAATGAAACAAGCTATCATGGAGAAGATTATAAAACTAAATACAGTCAAAGACTACAATGACTTTTTGGGTATAGAAACTCCCCATCCCTTAGTAAGTGTGATCGATGCGTCGAAAATCAAACCGTTGCACCATACCCGTAAAAATATCGGATTCTATGTCATTTATCTAAAAGACATTAAGTGCGCCGACCTGATTAAATACGGTCGGAATTTTTACGATTTTCAAGAAGAGACACTGGTATTCGCCGCACCGGGACAAGTGATCGGAAACGATGATACGGGCGAAGAGTTCCAACCCAAAGGATGGTGGCTGACTTTTCAACCCGAATTATTACATAGTACGCCACTGGGACGCCACATACAGGACTATACATTCTTTTCCTATGCCGTCAATGAAGCACTGCACCTTTCAAAGCAGGAGCGACAGACCATTATTGATTGCATGATGAAGATCGACGAGGAAATCCAGGGAGCGACGGACAAGCACAGTAACCAGATTATCGCCTCAGCCATTGAGTTGTTGCTTAACTATTGCAGCCGGTTTTATGACCGCCAGTTCATGACCCGTAAAAAGGAAAACAAGGATACGCTCATTATTTTCGAAGCGTTACTGAACAACTATTTCACATCGGATAAGCCTCAATTATTGGGAACGCCGACAGTAGCTTACTGCGCAGATCAACTGCACTTATCAGCTAATTATTTCGGAGACCTGATCAAAAAAGAAACAGGTTCTTCCGCACAAGAATATATTTTGTCGAAAACAATGAATACAGCGAAAGAACTACTCACCGACCCGACTAAATCAATCAGTGACGTCGCTTATGCTTTGGGATATCAATATCCGCAATATTTCAGCAAGGCATTTAAGCGTGTTGTTGGATATTCACCGAATGAATACAGAACATTGTAAATGAAAAACACTCCTATGACTAAAACGATATCAGCCATTCTTCTGTTTCTGTTTTGTTTTCAGCTGTCTTATGCTTCTGAAAAAGACAAGACGAATCTAGCCCTGTTAAAAGAACTGGATCGCACGATTGCACAGAAACCGGTCTTCCAGCAGCAACGGGAACAGGAAGCCGATAGCATTAAAAGTCTGTTGAAGGCGACCTCTTCGCTGGAAAATAAATATGAGCTTTACGGAACTTTGTTCGGTATCTATCTGCATTTTCAGGCAGACTCGGCTCTGCATTGTCTGGAAAGAAGGGAGACTTTGATCGACTCACTCCGCAATTCGTCCTATAAGAACGATCTGCGGATAGCCCGGGCAGAGGTTCTCGGTATCATGGGTCTTTATAACGAAGTACCCGAACAACTGGAACAAATACAAAGAGAAGATTTAAGCGAAAGGTCATTACTTTATTATTACTATACCTGCCGCACCTTTTATGGCTGGATAGCCGACTACACCCGTACAAACGACCGTCATAAATATATCGCCCAGACAAACGCTTACCGCGACTCGATCCTGGCGGTTACCCCGGACGAAACCGACCATAATATCGTACTGGCAGACCAGCTGATCGTAAACGGCAATCCCGACGAAGCCATCCGCCTGATGAACGAAGAACTCGAAAAGGCCAAAGGAACAGAATCTGCTATATACATATTATATAACCTATCCCAGGCATACGCCCAAAAAGGAGATACGGAAAAACAAATCTATTACCTGGCACAAACAGCGATCGGTGACCTGAAAGCAGCCAAACGTGAATACATATCCCTGCAAAAACTGGCGTTACTGATGTTTGAAAAGGGAGATATCGAACGGGCATACAAATACCTGAGCTGTTCGATGGAAGATGCGGTTGCCTGCAACGCCCGTCTCCGCTCGGTGGAAGTGACCGAGTTTTTCCCGATCGTGGATAAAGTATATAAACTGAAAATACAAAAAGAGAAACAGATCACCCGTACCCTGCTGATCAGCATCAGCCTGATGGCATTCCTCTTATTGATCACGATTTTCTACCTTTACCGCCAGATGAAAAAGCTGTCGCTTATGCGTAAGAAAGTCAGTGCCGCCAACGAGCAGCTGCAGGAAATCAACAAGGAACTGAGCCAAGCTAGCAAAATAAAAGAAGAATACATCGCACTCTACCTGAACCAATGCGTCATCTATCTGGACAAACTGGATACGTATCGCCGTTCGCTCGCCAAACTGGCAATGGCCTCCAAACTGGATGATCTGTTCAAGACGATCAAGTCCGAACAGTTCATACGCGATGAACGGAAAAATTTCTATAATGAGTTCGACAAGTCATTTCTTCGGCTCTTCCCCCGCTTCACCGAATCTTTCAACGGTTTGATGACGGAAGAGGGAAAACTATATCCTAAATCCGGCGAAATCCTGTCGACCGAACTGCGCATCTTCGCCCTGATCCGGCTAGGAATAAACGACAGTAGCAATATCGCCCATTTCCTGGGATATTCGCTGGCTACGGTTTACTCCTACCGAAGCAAGGTAAGAAGCAAGGCACTGAATAAAGATGAGTTTGAACAACAGGTGGCAACCTTATAATCATTTTCCAAATAAAATCACTACATTTGCCTTCCGTTATTATAAGGAAGGAAATAAATAAATGATCGATCAACCTACCATAGACCGGATACTTGACACTGCAAACATTGTGGATGTTGTTTCAGAATTCGTTACCCTGCGTAAAAGAGGGATAAACTATGTAGGATTATGTCCTTTTCATACTGATAAAACACCCTCTTTCTACGTCTCTCCGGCCAAAAATATCTGCAAATGCTTCGCCTGTGGCGAAGGCGGCACGGCTGTTCACTTCATCATGAAGCATGAACAGCTGAACTATTTCGATGCCCTGCGCTATCTTGCCAAGAAATACAACATCGAGATACAGGAGCGGGAACTGACCGATAAAGAAAAGCAAAAACGCAGCGACCGCGAAAGTATGCTGATCGTCAACGGATGGGCACAACAATACTTTTCCACCCAGCTGTACGAACATGTAGAAGGGAAAACAGTCGGACTACGCTACTTTGCCGAACGTGGATTTCGCGAAGACACCATCCGCAAATTCCAACTCGGATACAGTCTCGACCAACGGGATGCCTTGTATAAAGAGGCAACAAAAAGCGGATATAAAAAAGAATTCCTTGAAAAAACAGGGTTAGTCATTGTTTACGATAACGGAGGGGTGAACGACCGTTTCCGTGGTCGTGTGATCTTCCCCGTACATACGTTGAGCGGTAAAGTGGTGGCTTTCGGTGGCCGCGTGCTCAAAAAAGACGAAAAGACAGCCAAATATGTCAACTCGCCGGAAAGTGAGATTTACCACAAGAGTAACGAACTATACGGTATCTATTTCGCCAAGCAGGCGATGGTGAAGGAAGACCGTTGCTTCCTGGTAGAAGGTTACACCGATGTGATCTCCATGCACCAGGCGGGTATAGAGAATGTGGTCGCTTCGTCCGGTACGGCTCTTACACAGGGACAGATACGGCTTATACATCGTTTCACCAATAATATTACCGTATTATATGACGGTGATGCCGCCGGTATCAAAGCCGCCCTACGCGGTATCGACCTGCTGCTAGAAGACGGAATGAACGTCAAAGTGGTTCTGCTGCCTAACGGTGAAGACCCTGACTCGTTCGCCCGTAAACACAATGCCAGCCAGTTTGCCGAATTTATCAAACAGAGCGAAACGGACTTTATCCGTTTCAAAACCCGCTTATTACTGGATGATGCAGGCAACGACCCGATCAAACGTTCATCGTTGATCACGGATATTATCCGCACGGTAGCCATCATCCCCGACAATATAGCCCGTTCCATCTATATTCGCGAATGCAGTGCGATGATGGAGATAGACGAACAGGTGTTGCTGAACGAGGTAAACAAAATTCGTTTAAATAAGGAAGAAAGGCAAAACAACCAGACACAGTCCACACCTCCGGTATCCAATACGATGAGTATGATACCGGAATATCCGGATATTCCCGGTTACCAGCCGATCGTAGAGGATAGCTTTTTGCCGCCATCGGACGGAGCAATGCCATCATTACCGGACGATATGCCCCCTCCTCCTCCGCCCATGGAAGAATATCCGGCGGGAGAGACAGGCCCCATGAATATGCCGCCACCCGATTTTCCGCCGGTACAACCGCCGGAAGCGGTTCGCGCCGCCCAGCCGAAACGTTCGCCTTATGAGGTGTACGAACTTACGCTGCTGAAATATATCGTGCGTTATGGCGAGAAAGTCTTGTTCGACTATGTGGATGAAGAAACAAACGAACATATCGTTATGCATGTAGCCGAATATATCCGTTACGACCTGGAACGTGACGATCTGACTTTCTATACCCCGATCTTCAAAAATATGCTCGACGAAGCTGCCGAGAGATGCAAGAACGAGGGATTTATCGCCAACCGTTACTTCCTGGCCCATCCGGACCCGAACGTCAGCCGTTTGGCAGCGAACCTGATCAGCGAAAAATATCAATTGAGCAAATATCACAGCAAGTATCGTGAACTGGAACAGGAAGAGGACAAACTGGATCAGCTGGTTATTCGTGAAATATATGCCATGAAGGATGCCTATATCATACGCCAGATCAAAGAGACCCAGCTAGGCATCAAGGAAGCACATCTGAAAGGGAATGAAGATCAGGTGTTCGAGTTGATGAGAAAGCTGACTCACCTGAACGAGATAAAGAATGTATTGAGTAAAGAATTGGGAGAACGTATCGTATTAAAAATGTAACAACAACTTATAGCCTATGAACTTTTTGGAAACGGAAGATGTGGTCAAACAGTATGCCAATCATCTTGCCTTGAACAAAGTCAGCATCCAGGTACCCGAAGGAAAGATATTCGGACTACTCGGACCTAATGGTGCCGGCAAAACCACACTAATCCGTATCATCAACCGTATCACGGCTCCCGACAGTGGGATCGTTCGTTTCAACGGACGTGAATCGCAGCCGGAGGATATATACCAGATCGGATACCTGCCGGAAGAACGTGGTCTTTATAAAAAAATGAAAGTCGGCGAACAGGCTATCTACCTGGCACAATTGAAAGGCTTATCCTACCAGGAGGCCCGTAAACGCCTAACGCAATGGTTCGAAAAGTTCGACATCATGCCCTGGTGGAACAAGAAACTGGAAGAGTTGTCGAAAGGGATGCAACAAAAAGTTCAATTCATCATTACCGTTATTCACGAACCGGCACTGCTTATATTCGACGAACCGTTCAGCGGTTTTGACCCGGTGAATGCGGAACGGCTGAAGCAGGAAATACTGGAACTGAAGGAGAAAGGACATACGATCATATTCTCCACCCATAATATGGCATCAGTGGAAGAAATATGCGATAATATAGCCCTGATAAATCGTTCACAGGTTGTTCTTTCCGGAAATGTAACGGAAGTAAGGAACCGTTTCCGGAACAATACATTTACTTTATGCATCACATCGGATAGATCCCTGCAAAACGATCAGACGGATATCTTTACTATACTTTCCGAAAAGGAACAAAGCGGGATACGTGAATTTCAGATCCATAAGGCAGAAGGTATCAGCAACTCTGCTCTACTGTCCACTTTATCGGGACAGGCAGAAATTATCTCGTTTACCGAAGAGTTACCATCCATGAACGACATATTTATTAACACCGTATCAGGTACAAACACGACACAGGCATGAATAAAATAGGACTTATAATCAAAAGAGAGTATCTGCGCCGGGTAAGTAAAAAGTCGTTTATCCTGCTTACACTATTAACCCCGTTTTTGTTTGCAGCACTGGTGTTCGTCCCGTTATGGTTGTCAACTATCAAAGGAGACGAGGTTCGTAATATCGCCATTATCGATACGACAGGGAAATATGCCCAACTATTTGAAAACAACGAAAGCTACCATTTCGTCCATAGCGACAAGACGTTAGACGACTATCGCCAGAACAGTGATAAGGAAATATTCGCCTTCCTAAGTATTACAGACGATCTGTTGAACAACCCCAAGGCGGCAACTCTCTACTCGGAGAAGCAGGTCCCCGTCGAACTGAGCCGGTTGGTTAACCAGACATTAAGTAAACAACTCGAAAGCGAAAAGCTTGCTTCCTTCAACATCCCCAATCTGAAAGAGATCATCCGGGAAAGTAAAATCAATTTTAATGTACAAACCATCAAATGGAGCGAAGACGGACAGGAAAGTACGTCGTCGGCCACCGTAGCATCCGTGATCGGAATGGTATTCACGTTCATTATTTATATGTTCATTATGATGTATGGTGCGATGGTCATGCAAGGGGTGATGGAGGAAAAAACCAACCGCATTATCGAGGTGATGATTTCTTCTGTGCGGCCGTTCGATCTGATGATGGGGAAAATTATCGGTATCGGTTTTGTCGGATTGACACAGGTATTCCTGTGGGGAATTATCACGACCGTACTGGTTAGCGTAGGAGGATTCATGTTCTCGGGAGGAGCTGATATGAGTGCCCTACAAGCCGGTCCCCAGATGGGAATGGTGGATACGAATGCATTGGCTTCTTCTTCCGGTAATGAGATTATGGGAATTATTAATTCTATCAATATCGCAGAGATAGGTATTTCCTTTATCATCTATTTTATTGGCGGTTATATGTTATATGCATCCATATTCGCGGCAATCGGTTCGGCTGTAGACAGCCAGGAAGATACGCAACAGTTTATGGCACCTGTTACAATCTTTATGATCTTTGCATTGTACGCCGGTATTTACAGCATGGAGAATCCGGACGGCCCGCTGGCTTTCTGGTGTTCGATGATACCGTTCACATCACCGATTGTCATGATGGTACGTATCCCGTTTGAAATACCTTTGTGGGAGAAGTTATTATCTGTTTCTTTACTATATGCTTCGGCTATCGGCATTGTCTGGTTATCAGCCAAGATATACCGGGTCGGTATCCTGATGTATGGAAAGAAACCGAGTATAAAGGAAATGGTAAAATGGATCAAGTATAAATAATATGACTTCAACAATATCGCTTATATTAAGTCGTCACGGAGAGACGGAAGAGAATAAACTGCGCATCATGCAGGGGCAGATGCCCGGCCATCTCTCCGAATTGGGAAAACAACAGGCGGAACAACTTGCCGACCTGTTGGAAAGAGAAGAGATCGACGTGATTGTCAGCAGCGACCTGGCCCGGAGTTACGATACAGCCCTGGCTGTTGCCCGTCGTAAAGGGCTGGAACCTGTACAGACTCCCCTACTCCGTGAAATGGACTGGGGTATCTATACCGGAAAGGTTGCCAACGAAATGGATTTCAAGAACCTGCCAGAAAGTGTAGAAAGCCTGGAGGCTTTATATAAAAGAGCCGGAGAGTTTCTGGAATTCCTGCAAACCGAATTTCCGGGCAAACGTATCCTGGCTATCGGGCATGGGGGATTTAACCGTGCCATCATCGTACGGATAGAAAAAAGGCAGCAAGAGGATATCCTGAAGCTGCCGATTATGAAAAACACAGCTTGCCTGCGCTTTTCGATATAAAACGGATTTTGTCTATACCTGTGGTTGTACGACACTGAACGTGCCGGATGCTTTGCTTACGAGTTTATCATCGCAATAAATCTCGCATTCACTGAAATGTACGTGCCGTCCTGGTTTGATCACTGTTCCTTTGGCAATCAACTCTTTCCCCCAGGCTGCCCGCAGGAAGGAGACTTTCAGTTCTGCCGTCAATACATCTTTATCCAACGGAGTCATTGTATAGGCGGCAAATCCGGCGATCGTATCGGCCAGGGCTGCCAATACACCTCCATGAATAACGCCGCTATACTGGCGTTGTTCATCGTGCAAGGGCATACGTGCCTCAACGATCCCATCTTCGACAGTAGTGAATTGTACCCCCAAATGGTTTACATAGGGATTGGTTTTCACTCTGTCGAGTAATCTTTCTTTTACTTCTGTATTCATTATCTTTACTCAATTAGTTGGTTTCTTTCTAACGGATCGTGATCTTACAATCGTCGAGATTGTCGATAATAGCCAAACTTTCCACATGGATACCTGATTCTCGCAATGCTTTTCCTCCATCCTGGAAAGCCTTTTCGATAATAAAGCCCATACCAGCAATCGTCGCACCAGCCTGTTGAGCCAGGTCGATCATTCCCATAGCTGCATTACCGAAAGCCAGGAAGTCGTCGATAAACAGGATATGGTCGTCTGCCGTCAGGAAATTATTACTGATACAAACAGAATAATCACGGTCTTTGGTAAAGGAATGGACTACCGTGCTCAGCATATTCTCCATCGTCTTCGGTTGCTTTTTCTTTACAAATACCACCGGCAGTTGCAGGATATAACCGACCATGATGGCCGGAGCGATACCGCTTGCTTCGATCGTAACGATCTTATTGATATGTTCTCCTTTAAATCGATTGATAAATTCTTCGGCAACCTTATACAGAAGCATCGGGTCCATCTGGTGATTTATAAAACTGTCCACCTTCAGGATACCTCCCGGATAACATCTGCCGTCTTGCAAAATACGCTGTTTAAGTAATTCCATTTGTTTTTATTGTGTTTTATCTTCTTTATCTTCCTTTACACGAATGAAAATGTTGGCTATTATAGCGGTCAGACCGCCAGTTGTAATACCGGATGCAAAAATACCTTTTATAGCCTCCGGAGCCGTTTTCAGGATATCAGGCATTAATTCCACTCCTAATCCGAGAGAAAGGCTGACAGCCAAAACCAGTGTAGCCTTCCGGTTAATCTCCTGCGAAGCGATGATACGGATACCCGCAGCGGCCACAGTACCGAACATCAACAGGGTTGCACCTCCCAAAACAGGATCAGGCATTAATGAGAACACCACACCCACAATCGGAAATAATCCCAGCAGGATCAACATTCCGGCTATATAATAACCGACATAACGGCTGGCAACGCCGGTAAGCTGGATAATTCCGTTATTCTGTGCAAAGATAGAGTTTGGAAATGAATTAAAGACACCGGCAACAAAAGAATTTACACCGTCGGCCAATACACCACCCGAAACACGTTTCAGATATCCCTCACCCTCAATGGATTTACCAGAAATCATAGAATTAGCAGTAACATCGCCGGTAGCTTCAATCGCAGTGATCAGGTAAACCAGACCAATAGCGATAAAAGAAGATATATTAAAATCCAATCCGTATTTAAATGGCACGGGGATATTAAATCCTGCCAGATTCTGAGAAGCGGCAGCACTCATATCTACCATTCCCAACGCAAAAGAAAGTCCGTAGCCGATACATAATCCCAGAACGATCGAACTCATGCGCAAGTATTTATTCTTACAACGGTTGAAGAATAATACACTCAACAAAACGGTTGCAGCAACTCCGATATTCTTCAAACTTCCGAACGTACCGTTGTCCATAGCTGCAAAACCACCTCCACAAGAAACCACACCGACCTTAATCAGACTCAATCCGATCAGCAAGACGACTATTCCCGAAACCAGCGGAGTTATGATAGTACGCATATACTTAAAAGTACGGCTGATAACCATTTCTACCGGGGCAGCAGCCATACAAACACCAAAGATCAATGGTAGACCACCTGCCAATCCCGCCGAAATGATCGGCCCGATAAACGAAAAACTGGTACCCTGTATACAGAGCAGCCCGGCTCCTACCGGGCCTATCCGTTTACATTGTACAAAGGTTGACACTCCGGAAGCGAAAAGGGCCATCGACACTAAAAATCCGGTTGTTTCAATATCCAGCTTTAATGCTCCGGCAATAATTAGAGGCGGTGTGATGATTGCGACGAAAATGGCCAGCAAATGTTGCAAGGCTGCAAACAAAGCCTCTTTCAAAGGAGGCCGGTCATCTATACCGTAAATCAGGTCTGTTTCTTTTACCGGAATGATAGTCTCTTCTAACTCTTCAGTGTTAATCTTCATATTTACTTTATATATGTATTACAGTTTTAAATCCTCGAGGGTTTCGCCTTTAGCATTCAATACTCGCAGCGTCATTTCCTTACCTTTCTTCTGTAAGACCATAACTGTTGCACCATCCATCCGGTAACCGCCACCTACAATGACCGGAAAGTTGTTTCCATTGGCAGCCCCTTTCGGATAATAAGCATGACGGTGAGTATGCGCATTGATACATACATTGAACGGTGCCTTGGCCAGTAAACCACCCCACAATTCCAGACAAGGATTGTAACGGTCTACATCTTTGCCGTAAATAGGCACATGATGAATCAGTACGCGCTTATCAGCTTGTTTAAATGGCTTGGATACCAGCTCTTCTTTCAGGAAACCGACCTGGGCGTCACGCAGGGCTGTAAAATCGTTCAGACCGTAATAAACCCAAAAGTCATCGGGCTTATCTTCACCGCAATCCAGCATCACGATACGTGTATCGCCCCAGTTAAACGCACCGTATGTCTTATCGCCGACATAATCGAACAATTTGCGCAAACCGATCGAATAAGCATTCCTGATCTCATGGTTACCACGCAGATAAAAGACAGGTACATCGGCAGCCCCGACTGTTTCATTCAGTTCGGAAAGGAAGTGTGTTGCTTCATCATGATTGGCCGGATCGTCGATACAATCGCCGTTAAAGATGACAAAATCATAATCAACGTCTTTCACCTGGCCATACAGCGCTTGTAATGTTTCAGAATGTTTGTGCAGGTCATTAAAGATTATGGCTGTAAAATCGGAAGTAGATGATTCCGGCAAAGTGAATGTATGGAAATCGGAAACAGCCGTTTCTCCGAAGATTTTCTTATAAGCCTGGTAAAGCATGATTTCCTGTGAACAAATACGATAATAATAAGTCTTGCCCGGTTCCAGGTCATTCAGTCTGATCTTATTCTGTAAATCGTTGCAGATCACCTGACCATCCACGATAGTACGCGCTTTCTTCAACTGATTCTTATCCGTACCATATTCGACCCAACTGTAAGTAGGAACAGTAGTCTGCCACATAACCGTAATTCCGTTTCCTACAGGATTCTGTAAATAAGGCTCCGTGCGGAAAATCTTGTCAGCCGGTTGCTTGAAAACGATATCTGTTACGATCGGACGATGATCAGAGGCAGCCGGTTCATCGACAACCCAAGTGGAAAGGCGTGTAAAAGCCGTAGTATCCTTTGCATAAGCTGCTATATAATCGATCGTTTCTGTCGGTTCATCAGCCGGAAAAGTCGGTTGTTTGGTATTTGTCAGGATCACAAAGTCTTTCTGTATGCCTTCTATGACTTCCGAATCCGGGTGAGCGTTAAAATCACCGGCAATAAAGAGCGGCTTACTGGCTTTTGCTGCTTCCTTGCGAAGAATATCCAATGAAGCCAGACGATCTTCCCCTGTCAGGGAAAGGTGGGTACAACAATAGATATATTTTTCAAACTCAACGATCAGCAAAGCACGTTCTTCTTCTCTTCCAGGAAGAGACATATAACGATGGCTAAGTGGTTTCTCCTTACTCAACATACCGATACCATATTTCCCTCCGTCATAATCAATGGCCGGGGCATATACCGGATACATTAGTGTCTTGTCTGCCAATACACGTAATACATCGGTCTGTCCGCTTCTCCCCGTCACACTGTCCACTTCCTGTACGGCGACGACATTCGGACGAACTCTATTGATTACGTCAGCCGTACGTTGGAAGTTAGAAACATCATCCATCCCTCTCCCGTTACGGATGTTATAACTCATTATTCGCAAGGTGTTATTTTCCCTTGCACTCTCCTGCGAATGAATACTACATAACGGCAACAACATAAAAAGTATTGCCATCAACCAAGTTCCGTGTTTCATGATATTCAAATTTAGTGGTTAATTATCCATAGCTTCTTTCAAATCCTGTTCAAACTGTGTAATATCCTCTCCTGTCGTATCCCAGGAAGTAACCAGACGCGCTTCATTGTTTTCTTCATTCCACATATAGAAGAAATAACGTTCCAGCAGTTTCTTCAAAGGTTCGGAAGGGATAGTAAAGAATATCTGATTCGTTTCTACCTTCTGTGTAAATTGTATCTGAGGATATTGCTTTAATGCTTCTGCCAATTTCGCAGCACTGATATTGGCTTTTATGGCGTTTTCAAGCCATAAGTTATTTTCCAGATAAGGAATGAACTGGGCAGACAAATAACGGAGTTTAGATGCAAGCTGGGCAGATTGTTTTCTGTAATATTGCAAATTTTCGGTTATTTCAGGACGGAACGAAATAACAGCTTCTCCCATCATCATACCATTTTTAGTACCTCCAAAACTCAGAATATCCACACCTGCATCTACTGTAACCTGCTTCATGGAGCAGTTCAGATAAGCACAGGCATTTGCCAGGCGGGCTCCGTCCATATGAAGGTACATATTGTGAGCATGCAACAGATCAGCTATTGCTTTTACTTCTTCTATCGTGTAAACAGTACCTAATTCAGAGACCTGTGAAATATATACCGCTTTAGGTTGCGAATGATGGCAAACGCCAAAGTTATGTAAACGGGGTCTGATCAATTCCGGGGTGAGCTTGCCGTCGCTTGTTGGAATAGTTACTACCGCACATCCGGTCATACGCGCCGGCGCACCGCATTCATCTACATTAATATGTGCAGTCTCTGCACACAATATACTGTTAAAAGGACGTGTAACAGCCTGTAAGGCCACCGAATTGGCTCCGGTTCCGTTAAAAACAAAGAAAGGGGAAGCCTCTTCACCAAATATACTTTTAATCTTTGCTACTGCGGCTGCTGTCCAAGGGTCATCACCATATCCTATTGCGTGATCCTCATTTGCCTTAATCACGGCTTCCATAATTAACGGATGGACGCCGGAGTTGTTATCACTTGCAAAACTTCTCATTATATTCTTGATTTTTGCGGCAAAAGTACGGATTTATTCATTAATATGTCATTTTTATAATCCATATATTAAAAAAAGAAGGAGCACTCTTTCGAACACTCCTTCTTTTTATTAACTTGTTTGTTAGAATATTAACCATTATCCAAGGCGAAAATCCTTCAAAACTTTCTGCAATTCCTGGCGGGCAAAGAATATACGGCTCTTTACTGTTCCCAGCGGTACATTCAATTTATCTGCGATCTCATTATATTTATAACCACTCAAAAACATTGAGAAAGGAACTTTAAGTTCATCGTTCAACCCATTGATAGCCTTGGTGATCTCTTGAATCTGATAGGCTCCGTCCGGAGAGTCAAATCCCGAATCATTTACGACGTCCAAATTATACAAATCGACACCTTGGTCTACTACTGTTTGCGTACGAACTATCTTATGATAATTATTAATGAAAATGTTACGCATGACGGTCAGGACCCATCCTTTGAAATTAATATTGTCAACGAACTTTTCCTGATTGTCTAAAACCTTCAGCGTTGTGTCTTGCATCAAATCTTGGGCGTCATCCCGATTTGCAGTGAGCATCAGTGCAAAATTCATCATGTTTTCTTGCATGCTCAGTAATTTTTTCTGAAATTGCAACGCATTCATACTATTACTTATTTATAAAAGGTTAATACCGGTTAAGTATTGCCTCTCACTATCGAGAGACAATACAAATATAGGAATTTTTTCTGAAATAAATAAGGCATTGAGGAATATTAATATTAAAAACCGTAACTTAATATATTTATAGTAAATGTCACTGAGAATGAACAGCATTTGCAAGTTCAAGACTTGTGAAATTATAAAATTTACAAGTTTCAAGTTACAATTTTCAACAATGTATAAAAAAATATAGATAATTAGACAAAATGATGAAAAATTCAGGAATCTTGTGCACGCTATTAATTCTACTGGTAACAACCTTTGTTTCAGCAGCTAAAGACGCGCCACTCATTTACCAGATTGATATAAAAAAAGAGATAGATAATACGACTCGTATATATCTTAGTAACGGATTGACAGAGGCAAACTCGCTGGGCGCCGACGCAGTCCTGATCCATATGAATACATATGGCGGATTACTCGAAGCGGCAGATTCAATGCGTACGGCAATACTGTACAATCCGGTTCCCGTTTATGTTTTTATCGATAACAACGCTGCCTCAGCCGGAGCACTCATTTCGATTGCCTGTGAAAAAATCTTTATGAGGAAAGGAGCCAATATCGGTGCAGCTACGGTAGTCAATCAAACCGGAGCCGCCATGCCCGACAAATATCAGTCGTATATGCGTTCCATGATACGTTCCACAGCGGAGGCTCATGGAAAAGACACGATTATCCAGGGAAAAGACACCACTTTCAAATGGAAAAGAGACCCTCTGATTGCAGAAGCAATGGTAGACGAACGGGTTGTCATCCCCAACCTGATCGATACAGGAAAAGTACTCACCTTCACCGCTGACGAAGCGCAACAGTGGGGTTATTGTGACGGGATAGCAGAAACTCCCGACGAAGTAATCACCAAATATCTGGGATATAACACCTATGAATTGAAGACATATAAACCATCCTGGTTCGACGATCTGAAAGGTTTCCTCATGAATCCGATGTTACAATCACTGCTTATCATTATTATTATAGGTGGAATTTATTTTGAAATGCAAACACCGGGATTAGGGTTTCCGTCGGCGGCAGCAATTATTGCTGCTATCTTATATTTTGCACCTTTGTATCTGGACGGATTGGCTCAAAACTGGGAAATATTGGTATTTATCATCGGATTGTTACTTATTGTTGCAGAGATATTTGTTATTCCCGGTTTTGGGATAGCCGGGATCAGTGGTATAATTTTCCTGGTTGCGGGCCTAACCCTTAGCCTACTCAATAATACGGATTTCAACTTTGAAGGCGTTTCTACCAAAGAAATCGGAGAAGCCTGCCTGACAGTATTGGTCGGACTCGGTCTCGGATTCGTTTTAATGATCTGGCTATCCAACAAAATCGGAGCAAAAGGTCTGATGCGGAAAGTTGCACTCCATAAAGATCTGGAAGAAGCGCACTCCTCTCCTTCCCTCACACCTCTTATCGGAAAAGAAGGAACAGCCTTTACAGTGCTCCGTCCTTCCGGCAAAGTAATCATTGACGACGAATTATACGATGGTGTATCCGATTCCGGCTTTATAGAAAAGGGTACAAGGGTCAAAGTCGTCCGTTTCGAGAATGCCCAGATATACGTAGAAACATTACATTTATAAAGGCAGATCTGCCCCCGGTATGCGTTGATACAGGATACGCTTGTCTATAACCACATACTGGAGGGCATCGATTGCCAGCAGATCACTCAGGATATTCTTGGCCGTGTAATAATTTACGCGGCCAATCCGGCAAAGCTGGCTTACATTAATATATGGGTGCTCGTCGAGGTAGACAAACAAACGTTCCACGGGCTTACTTATCTTCAGTAAAGTTCCATCCGGCTTATGCTTCTTTTCCCAGGACAGCATAAGGACTTCATTCGCCAGGATGTTTTCATCTGCTACACGGATATAGGCTTTATATTTATCTTCTTTATCAGGTGCCAGATGAGGTTTCTCTTCACTGGGTGCTATATAAACCTCCAGCACTGTTTTTCCGTTTATCTCCCAACGGGTAGCTTCAAAAGGAACTTCCGGACGGGTGTACATTTTCGAAGCGGCTTCTATCATATAATACTCTTCCTCACTACGGACACCGGAAATATTTCCGTTATCTTTCACTCCTATCAGCAACCGACCGCCATCGGTATTGGCAAAAGCAGACAAGGTACGGGCAATCTTTTTACTGTCGCTCACCTCGAACTTAAAGTCGAGTTGTTGATGCTCGCCCTGTTCTATCAATGCTTCTATCGGATGTTTCTTCTTCATTTTGGCATATTATTTGACCGACAAAATTAAAATAAATGTCTAACTTTGCCAACGGAAAAAGAATGAAAGCATGTCTCAGATTCCTTCATTAATTTCAGACCTGGCAGTAATATTGATTTCTGCGGGACTTGTTACTTTGCTTTTCAAGAGATTGAAGCAACCAGTCGTACTTGGCTACATTGTTGCCGGAATCCTGGCCGGACCAGCCATAAAAGAAATTCCCACCGTTACAGACATAGAAAGTATCCGTATTTGGGCAGATATAGGTGTTGTGTTCCTGCTTTTTGCGTTAGGACTCGACTTCAGTTTCAAAAAACTGATGAAAGTCGGGGGGACTGCTGTCATCGGAGCAATAACGGTCGTGATCGGAATGATGACATTCGGATATATCACAGGTCTTTCGTTGGGTTGGGGGCATATGAACAGCCTTTTTCTCGGTGGGATGCTTTCCATGTCGTCTACAACAATTATATTTAAGGCTTTCGATGATATGGGACTCCGCAACCAGCGGTTTGCAGGTGTAGTATTCGGAATTTTGGTAGTAGAAGATTTATTTGCCGTCCTGTTGATGGTACTGCTTTCCACTCTGGCCGTCAGCAAGCATGTCGAAGGTATGGAATTACTGGACAGCGTGATCAAACTCGGCGTTTTCCTGCTTTTCTGTTTCGTTGTGGGTATTTACCTGATTCCTTCTTTCCTGAGAAGGGCCAGAACATTCCTCAATGACGAAACATTACTGATCGTCAGCCTCGGTCTCTGCCTCGGAATGGTGATGATTGCTACTAAAGCCGGATTCTCTTCTGCATTAGGAGCCTTTGTAATGGGATCGATTCTGGCCGAAACGATCGATGCCGAACATATCGAACATATAGTGAAACCTGTAAAGGATCTTTTCGGAGCCATCTTCTTTGTTTCAGTGGGTATGCTGATAGATCCGGTATTACTTTGGGAATATAAAATACCGATCCTGATATTAACGATCGTTGTAATGGTTGGACAAATATTATTCGGCAGTTTCGGTGTCCTATTATCAGGGCAGACAATAAAAGTCGCTATCCAATCCGGTTTTTCACTGGCACAGATAGGTGAATTTGCTTTCATTATCGCCTCTCTGGGTCTGACTCTTGGAGTGACGGACAATTTCCTTTATCCGATCGTTGTTGCCGTTTCTGTTATAACGACCTTTTTCACTCCATATATGATACGAATGGCTGAACCTGCTTACAAAATAGCAGAACGTACCATTCCTGCCAGTTGGAAAAGTTTTCTGGAACGCTATTCCTCCGGTTCGAATACGATCCGGCAAAAAAGTACCTGGAATAAGCTATTAAAAGCGTTGATACGTATTGTCGGAACTTATACAGCCGTCACACTGGTTCTGATATTTATCTGGTTACAATTCATCGCCCCATTCATTATCAGCAAATTACCCGGCATACGAGGAGAAGTCATCTCATTGATCCTGATCCTCATACTGATCTCACCAATGTTACGGGCGATCATGATGAAAAAGAACCACTCCGTCGAATACGAGCAATTATGGCACGACAGCAAATACAACCGTGGCCCGCTGGTTTCCCTGATCGTATTACGCATCATATTATGCATAGGCCTTGTAATGCTTCCTGTTGCGCGCCTGCTGAATGCTGCTGCCGGAATAGCCTTTGCTATCGCCGCGACCGTAATAACCCTTGTTATTCTCTCCAAATGGCTTAAAAAGCAATCGATCCTGATGGAACGTCACTTTTTCACGAATCTGACAGCACGGGAAATGGAAAATGAACGCAACGCTCCCATCAAACAAAGGTTTGCAAGTCACTTGCTGGAACGTGATCTCCATCTGGCCGACTTCGAAGTCAAACAAAATTCACCCAGTATGGGAAAGACACTTAAAGAATTGAATTTCCGGCAAAAATGTAACGTAAACATCGTTACTATCATCCGGGGAGACCGACGTATCAATATCCCGGGTGGAAACGAACGGCTTTACCCTTTCGACAAATTGATCGTAGTCGGTGCAGACGACGAACTGAACCATTTCCGGCAATACATAGAAGAGCGTTATAAAGAATCTTTGAGTAACCGACAGGAAACAAAAGAGGTAAACATGGAGCAGTTCTTTATCAGCGAAGGTTCCGGACTGATCGGACGAACCATTCTCGAATCAGGAATACGTGACAATTCCGGCTGTCTGGTCATCGGTATCGAACGGGATGCCCATTCGATCAAAAATCCGCCTCCTACTACTGTATTTGAACAAAACGATATAGTATGGATTGTAGGTGAACACGAAAAAGTGGTACGTCTCAGCGAAGGAAAAACAGTAAAATAACGATTTAATAAACAAATAAATAACCGGAGTATGAAATTTATCGGAATAATACCGGCAAGATATGCCTCAACCCGCTTTCCTGGAAAGCCTTTGGCTGACATGGCCGGAAAGCCTATGATACAACGCGTCTATGAACAAGTAAAAGATGTTCTGGATGCAGTATGCGTTGCAACTGACGATGACCGCATTGAAGCGGCTGTAAAATCTTTCGGCGGAGAAGTTGTTATGACTTCCGATCAACACCGAAGCGGGACAGACCGTTGTTACGAAGCTTATACAAAAGTAGGTGAAGGTTACGACGTAATCGTTAATATCCAGGGAGATGAGCCTTTCATCCATCCGGAACAAATAGAAACATTGAAAGCTTGTTTTTCGGACACCAACACACAAATCGCCACCCTGGTGAAACCATTCCGGCCGGACGATGACTTCGAAACGACGCTATTCAATGCCAATTCACCGAAAGTCGTCCTGAATAAAAACAGTGAAGCCATGTACTTCAGCCGTTCGATTATCCCCTATATGAGAGGCAAGAACTACCAGGAATGGCTACCCAATCACACCTATTATAAACATATCGGATTATACGCCTACCGCGCCGATACATTAAAAGAAATTACCCGCCTGCCACAATCACCGCTCGAACTGGCCGAAAGCCTGGAACAGCTCCGGTGGCTTGAAAACGGATATAGAATAAAAGTCGGCATTACTTCACAGGAAACGATCGGTATCGACACACCGGAAGACATGGTGAAAGCCCTGGCTTTCCTTAGGGAACAGCATGGCTAAAAACAGAAGCTATCACAAATAACACCAGCAGTCCGGACATGATAGACACCGACCATACGTTGGCAGGCAAATGCCGGATTGCCTTGAACTGTGTAATAACCAATACGGAAGCAATTGCTATGGCCGGAAAGAAGGCCGGAAGCCATGGATTGGGATATTGATATGCATCAGCCTCCGAAAGGCCATATACACTTTTAAGAAATTCAGGTAAAACAATTCCTGTTATCAATAGTAAAGCCCAATACACCCATCTTTTTCCCCCTATCTCCGCTTCATACAGTAAAACCAGGATGACATAAATAAACAGCCTGCTACCAACCAGCGCATACACTATAAACAATAAGGCAAACCCAACCAGCATCGACAGCAATTTATTCTTAATAGCCATATAGCCACAAAACAATAATAAAACAATTACCAGCGATAAGATAGAAGCCAGGTGATACCTCTGACTGCAATAAGTTCCCCACTCCAGCACGACAGGCAGCAAAGCATATAAAAAAGCCATCTCCCCTACATGAAAACGCTTCAATATATAAGTGAAAGCCCACCACTCCAACAACAAGATAAGAGTAATCAACAAGGCGCCCCCACCGATAGGAACCATTAAAGATGAGAGTATTTTAGCCAAAGAACAAGCAAGCAATGCCGGTTTACCTTGACATTCGGACACAGCACCGAATAGCGATGATAAATCAACGACCTGCTCCTTTTCAAACAAATAATCCGAACCGAAAAACTGGAAAAAAATGATACATGATAATACAAAGACCCCAGTTACAACTCCTTGTAAAAGCTTTTCTTTCTTACTCATCTTATATGTTTTTTAGAAACGACAAAACAAGATTTTGCCGTCGATCCTCAAAAGTCGTCAACAATAACCTAACAACCACACGTTGACCAATAACCCAATATTGCAAATATATGAATATAAAACAACAAACCTCACGTCCAAGCATTCAAATTCAATAACCTGATCAAAATATGCAATCTTTTTATTAACATCTTCAACTTATAAGAAAAAAGGTGTGTCTGACCTCTCCGGGTCGACACACCTTTTCTTTTATACTAACAAAAAAGATTTTATCTCTTTTTCTGCTGTTGTTGTTTCTTTAATTGCTCCTGCTGAGCACGTTGCGCTTCTTCCAAACGTTTCATGAAACCTGATTTTTTCTGCGGTTTCTTCTTGTTTGCTTCCAGTTTAGCCAGCAACTTATCTTCATTGATCGTATAACGGAACACTAATGTCTGAACGATCGTGATCAATGTAGAGATGAAGTAATAATAAGTCAAACCCGACGCATATTGGTTAAAGAATACCAGGAACATCAGTGGCATCATATACATCATAGCCTTCATACCCGGCATTTGTTGCTGCCCGGTATTAGTCATTTCCATATTATACTTGGTATAGATAACGTTGGTGATCGTCATCAGTAAACAGAATAAACTGATATGGTTACCGAAATACGGAGTAATAATAGGAATGTATTTGTTCCAACTGAAGATCGCATCATAAGTCGACAGGTCATGCGCCCAAAGGAAACTCTGATGACGCAACTCGATAGCAGACGGGAAGAACATGAACAATGCAATCAATACCGGCATTTGCAATAACATCGGGATACAGCCTGCCATCGGACTTGCCCCGGCACGACTATATAATTCCATTGTTGCACGCTGGCGTTCCACCGCTTTATCCTGTCCCGGATATTTAGCATTCAGCTCTTCCACCTGCGGACGCAATACACGCATCTTTGCAGATGACATATAAGACTTATAGGTCAATGGGAATAAGATCAATTTCACGATTACCGTCATCAGGAAGATGATCAAGCCATAACTACTGATATATTTACCCAGGAAATCGAACATCGGAATAACGAAATACTGGTTCACCCAACGGAACACGCTTGCACCCAGCGGAACTAAACGCTCCAGATCCAACTGATCGTCCGTAGGAACACCTTTATCGAATGATTTCAACAAGGTATAACTGTTCGGTCCGAAGAAATAACGGAATGTCGTTGCTTCATTTCCTCTCAGGTCGAAAGGAACAGCTGTCGTTGTCTTAAATTCTTTTACGATACCGTCTGCCTCAACCATCTTCGAATCGAAAGTCGCACTTTCGAAACCTTCTCCAGAGATCATCACAGACGAAAAGAACTTATCCTTATAACCGATCCATTTCAGACGGCCCGATACCTTCTTGTCTTCACTTTTACTTTCGCTCAACTGCTCTACGCCATCGGCCAAGAATTTATAATACAAAGCAGTATATCTGTTTTCGTATTTGATTCCTTGTTCCTGCTGACGGATCTTCTGTTTCCAGACCATATCCAAAGCTGTTGTGCTTGGAGCCAATACGCCGTTCAGGCCAGAACCTTTAATGTCGAACTGAACCATATAGTCGTCCGGCTTAATCGTATAGATAAAGTCTAACGAACTACCCTCACCGGTATTCAGACGCATGATCAACTGATTCGGATCTTGTGTCTTAACCGGAGTGAAATACATTTCACCGGTATTCAATACACGGTTAGTAGCCGTCACCAACGTAAAATCGAGCGATGCATCTTTTCCTTCGAAAAGAACCAACGGCTTATCATCGTACGTTGTATAATCCTTCAGACGAGCATAAGAGATACGTCCCCCTTTATTGCTGACATGAAGTTCAATGAGGCTATTTTCCAAAACAGTAACATCGTCGGAACCTGTCATTGCGTCGGCAAATACTCCGAAATTACTTTTCAGCCGGGCCTCTCTCACAGAGTCCGGTAAATTATCGAAAGAGTTATCAGCTATGCTTTTGCTATCCTCTTTTTGCATATCAAGCTGTTTGCTCAGTTCAATCTGGGCGATTGAATCCTGATAACGGCGCTGCGCTTCCAACTGCTCAGGCGTCGGTTTGTTTAACCAGCTAAATGCAAATAAAACAATACCAATAAGCAGAAAACCTAATAATGTGTTTTTATCCATCTATAACGTTCTTATTTATTATCAATAGCGGCTTTTACAAAGCTGACAAAGAGCGGGTTCGGATTAACTACCGTACTGTTATATTCCGGGTGGAACTGAACACCTACGAACCATTTAAGTGCAGGTATCTCAACCACTTCAACCAATCCTGTTTCCGGATTTTCACCCGTGCACATCATACCGGCAGCTTCAAACTGTTCACGATACTGGCCGTTGAACTCGAAACGGTGACGATGACGTTCCTGGATATGTTCTTTGCCATAAGCTTTATAAGCTCTGGAATCTTTTTGCAAAATACAATCGTATGCCCCCAGACGCATAGAACCACCCATATTGGTAACGTTCTTCTGCTCTTCCATCAGGTCGATCACTTTATATTCTGTATTCGGCTCCATCTCGGTAGAGTTCGCATCTGCCAAGCCTAACACGTCACGTGCAAATTCAATAACCATACATTGCATACCCAGACAGATACCCAGGCAAGGCACATCGTGTTCGCGTGCATATTTCAATGCGGCAAACTTACCTTCAATACCCCGTTGCCCGAATCCCGGAGCGATCAGGATACCGTCCATATCCTTCAATTGTTCGGCAGCATTCGCTTCGTTCAGTTTTTCAGAATGGAACAAATGCAGATCCAGTTTGCGGTCATTATAAATTGCAGCTTGCAACAACGATTCATCGATCGACTTATAAGCATCCTGCAATTCTACATACTTACCCACCAAACCGATCTTTACTGTTTCGGTAGCATTGGTTTTCTTCTGTAAAAACTCGTGCCAGGGTTTCATTTCCGGAGTCGGACCTACTTCCAATCCCATTTTTTTCAGGATAGTTACATCCATATTCTGACGCTGGAGAACCAGAGGCACTTCATAGATTGTCGGTACATCGACAGACTGAACGACTGCATCTGCATCCACATTACAGAACAAAGCTACCTTACGTGTGATGTCATTACTCAATAAATGTTCGGTTCGCAATACCAGGACATCCGGCTGAATACCTAATTCCTGCAATTGCTTCACGGAATGTTGTGTCGGTTTTGTCTTAAACTCTTTTGCAGCTGCGATGTAAGGTACATAAGTAAGATGTACACACATACAGTTCTTACCCAACTCCCATTTCAACTGGCGTACACTTTCAATGAAAGGCAGTGATTCAATATCACCTACCGTACCACCGATTTCAGTAATGACAAAGTCAAATTTATATTTCGATCCCAACAGTTTTACATTGCGCTTGATCTCATCGGTAATATGAGGAACCACCTGTACTGTTTTACCCAGGTAATCTCCTTTACGCTCTTTATTTATTACACTCTGATAAATACGTCCGGTAGTAATGTTGTTCGACCGCGTGGTCGGCACATTCAGGAAACGTTCGTAGTGTCCCAAGTCCAGGTCCGCCTCATGTCCGTCTACGGTTACATAACATTCACCGTGCTCATAGGGATTCAATGTTCCCGGGTCGATATTAATGTAGGGGTCAAACTTTTGGATAGTAACCTTATAGCCTCTTGCCTGAAGGAGTTTACCCAATGATGCAGCAATAATTCCCTTACCTAATGAAGAGACTACGCCGCCCGTAACGAAGATGTACTTTGTATCTGCCACGATAGTAATATTTTAATTATCTTTAATTGCTCACTTGCATTTCGAAACCGCAAAGTTAGTCATTTTCGTTCAGACGACAAGGGTCTGGAAGTTTTTTCGACCTTAATTTAATACAAACCACCGCATAGGCATCCGGTAAATACTACATGCCTGAAAACAATTTCTCGCTTCCCATAAAACTAACAACCGGATTACAACTCAGTATTTATAAGTAGTAGGATATACATATAATAATCTGTACACCTTATAATATATATGTAGTACAGCTAATAGATAATAAGTAGTACATCTTATACTTAGTTGTATGCATAGAAAATAATAGTTTTAGGTGACAAAACATTTAGTTGAAAGGTATATAAAACTTAGTTGAAAGGCACTGGCATATAAAGTTCTGACTTACATAACATTTTGTTTAACTACCCGTTATAAAAACAGATGAGTTAAGATTGTTATATCATGTAAAAGATTAGCACATCTCATACTTTTTATCTAATTTCGCACTCTAGATACTTAAAGAGTGTAAATTATAAGGTATTATGGTTATCAAGAGGTACTTCATTCTGTTTTCTATATTTACATCACTGATAAGCCTGGCAGAAGCGCAGGAAAAGGTTGTTATTACCGGAACTAACGTCAATAATAATGTAACACAACGTGATGTACCGGATACTATCCCCATGATTGAAATAGAAGATCCGGACCTGGATAATATCATAAGTCTGCGAGGACAGTTCGAAAAGCAGAACCGGTCGTATTCCGCTCCGGTCGTACCCAATGAAAATCTACTTCGTTTCCTTAAAAAGGACGAAGTGGAAATATCCGATGAAGCGATGTACTGGGCCCGCCTGGTACGTGACGCCTCTACTATATTCGATAATAATATGACCTTTCGCGATACAGTGATCGTCAACCCTTTGTTCTTACCGATTGTGTTTAAAGGCGAACTATTACCGAAGGATCTTACATTCTATAAAGAAAACTTCTGGGTAAAGAATGAACAGTTACCTTTGCCGTTCACTCCCGATACTTTATTCAAGCAGGAAGAGTTGAAAAAAGAGATAGAAGACAAAGCATATAAATATGTACAATCGAACTATCCGGATTACTTCCGTTATTCGATGAGAGACCTGCCTCAGGATAAGGTTGTAGCCAAAGTAATCAAGAAAACGAATTACGAACCGGAACTAATCAAAATAGAAAGCGAAGCCAATTTTAGCGACGTGGATGCTCCGGTAAAATTCATTCCGGAAAGACGTTACTGGACATCGAATTTTGAAAGTACTATGCAATTTTCACAGAATTATATTTCTCCCAACTGGAACGCAGGAGGTGATCCGAATTTCAACATGAATACCCGTCAGTACTTCAAATACGACTATAATAAAGACAAAGTACAGGTAACAAATGAATTGGAATTCAAGCTTAATATGAACACATTGCCAGATAAAACAGATTCCATACATTCATATAAAATTAATGACCAGATACTCCGTCTTCACTCTTTGTTCGGTTACAAGGCTTTTAACAAATGGTATTATACAGTTGACATTAGCTTTAATACGCAAGTCGTGACTAATTATGCCCAAAACAGCAATACAAAGTTATCGGCATTTCTCGCCCCTATGACTTTCAATACCGGTATTGGTATGAAGTACGAGTTAGAAAAAACCATAACAAAAGCCAGACATCGTAATGTTAAACTGAATGTCAATGTTGCACCTTTCTCTTACAACTATATGTATAGTAGAGAAAAGGGGATAGATATGGATTTGAAACGACACGGTTTCAAAGAAAAGGATAATGCCAGCGAACTGCCTGATGATGTAAACAAATACAGAAACTCTCAAAGTCAGATCGGTTCGAAAATTGAATCTAATATGACATTCAATATCAATCGAAATGTAAGTTGGACTTCCCGTTTTTACTACTTCACGGACTACCATCGTATTACCGGTGAATTTGAAAACACATTCAATTTACAAATCAGTCGATTCTTTTCAACACGGATCAACTTGCATATACGCTATGATGACGGTGTTGCGAAAAACGAAGACTTCAACAGCTATTTACAGATCAACGAACTCTTGAGCTTTGGTTTTAATTACAAATGGTAAGTAAAGCTCAATTATTTCTGTAATAAACTTTGTTAATCGTGACATATTATCTAAATAATCCTTACTTTTGCCCTGGTTTTGCAATGTCGAGATTACAAACATGAGCGAAAGTATCAATCACAACGGTAGAATCGAAAAGATCGAAGGCGATACGATCTTTGTCAGGATCATTCAACAATCGGCCTGTTCCGGTTGCCACGCAAAGGGTATGTGCAGTGCATCCGATCAGAAAGAGAAGATCATTGAAGTGAATGATCCCAACTCCGGCAGATTCCACATAAACGAAGAAGTTACGCTATGCGGTCAGAGCTCACTCGGACTACAAGCGGTATTACTGGCCTTCATTCTTCCGTTGATCATTGTAGTCGCGGCCATTGTAGCAGGAAATTATTTGCAATGGGACGAAACAACCAGCGGGTTAACCGGTCTATTACTATTAGTTCCCTACTACTGCATACTATACTTTTTACGCGAAAAACTAAAAAGAAAATTCATATTTACCTTGAAAAAACTTAATTGATCAAATATCATGATTTTAATTGCCGTTATTTCATTAGGAGCCATTGGAGCCATCGGTGCAGTATTCCTCTACGCCGCCTCCAAGAAGTTCGAAGTATACGAAGATCCTCGTATCGCACAAGTTCAGGAAGCACTTCCCGGAGCCAACTGCGGAGGTTGCGGATATCCTGGTTGCGGTGGTTTTGCTACTGCCTGCGTAAAAGCTGATTCATTGGAAGGACTTTTGTGTCCGGTCGGTGGAGCCGAAACAATGGGTAAAGTAGCCTCCATCCTTGGTATGGAAGCTACAGCAGCCGAACCGATGGTAGCCGTTGTCCGTTGCAACGGAACCTGCGAAGCCCGTCCGCGTACCAACCGTTATGATGGCGTACAAAGTTGTACCATTGCATCTTCCCTGTATGGTGGCGAAACAAACTGTACATTTGGTTGCCTGGGCTTTGGTGATTGTGTGACAGTTTGTGCTTTCGATGCGATCCACATCAATCCGACTACCGGACTACCGGAAGTGGTAGAGGACAAATGTACTTCCTGCGGTGCCTGTGTCAAGGCTTGTCCGAAAAACATCATCGAACTGCGCAAGAAAGGTCCGAAATCACGCCGTATTTTCGTAAGCTGTGTGAATAAAGACAAGGGAGGCGTTGCCAAGAAAGCTTGTGCCAATGCATGTATCGGTTGTGGTAAATGTGTGAAAGAATGTCCGTTCGAGGCAATCACACTAGAAAACAATGTGGCTTACATCGACTACCGTAAATGCCGCCTGTGCCGCAAATGTGTAGCCGTATGTCCTACCGGAGCCATTCATGAACTGAACTTCCCGCCCCGTAAAGAAGCTACCCCAGTTGTGGACGCCGACAAAGTAAAGCCTGTAACGCCCAAAGCAGCACCGGCTCCGAAAGCCGAAGCTATGCCAGCAACAGCGCCCGAAACAAAAACAACAGAAGAAACAACTCAAAAATAAAAATCTAATAGTATGCTAAGGACATTTCGAATCGGCGGTATACATCCACCCGAAAATAAATTGTCTGCCGGAAAGAAAATCACCGGACTGGCTATACCCAAGCAGGTCATTATACCATTGAGCCAGCATATCGGAGCTCCAGCCCAGGCTGTGGTAAAGAAAGGTGATCAGGTCAAGGTAGGTACGCTCCTGGCGAAAGCCGGAGGTTTTGTATCGGCAAATATCCACTCGTCGGTATCCGGTAAAGTAAACAAAATAGACAATGCTCTCGACGCTAGCGGATACAAACGTCCCGCTATCTATATTGATGTGGAAGGTGACGAATGGGAAGAATCCATCGATCGCAGCGAGACACTCGTAAAAGAATGCCCGCTACCATCCAAAGAGATTGTTGACAAAATTGCTGCCGCCGGCATCGTTGGTCTGGGAGGTGCAACTTTCCCGACACAGGTAAAACTGATGCCTCCTCCCGGAAGCAAAGCAGAAATCATTATCATCAATGCCGTCGAATGCGAGCCTTATCTAACTTCCGACCATTCATTGATGATGGAAAAAGCAGAGCAGATCCTGGTTGGTGTTACACTGCTTATGAAAGCCGTAAACGTTACAAAGGCCGTGATCGGTATCGAAAACAACAAACCCGATGCCATTGCTCATTTAGGAAAACTCGCTGCCGCCTATAAAGGTATCGAGATCATGCCGCTGAAAGTACAATATCCGCAGGGAGGTGAAAAGCAATTGATCGATGCAGTGATCCGCCGACAGGTAAAGAGCGGGGCACTTCCCATCTCCGCCGGGGCAGTTGTACAGAACGTCGGTACGGCTTATGCAGTATATGAAGCGGTGATGAAAAACAAACCATTGTTCGAACGTGTCGTAACCGTCACAGGTAAAGCGGTTGCCAATCCATCCAACTTCCTGGTTCGTATGGGCACACCGATCAGTGCACTGATTGAAGCGGCCGGCGGTATCCCCGAAAACACAGGTAAAGTGATCGGCGGCGGTCCGATGATGGGTAAAGCGCTGATCAGTCCGGAAGTACCGGTAACCAAAGGTAGTTCAGGCGTACTGCTGCTGACTAAGGAAGAATCCGTACGCAAACCGGTGTATGATTGCATCCGCTGTGCCAAATGCGTAAATGTTTGTCCGATGGGCCTCAACCCAACCCTGCTGATGAATGCAACAGAATTCACCGAATGGGATCTGGCAGAAAAGAATTATATAACCGACTGTATCGAGTGCGGTTCTTGTAGTTATACTTGTCCGGCTAACCGTCCGTTACTGGATTATATCCGTTCAGGTAAAGGAAAAGTAATGGGTATTATACGGGCACGAAAGTCATAATAAAGAGCAATATGGAAAATAATTTAATAGTATCTCCTTCGCCCCATATCCACGGTGGCGACAGCATAAGTAAAAATATGTATGGTGTACTGATTGCCCTTGTTCCGGCTTTCCTGGTATCCCTCTACTATTTCGGACTGGGTGCATTGATCGTTACTGCAACATCAGTTATAGCCTGTGTCCTTTTTGAATATCTGATCCAGAAGTTCCTGATGAAAAAGGAACCGACCGTATGCGACGGTTCAGCCATCCTGACCGGTGTCTTGCTCGCATTCAACTTACCCTCCAACCTACCCGTATGGATCATCCTGATTGGTGCGCTGGCTGCGATCGGTATCGGTAAGATGTCGTTCGGCGGATTAGGAAACAACATCTTCAACCCGGCATTGGTCGGTCGTGTATTTCTGTTGATCTCTTTCCCGGCACAGATGACAACCTGGCCGGAAGTTGGTCAGTTGACAGCTTATACAGACGCAACAACGGGTGCAACCGTCTTGTCATTAATGAACGAAGGTGCTTTAGACAAGTTACCGACACTCGTTGATATGCTACTCGGGAAAATGGGTGGTAGCCTCGGTGAAGTAAGTGCGTTGGCATTGCTTCTGGGACTATGCTATATGTTATGGAAAAAGATCATTACCTGGCAGATTCCTGTTTCCATCCTGGTTACGGTATTTGTATTTACAGGTATTATGCATCTGGTCAATCCGGTTCAATACGCAAGCCCGTTCGTTCACCTGCTGTCGGGAGGTTTGATGTTGGGAGCTATCTTTATGGCAACCGACTATGTGACTTCCCCGATGAGCAAGAACGGAATGTTAGTGTACGGTGTCGGTATCGGTATCCTGACCACAGTAATCCGTTTGTTCGGCTCTTATCCGGAAGGTATGTCGTTTGCTATTCTTATTATGAATGCATTTACCCCGCTGATCAACAGTTATATCAAACCTAAACATTTTGGAGGGAAATAAGCATGGCAAAACTAAAATCAACATTACCCAATATGCTTTTGTCGCTTACCATCATTTGTGTGGCGGCCGGAGCGATATTAGCCGGAGTGAACATGTACACCACCGGTCCGATTGCCGCCTCCAAAGCGGCTGCGCTGGAAGCAGCGATCAAAGCTGTTACCCCTGAGTTCGACAACAAACCGTCGGAAGATGCCTATATGGCCGTTACTGGTGATGGCGATTCACTAAAGATCTACCCGGCTACCAAAGGCGGTGAATTCGTAGGTGCTGCCGTTGAAAGTAACACCAAGAAAGGATTCAGCGGCGAGATTAAAGTAATCGTCGGATTCGATAAAACTGGAAAACTGTTAAACTATTCAGTATTGCAGCATGCGGAAACTCCGGGTCTCGGTGCCAAGATGCAGGAATGGTTTAGTGCAGATAAGAACAAACAAAGTGTGCTGGGACGCGACCTGACAAGCGGACCGCTAAAAGTAACTAAAGACGGTGGAGACGTGGACGCTATCACAGCAGCAACCATCACCAGCCGCGCATTCCTGGACGCAGTGAACCGCGCTTACAGCGCATTCTCTGGTACTGACGGAGTAACCGGTGCAACTGCTAACACTAAAGAGGGAGGAAACGACAATGAGTAATCTGAAAATATTGATGAACGGTATCATCAAAGAGAACCCGACATTTGTTTTACTGCTGGGTATGTGTCCAACTCTTGGTACAACCTCTTCAGCACTGAACGGTATGAGTATGGGACTTGCAACCATGTTTGTATTGATCTGTTCCAACATGGCGATCTCCGCAATGAAGAATCTTATTCCGGATATGGTACGTATCCCCGGATATATCGTTATTATCGCGACATTCGTTACGGTAGTACAAATGTGTATGGAAGCTTTCGTTCCCGCATTGTATGCCAGCCTGGGACTATTCATTCCGTTGATTGTAGTAAACTGTATCGTATTAGGACGTGCAGAAGCTTTCGCCGCTAAAAATGGCGTCGTTTCTTCCGCATTCGACGGACTGGGTATCGGACTCGGTTTCACCCTGGCACTTACACTGCTAGGTGCCATACGTGAATTATTGGGTACAGGAAAATTATTCGGCCTGACTCTTATGCCTGAACAATTCGGTTCGCTGATCTTCGTACTGGCGCCGGGTGCTTTCATCGCACTGGGCTACCTGATTGCTATTGTAAACAAATTGCGTAAAGCCTGATATTAAAAAACGAAAGATATGGAATATATACTAATATTTATCGCAGCCGTATTCGTTAATAACGTTGTATTAGCGCAGTTCCTCGGAATCTGTCCTTTCTTGGGCGTTTCCAAGAAGGTGGAAACAGCGGCAGGTATGGGTGCAGCAGTAACATTCGTGCTTACAATTGCAACCATCGTTACCTTCCTGGTCCAGAAATATGTATTAGATAAATTCGGGCTTGGGTTCATGCAGACAATCAGTTTTATCCTGATCATTGCAGCCTTGGTACAGATGGTGGAAATTATTCTCAAAAAAGTTTCACCGGCCCTCTACCAGGCACTCGGCGTGTTCCTCCCGTTGATTACCACCAACTGTTGTATTTTAGGTGTGGCTATACTTGTCATACAAAAAGAATATAATTTATTGGAATCTGTTGTATATGCGATCTCCACAGCTATTGGATTTGCGCTAGCTTTAGTTATCTTTGCAGGGATTAGAGAACAGTTGGCATTGACCCACGTTCCCGAAGGTATGAAAGGTACCCCTATTGCGCTTATTACTGCCGGTTTACTGGCTATGGCGTTTATGGGATTCTCTGGAATCGTATAATTAATCTAAATAGAGACTAGCATGAAAAAGAAAATCTTAGTAGCAGGTGGAACCGGATATATTGGCTCTCACACTACAGTTGAGTTGCAGAATGCAGGCTACGATGTAGTGATCATCGACGACCTGTCAAATTCCAACATCGAAGTACTGGACGGTATTGAAAAGATCACCGGTATCCGCCCTGAATTCATCAAGCTGGATTTAAAAGATAAAGAAGGAACCCGCGAAGCATTGAAGGCTCACCCGGGTATCAACGGTATCATCCTGTTCGCTGCCAGCAAAGCAGTCGGCGAATCTGTTCAACAACCGTTGAAGTACTACCGCAACAACGTCGTTACGCTGGTCAACCTGTTGGAACTGATGCCTGAATTCAATATCGAAGGTATCGTGTTCTCTTCTTCCTGTACCGTTTACGGACAGCCGGATCCTGAAAACTTGCCTGTAACAGAAGATGCACCGATCAAACCGGCTACTTCTCCTTACGGTAATACAAAACAGATCAACGAAGAAATCATCCGCGATACAATTCACGCAAACGCTCCGTTCAAGAGCATTATCCTGCGTTACTTCAACCCGATCGGTGCTCACCCGAGTGCAGAAATCGGCGAATTACCTAACGGTGTTCCTCAGAACCTGATCCCGTATCTGACTCAGACTGCTATGGGTATCCGTAAGGAACTAAGTGTATTCGGTGACGATTACGATACTCCTGACGGTTCTTGTATCCGCGATTATATCAATGTTGTCGATCTGGCCAAAGCACACGTGATCGCTATGGATCGCATGCTGGGCGGCAAGACAGATGCAAATGTTGAATATTTCAACCTGGGAACCGGAAACGGTGTAACCGTACTGGAACTGATCAACACATTCGAAAAAGCTACCGGCGTAAAAGTTCCTCACAAGATCGTAGGCCGTCGCGAAGGTGATATCGAAAAGGTTTGGGCTAATCCGGAACGTGCTAACAAAGTATTGGGTTGGACTGCAAAAGAAACATTGGCTGATACATTGGCTTCTGCCTGGAAATGGCAAGAAAGACTGCGCGAACGCGGTATCCAATAAATAGCCGTTTAAATATATAAAAAGCCGGAAGAAGCATTACTGTTTCTTCCGGCTTTTTTGTATTCCTTATATTCTCCAGGAAATTACTGATTCAATATCTTATCGACTGCCTCACGCCAGTCCTCTCCATTCGCAGGTTGATAGGCTTGAAAGCCAAGATTACGGCCTACCTCCACGTTACTCTTCGCATCATCGACGAAAAGAGTTTCAGATGGGATAAGACCGCTATCCGCAATCATATAATCAAAGATTTTTCGATCAGGCTTAGTCACGCCCACCTCATAGGAAGTATACATCTTATCAAAATAATCCCCGATGGGACGTCCGGCAGCACTGAACTGATCGGTCCGGGCCCAACCTTCCTGAATGATCGGATTCGTATTACTTAAAAGATAAACATTGTAATGTTCGCGGAGTTTCAACAGATGGCCGAGCTTGTATTGAGGAACATCGACAATAAAACCTAGCCAGGCATGTTTTATCTCTTCATAAGATAAATCTTTTCCTGTGTGTTCACGCAATTTCTGGCAATACTCGTCGGCTGTGATCGTTCCGTTCTCTACTTCCAGGAAAATACCTTTTTGCTCGTAGGGATCAAGCAGTTGTGCTGCATCCACTACACCGATCTCTTCAAAACGACGGACTGCCTGATCATGGCTCAGATCGATCAGGACTCCTCCCAGATCGAATACAATGTTTTTAATCTTTGTCATAATTATGCATTTTTACTTCTATCTTGTCTTTACTGCCTAGCAAAGATAAGAATAATAAGTGTAAAACAACTACCATCAAAACACTAACCTTAATACCCAAGAGTAAACCGTTCTTTATGATGTTTCTCCTGTTCGAGTTCGTCGATCATAGCTACGGCATAATCTTCGACGGAGATAGCACTCTCGCCGCTTTCGTCGACGATCAATTCATCCTTGCCCAAACGAAATTTCCCAGTACGCTGACCGGGCGCCATATTCGCCGCAGAACTCAAGAAATGGCAGAACCTACATAGCCGGTTGCACCTCTGATTACTATTTTCTTCATGACTATATGTATGTTTGATTACTTTATATAGAACAACATACAATAGGCTTCTTGTTTTGTGAAATACCCTATTTCTGGAATACCTTGGTCGATTTGATCATGACGTCATGCACGGGACGGTCATTCTTATCGGTTTTCACCAGCGACATTTTCTCTACAATATCAAAACCATCAACCACTTCTCCGAAGATCGTCACCGAACTATCCAGATGGGGAACACCTCCTACCGTTTTATACACCTCTCGTTGTTCGGCCGGAATAACGTACGGTCCCAGTTCTGCTAAAGTATCTTCCACCATGATCAAAGCGCGATTGGTCAGTTCCGTTTCCATCGACTCGACAGCCAATGAGGGATCTTCTTTCTTCAGTTGATCCATAAATTTATAGTATAGCCAATTGCGGCGGATTTCATTAATACGTGCTTCTTTCTGATCCAGTTCGGCATCACTCAGCACTTTTCCCTGTACAAAGCAGAATTGAGTGCCAGCTGAAGCGCGTTCGGGATTCACATCATCTCCTTCTTTAGCGTCGATCAAGGCACCACGTTTATTGAAATGGTTCGGGAGTATCTCGGCAGGAACGGTATAACCTCCGTCGCCATCGCCATATAATACGCCAGGTTCATGAGCTTTACTTGTAGGATCGCCGCCCTGCACAACAAAATCTTTGATAATGCGATGGAACAACATTCCTTCATATTCGCCGGACTGGCACAGTTTGATAAAGTTATCCCGATGCAGCGGCGTATCGTCATACAACATAACGGTTACATCTCCCATCGTCGTTTTTACTGTCACATAGACGGGTTTAGAGGGATCGAGCGGTTTATCCGTACAGGATATAAGAGTAAACAAGATAAGTACAAAGGCTAATAGATGTTGTTTCATAATTAGTAGATGTTATATTATAGTTTAAAGTGAATCATTGTTTATAGCAAGAAGTAGCATCTTTTCCTTATTCTTCCGCTTTATACACCAACATCTGGCACCGCTTGCAATCGAACTGCAGGCGGAGCCGGGTGTCTTTATATAACAGATAGTACGGTTCCTTATACGGAGATTTCTGTTTTTGATAAGTCGGACACCATCCCATACTATACCGCAGGCAATGTTTGGTAAACATCAATGGAACATCCTTTTCAGGCTTCAATTCGAATGCTTCGGCAACACTCTCTACTCCATGTACCTTGTAAAAAGCGGTTGCCCGGCTGTTCGACACATTTCCCAGATAAGTTAATTGCCTTTCAGGGAACGGAATCTCTTTTGTTGGCTCTACCTTACGTGCCAGTTCCCGCTGATAACGGATAGCACGGTCAGCCTGTAACTTCTCCACTGCTTTACGACGCATATCCGCCAGTAAAGAGGAAGGGACAAACCAGTTCTCACTCATCTGTACGACAATCTCCGAGGCTTCGAACGGTGTATTACCTAATTTGGAAAGCTGGGTACGGATATTGTCTGCCTGGTCACGACGAGCTAATTCTTTAGTAAATGACTCAGTAAGCATGACGCGGGCACCTGTTTCATCTTCCATCACTAAGGTAAAGCCGAAAGAGTTATCCAAAAACTCTATCTTTACAGAAAGCTTACGCTCAGCAGACGGTTTTGCCAACTGCTTTTCAAATACCTGATCGAAATTACGATAAAGAGGTGTCTTCGGCTTTATGTCCGGCATATCCAGCGGAAAGACACGGTTGGCTTCTACCTTGTTCACACGGAAACCCTCCAGCTCACCCCTGCCATTAAAAAAGACCAGACCATCGCCATTATTCAACTGCTTCAGACCAGCCACTGTAAACGAGTTTCCTTTCAGCTCTTTTACTGTTCCAACCGGTTCCCCCAGCGACTTAGGCGTATTGAATGCTGTAATATCTTTGCTTCGTTCATGCAGGAAAAACGGAGTGAATCCCCTGTTAAAACTCTTCTCTGCCACCGGCTCAAACGTATACCTACTCGTTCCTGCCGATGCACGACAATATTCCGGACGACGCGCCAGAATCGCATCCAGCTTCTTCCGGTAATAAGCTGTTATATTCTTTACATAGGTGACATCTTTCAACCGCCCTTCTATCTTCAACGACGAAACACCCGCATCGAGCAATGCTTCCAGCTGATCGGAACGGTTCATATCTTTAAGAGACAACAAATGCTTATCATGCACGATCTCCGTTCCATTCGCATCTACCATTGAGTAGGGTAAACGGCAATATTGAGCACATTCCCCCCTATTGGCACTTCGACCGCTAAGCGCAGCGCTCAAATAACACTGACCGCTGTAACTGACACATAAAGCACCATGCACAAAGACCTCCAACGGCACAGTCGTCTGTTCGGATATCTGACGAATCTCGTTCAGTGACAATTCACGTGCCAGAACGACCTGTGTAAATCCGGCAGCCTCCAGGAACTTGACCTTCTCCGGCGTGCGGTTATCCGTCTGGGTACTGGCATGCAAAGGAATAGGCGGCAGGTTCAAACGGGTAATCCCCATATCCTGTACGATCAGAGCATCGGCTCCGGCCTGGTAAAGTTGCCGGATCAACTGTTCTGCTTCCGATAATTCATCTTCACGAAGTATAGTGTTTAATGCCACATAGATACGGGCATTATACAGATGTGCATAATCACAAAGGGCACGGATATCGTCCAAAGAATTTCCGGCAGCAGCACGCGCACCAAATTTGGGAGCACCGATATACACGGCATCGGCACCATGGTTGATAGCTTCGATGCCACATGTTAAATCCTTTGCCGGAGCCAGGAGTTCTATACGACGGGGTTTGATTGACATACTTTATTTCAGTTGACAGTTGACAAGTGACAACTATTTACAGACTTCCTAAGTTTTTGATATCTTCGATATTGAATGGGGTTTCCTGATAAACATAATAATTCAGCCAGTTCGTAAAGAGCAGGTTGGCATGACCACGCCAACGGACAACCGGGCCCTGAGCCGGATCATTATTACGATAATAGTTGTGAGGGACCGAAATAGGAAGCCCCTTATTCAAGTCGCGGATATATTCATCGCTCAATGTATAAGGCGAATATTCCGAATGTCCGGTAATATAGAATTCACGTCCTCCACGCGACATCGCCATATAAACGCCAGACTCTTCACTTTCGGAAAGTAATGTCAGTTCCGGTACCTTACGGATATCTTCACGGCGGATCTCCGTATGACGACTGTGAGGTACATAAAACTCATCATCGAATCCACGGAATATCTGTAAAGAAGGCTCCCGCAACGTATGACGGAAAACACCGAACATCTTCGCCGGCAAATCATATTTAGGAACACCATAGAAATGATACAACCCAGCCTGTGCCGCCCAGCATATATATAATGTAGAAGTCACATGCGTGCGTGCCCAGTCAAAGATCGTAGTCACTTCCTCCCAGTAACTCACATCTTCAAAAGGCATCTGCTCTACCGGCGCACCGGTAATGATCATTCCATCATAATAATCTTTCTCTATTTCGTCGAAGTCTTTATAAAACTCCTGCATATGTTCGATCGGGGTATTCTTTGGAGTATGGCCCTTTATCTTCATAAAGTCAAGCTCAACCTGTAAAGGTGTATTACTCAGCAAACGGATCAGATCGGTCTCCGTTGTTATCTTCAACGGCATCAGGTTTAATACCACCACACGTAGAGGGCGGATATCCTGTTCCGAAGCTCGTAAGGAATCCATCACAAAGATGTGTTCCTTTTTAAGAAGCTCAATAGCGGGTAAATTCTTTTGTAAATTTAATGGCATCGCGATTCCTGTCTTTATTGTTTTTAGAAATACAAAGATAGGAATAAGTTAGCAGTTGGCGATTCTCCAAATAAAAAAAGTAGTAACAGGTACTTTCCACAGAAAAACCTGTTACTACTTTATAAAGATAATATCTTCAAGAACTAATCTGTCACCTCATGAGAAAGAGTATATCCTCCCCCTAATGCTTTATAAAGATAGACTACCGCCAGTAGTTCATTCAGTACGGCATTATTCAAGCTGATCTGGGCATCCAGATATCCACGCTGTGCATCCAATACGTCGATATAATTGGTTACTCCATTGATATATTGCAGTTCTGCCAGCTTAACATATTTAGCAGACGCAGACTCCAATCTCTCCTGAGAGAAGCGAATCTCTTTTGCTTTGCGGATCGTGATAATAGCATCGTTTACCTCTTTAAAGGCACCGATCACACTCTTCTGATAACTGTAAACTTCCTGTTCGTAACGGGCTTTCGAGGCTTTTAGCTTTGCCTTGTTTTTTCCCATTGCGAAAAGCGGTTGAAGCAGGTCGCCCGCCAGGAACCAGGCCGGACTCTTCAACAGGTCGCCTAATTCTTCACTTTCAATACCGAAGTTTCCTGTCAGACTGATCTTCGGGAATAGGTCGGTATAGGCAACTCCTACCTTGGCATTGGCTTCACGCAGTTTCAATTCCGCTTGCCGCATATCGGGACGACGCTCCAATAAAGCAGATGGTAACCCTACCGGCAATGCATCGGGTAAACGTTGTTGGCCAAGAGATAATCCACGGGGAATATAGCCGGGATATTCTCCCAACAAAAGGGATATATCATTTTCCTTTATCCTGACCTGACGTTCCAACGAGGGAACAAGCGTTTCTGTACGGGCCAACTCTACCAATGCCTGGTTGTAAGATGTCTCAGATGTCAAACCACCTTCAAAGCGAAGTTTAGCCAAACGAACACCTTCACGGCGAGCCTCCAACGTCTGACGAACAATATTCAACTGCCGGTCGAGAGCACACAATTCATAATAAGCAGCGGCCACTTCTGCCACTAAAGTCAGTTGAAGGCTACGTTGGGCCTCTACCGATTGCAGGTAGGCAGCAATACCGGCTTCATTCGCCCAACGCAGGTTTCCCCATAAGTCGAGTTCCCATGAGAGGGTCAGCTTTGCCCCATATTCAGGATCGGGTTTCGGATTATCACCGCCATAGTTCAAACGCTCCTTCTGTCCGTAAATACGTGCTCCGATTTCAGGGAATTGTTCGGCAAAAGTGATACGTTTGGCAGCCATCATCTCTTTGATCTTGGCAGCTGCGATCTTCATATCTTTATTATTCTCCAAGGCCGTTGTGATCAACCGTTGCAAAGTTGTATCGGCATACAGACTTTCCCAAGGAATGTTCTCTACGGAAAGAGTATCCGATTCTCCTTCAAACCGGACCGGAAGATTCAAGTCCGGACGGGCATACTTTTCCCCTAACTTACAAGAAGAAAGCGAAACCAACGCAACCGTCACAACTGCAATAAAAAGAAACAGCTTTCTCTTCCGGAGAATTTTCTCCTTCGGAATAATCTGGCTAACCTTCTCCAGTTTCAATACCTTCTTTACTTTATAAATAAAGACAAAGAAGAACGGAACCAGCACAATTCCCACAGTAATAACCACCAGCATACCAAAGAATACTCCGGTTCCGAGACTATGACGAGAAGCCGAACCCGGCCCACTAGCCAACACCATTGGAAGCATTCCCAATACAAAAGCCAGGGAAGTCATCAAAATGGGACGGAAACGCATCTGAGCAGCATGAATGGCCGCTTTGATGACATCGACACCTGCATCCACCTGTACCTTGGCAAACTCTACGATCAGGATCGCATTCTTTGCCGCCAGACCAATCAAGGTAACAAGCCCAATCTGGAAATAGATATCGTTATGCAATCCGGTAGCCCAAATCCCCAGATAAGCTCCCAAGGCAGCAACCGGCAACGACAACAATACAGCAATTGGTACAATCCAACTTTCATACTGTGCTGCCAGGAAAAGGAAAACGAACAGGAAAACAAGTGCAAGTACCATACCAGTCTGTCCTCCGGCTTTCTTTTCCTGATAAGACAATCCACTCCATTCCACACCGATATTATCCGGCAGATGTTCGCGGGCGATCTGTTGCATAGCAGCCATCGCCTCTCCGGAACTGTATCCTGGTGCGGCCACGGCACTGATTGCAGCCGTAGAGAACATATTGAACTTCTTGATCGTACCAGGTCCGGTTGTATAGCTTGTCGTACCTAACGCAGTCAAAGGAACCATCGAACCATTCTGTGCTCTTACAAAGAATAATCCCAGACTTTCCGGAGTCGCACGGTAAGGCGCTTCTGCCTGAATATAGACCTTATATATACGATTAAACATATTGAAGTCATTCACATACACCGATCCCAGATAAGCTTTCATTGTCGAAAAGATATCGGTCAGCGGAATACCTAGGAATTTAGCTCGGTCGCGATCCACATCAAAATATAATTGGGGGATCTGCGGTTGCAGAGCAGAAGACACACCGGTCAGTTCCGGTGCCTTCGATGCATACAGCATAAAAGTATCGGTTGCACTTACCAGATTTTCCCAACTGGCTTCTCCACGGGCTTCCAGCTGCATTTCCAAGCCTCCGCTTTCTCCCAGTCCGGGAATAACAGGCGGACGGTTCAGATAAGCTAATATCTCTGGATAATATTCAAATTCCTTACGGGCTACTTCCATAACATCTTCAACCCCCATACCGGAAGACTTACGTTCTTCCCAGGGTTTCAGGATAACGGTAAGGGTAGAACGACTTTGTGACGTTCCCACACGAGTACTGCTACCTGTTACGTTTTGCACATAAGCCACAGCCGGTTGTTTCTCCAAAAACTCGATAGCACGGTCGGTCACCTTACGGGTACGCTCAAGGGTTGCTCCTTCGGGCATTACCAATTCCACTGTAAAAAAGCCCTGGTCTTCTTCTGGGATAAAACTGGTCGGAATGAAACGGTTCAGTACAAATATGAAAACAAGTACCATACCGAAACCTGCCAATATCCGTTTGGGATTCCCGATAGCCTTTGACAACAAATGGATATATTTATTATTTCCTTTATGTAACCAAATATTGATTTTACGGAACACGAAGTTCTTCTTTCCGGTTGTCGGACGCAAGATCAAGGCACACATTGCAGGGCTCAATGTCAAAGCTACTACCGTTGAAAGTAATACTGAAACGACAATCGTTATAGAGAACTGACGATATAACGCACCGGTAATTCCGCTCAGGAAACTTACAGGGACAAATACGGCAGCCAGTACCATTGAAGTTGCAATCAAAGCGCCGGTCAACTCATGCATTGCCTTATGGGTAGCTTCGCGGGGTGTCAGTTTTTCCTCATGCATTACACGCTCCACATTTTCCACTACTACAATAGCATCATCCACCACAATACCGATAGCCAGGATCAATCCCAACAAGGTCAGCATATTCAATGAAAATCCCATGATCAACATGAATCCGAAAGTACCGATCAAAGAAATAGGTACAGCAATAGTCGGAATCAAAGCGGCACGCCAGTTCTGCAACGACAGGAATACCACCAATACAACCAAGAACAAGGCTTCAAACAATGTCTTATAAACTTCATGGATAGATTGTGAAATATATTCCGTCATATCAAACGGGAATTTATATTCCAGCCCTTCCGGGAAGTTCTGGCTGATCTCTTTCATAGCTTCCTTCACGTTGGTAGCAACTTCCAGCGCATTAGCCCCCGGTAACATATAAATACCGAGGATAGCAGCATTCTCCCCATTTATTCCACTTTCAGTAGAATAGGAAGAGGCTTCCAATGAGATACGGGCAACATCACGCAAACGGACGATAGAACCGTCCTGGTTAGCACGAACGACAATATCCTCAAACTCCTTCACTGTCGAAAGACGGCCACGGGCCGTAATAGGTATAGTGACATCGACATCGATAACGGGTTGTTTTCCTAACTCACCGGCTGCCGATTCGCTGTTTTGTTCTTTCAAGGCATTCTGGATATCTTTTACCGTCAATCCCATATTGGCAAGACGATCGGGATATACCCATATCTGCATACCATAATAACGGCTACCGATATTCGATACACGTCCCACTCCCGGAATACGGCGAAGAACATCGAGCACATTGATCGTAGCAAAGTTACTCAGGTAAATTTCGTCAAAGCGAGGATCATCCGAACTCAAACTCAATGTCATCAACTGGCTGGCGGATTGCTTCTCCACCGTGATACCGTTTTGTACGACATCGGACGGAAGACGCGACTCTGCCAGTTTCACACGATTCTGTATTTCTACAGCAGCCAGGTCGGCATCTGCCGACACATCAAAAGTGACCGTAATAGTCAAACCTCCGGAATTACTACTGCTACTCTGCATATAGATCATACCCGGAGTACCGTTCAATTCCTGTTCGATCGGTGTAGCTACAGCCTGCGACACCGTTAAGGCACTGGCACCTGGATAAGAGGCACTAATCTTCACAACCGGTGGCGTGATTTGCGGATACTGATCCACCGGCAACAACATCAATCCGATAATCCCGACAATAACAATTAATAAAGAAAGTACAGTCGAGAATACGGGACGATCTATAAAGAATCCCGGTTTCATTCTCCTGCCTCCTCTCTATATGCTTCGACTGCTTTATCATCACCAGCCTGAACCGGACGAACCAACATACCGGGAACTAACTTATGATAACCTTCTACAACGACGGATTCATTTTCACCAAGACCACGCTCGATAACAATATTATTACCTATTTCCGGTCCTGTCTGTACAAAACGTTTCTCCGCAACATTATCACGACGAATAATGTAAATGAAAACACCACCTTGTTCAATAGAGATAGCTTTCCGGGGAACAACGATTGCACGTTCACGTACATCTAATAATAGTTTCACACGGGTAAACTGTCCTGGAAGTAATTTCTGATTCGGATTAGCTAATTCTGCACGTACACCGAAAGTTCCTGTTTGTGGATCAACGATCGGATCGGCGAAATCAACAATTCCTTTTACCGGATATTCTGAATTATCGGCAAGGGTTACAGTGACGGTCGGTTGCCAGGAACGGGTTGTATCCTGCTCACCAAATTTAATATTACGACGCTCAGCACGCAAATAATCCAGTGCTGTCATTTTAAAATCAACCAATACCGTATCGCTTTTTACAACAGCAGCCAGTTTTGAATTAACACCGGGACCAACTAAGGCACCGACATCGACAAAACGTTCACTGATATATCCGGCAATCGGGGAAGTTACAGTTGTATAACCGAGTTCCAGCTGTGCCTGGTCGAGGTCAGCTTTACTCATAGCTATATTAGCTTCTGAATCATCCAGAGAAGCCAATGCGTTATCGAGATCCAACTGACTGGCAGCATGTTGTTCATACAAGGGCTGCAAACGTTCCACATCTCTTTTGGCTTTTGCCGCCTGCGCTTCATTCTTCTTCAACTGTGCTCTTGCTTTTTCTACACGGGCCTTATAGAGTGCTGAATTGATTATAAACAAAGGCTCGTTCTGCTTTACCTGTTTACCTTCTACGAATAACATCTTTTCGAGGTAACCTTCTACACGGGCATGTATCTCTACATAACTCGCTGCACGGATACGTCCTACGTATTCACCAAATATTTGCACATCTTCTTTCTGAGGCTTGTCTACAATGACAAGGGGACGCAACGGTTCTTCTTTTTTACGACAACCTGTTGCCAGCATTAAAAGGGCGACTAATACGATACTTCCTTTTACTAATCTTTCTCCTACCATTACTAATATCTATAAATGACATTTAAATATTCTATTGTTCTATCTCTCTATTGTAAGAATGAAATAATCGTACCATTGTTCAATACAATCTGTTAAAAAACGCTATACTATTAAATATTAACGACATAAACCTATAACAAGATAGAGCTGCTTCTTTAATAAAAAATACTTTCGTGGAATTATTCCACAAGTAGTTGTTACTTAGTCCACAAAATTAATATAAATCAAAAACAAATAATGTATTTATGGATAGTCATAAAACAAAAAAAGGAACCAACCTTTCGATTGATTCCTTTCTACCTTTTCAGTCTTTCGACCTGACTAAAACGGCGGCTATCTACTCTCCCACTTTTACGCAGTACCATCGACGTGGTTGGGCTTAACTTCTCTGTTCGGAATGGGAAGAGGTGGATCCCCAACGCTATAACCACCTTAATTTCTTTTTAAGATGTTTGACCTTGGACAACGCTACT